>JAYVOE010000039.1:0-16041 GCA_043758065.1 Spartobacteria bacterium | reverse complement strand
TGAAAATCGCTCGCGCCGCCGCTGCCGGAAAGAACGCGTATGTTGCGGGCTCGGTCGGCCCCCTCGGTCTCAGCAACGAGGCCGTGCGCGAGCAAGGCATCGATCGCGCTGCGGTCTTCACAGAACAAATCAGCGCTCTGCTTGATGGCGGCGTCGATTTGCTCCAACTGGAAACCTTTCGCGACCTCGACGAAGTCCTCACTGCGCTGACCGCTGCCAAAAAACTGAGCGGAGTTCCAGTCGTATGTTCGATGGTTTGCAGCGAGGAAGGTCGCCTGATTTCGGGTCAAAGCATCGTGGACGCGTTCCGCAAACTCACCGCCGCCGGAGCCGATGTCGTCGGCCTGAATTGTCTCACGGGGCCGCACGCCATGCTGCGCGTGATGGAAAAAATTCCACTCGAATTCCAGTTGAGTGCGTTTCCGAATGCGGGCCATCCGCTCTATCACGAAGGCCAGTATTTGTATGGATTGTCGCCCGAATATTTTGCAACGGCCGGACGCGAATTTGTCGCTCAAGGCGCACGCCTGATCGGCGGCTGCTGCGGCGTTGGGCCGGAACACATCGCAGCCCTATCGAAGGCGCTGATCGGACTGCAACCCGCCTCAAAAAAAACCGTCATTCACGTCAGCGAGCCGCCGCGTCCCGTCGCGCGCGTCGTTTCGCAGGAAACCAGTCTGCTCGATCTCGTCGCCGCAGGAAAAACGGTCGTCGTCACCGAACTCGATCCTCCCAAAACGCTCGACCTCGACAAATATTTTGCCGGTGCCCAGGCGCTCACCGAGGCGGGCAGCGACGCCATCACGCTGGCCGATAATTCACTGGCGATCCTGCGCGTGGCGAACGTCTCCATCGGCGCGATTTTGAAGGAGCGTTTCGACATCATGCCGCTGATCCACGTCAGTTGCCGCGATCGCAATTTACTCGGGCTCCAGAGCGAACTGATGGGTATCGCCGCGCTCGGCATTCGTCACGTTTTGCCGCTCACCGGCGACCCTGCTAAAGTCGGCGATCACCCCGGCGCATCGTCCGTTTACGACGTGAATTCGATCGAACTCATGCGGATCATTTCCCGACTCAACGAAGGCTACAATCACGCCGGAAAAAGCATCAAAGTGCAGACGAATTTCGTTCAGGGATGCACCTTCAACCCGAATGCAAAAAACCTCGATTCGCAGGTCGCGAGGCTCGAACGCAAGATTGCAGCCGGGGCGAGTTACGTCATGACCCAACCCGTTTTCGACACCGCGCTCGTCGCCGAAATGCACCGTCGCACCGCACATCTAGGCGTCCCGATTTTCACCGGAGTCTGGCCGTTATTGAACGGACGCCAAACCGAGTTTCTCCACAACGAAGTCCCCGGCATTTCCATTCCCGACAACGTCCGCGAGACGATGCGCGGACTCGAAGGCGCTGACGGAAAACGCAAGGGCATCGAGCTCGGCAAAGACATCTGCCGCGCTGCGCTCGATCATTTCCCCGGCGTCTACCTGATTACGCCGTTTCTAAACTACGAGACTACCGTGGAACTCGCCTCATTTGTCCGCTCGCAATGACGCGCAGCGCCCTTCGTATTCAATACGGCGGCCTCGCGCTCGCCGCGCTGTTCGTCGCGTGGCTGGCGTGGAAATTCCCCATCCTGAGCTGGATCGGCCACGCCCAGCGCTGGGTGCAAAGCCTCGGCCCGGCCAGCATCGTCGCCTATCCGGTGCTCTACGCGCTCTGCAACGTCCTCCTTTTACCCGCCGGAGTCCTCGTCGTCGGCGCAGGTTTTTTCTTCGGACTTTGGGCCGGATTCGTCATCGTGCTCCTCGGCAATCTCATCGGGGCCGCCCTCGCTTTCGGCATCTCCAGGACGCTGGCGCGAAAATGGGTTGAGCGCAAAATGCTCGCCAACGCCCGGTGGCAGGCGATGGACGAAGTCATCGGCGAAAAAGGCGGACGCATCGTCTTCCTCAGCCAGCTGCATCCGCTTTTTCCCACGAGCCTTCTCAATTACTTCTACGGCATCACGCGGCTCCCGTTCTGGTCCTGCATGGGCTGGATCGCGCTCGGCCAGTTGCCTGGCATCTTCTTCTACGTTTACCTCGGAACCGTCGGCCAATACGGCGTGCAGATGCTCCATGAAAAATCCCGTTTCCAACTCGGCGAATCCGGCCTCTGGCTCGCAGGCTTATTCGCCGCATTGGCCATTACCATTGCGCTCGCCCGGCTTTCCGTGAAACTGCTCCACGAAATCGACGAACGCGCCAATGCGATGCAAGTCGGATGAAAAAATTTCTCATCGGAGTTGCAGTCGTATCATTCCTCATTTTCATCGCGCTCGTCTGCTTCGGCCAATGCGTCGGCCTCGATCTCAGCCACGACGAACATCAATTCATCGCCCCCGCCGTTCTCTGGGCACGACAAGGCCTCCTGCCCTACCGCGACGTCCCACTTTTTCATCAGCCGTATCTGATTTTCCTCGATTCGCTCGTTGTCAAAAACGTTGCCTCGCCTTTGCTCGCCGCGCGACTCATTTCCGGCACCGCCGCGTTTCTCACCGGACTCCTCATCTTCGGCTGCACCTGGCATTCCACCCGGCAAAAACCCATCGGAGTTAGATCGCTATCTGCCGTTTCCATCACGCTGCTTTGGTTGACGAGCCACCTCTTTCTCGTCTCGTCCGGTCGCACTTGGAACCACGACGTTCCCTGTCTGCTCGCCGTCTCCGCGATGGCGATTCTGCTCTTTCGCGAAAAACTCAACGCCTGGCATTGGTTCGCCGCCGGGCTTTTCGCCGGACTCGCCACCGGCGGTCGCCTGACCATGGCGCCGTTCGCCGGATTGCTCCCGCTGACCGCACTTTTCTGGAACGACATCCCGTGGCGGCAACGGTTTTTTCATCTGAGTTCCAGTGCTATCGGCGTCGCCATCGCGTTGTCGCCGAGCCTTTGGGTTTACCTGCAAAGCCCGGAAAACTATCTCTTCGGTAACTTTGAGTTCCCCCGTCTTCCGCTCCTCGACGCCGACAATAGCCGCATCCTGAAAACGCTCACGCCGTGGCGAAAAATCCGCTTTTTCTTCAAGGAAGTCGTTCTCTCGAATCTCCCGCTCGCCCTCGCTTTCATCGGACTTGCAGTGGTATCTCTTCGCCAGAGCCGAGTCGGACGAGACAGCCCCGCACCCTTTCTCCACAGGGGCAAACTCCGATGGATCGTCCCAAGCCTGGCGCTGCTCGCCGGAGCTTTCGCGCCATCGCGCTACGAGATGCAACATTTCTACATCGTCGCTCCCCTCGCCGCTTTATTGGCTGCACGATTTTTGCAGTCGAGTTCCAGTCGTATCATCGCCGCATTGCTCGTGCTGGCCATCGTCAGCAGCGTTCACGGCAGCCCGGTTTTCCTGCAAGCGCGTCAGCTTTTTCGTCCGCGCGATTGGGATGTCACCCGCATCCATCAGCAAGGCGTCGCGCTCCGTGAACGCGTCGGCTCGGGCAAAATTCTCACGCTTTCACCCATCGTCGCGCTGGAGGGCGGACTCTCGGTTTACCCGCAACTCGCGACCGGCCCATTTGGCTGGAAGTTCGCTCACCTCGTCCCGCAGCCGCGTCGTGGCCGACTCGGATTGCTGGCGGAAACTGATTTGAGTTCCATCCTAATCAGCGACCCGCCAGCCGGAGTTTTGACCGGAAATGAAGATTCGAAACTTGAGGAGCCACTTATCCAGTTTGCCCAAAAAGCCGGCTACCGCTCCGAGAAACTCAGCGATAACCTGACCCTCTGGCGCAGACCCTGATTTTCACTCGGACTTTGAGATAGGGCGGAGGTAGGGATGAGCCGCTGGCTCGTCCGCCGTAACAGCCCCCGGACATGCGAGCCGCATGTCCCTACCCGCTGCTTTTTAACTTCGCCGCCGCGCTTCCGCACTCTTCCGGCGCAGCTTATTACCTGCGACGCGCAGTTTTCGATCTGCCCGCGGTTGCTGACGACTCGGACGCGGCAGTTCGCGACTGCTCGTGACCGGGTTTCAGCTTCGGCATCCGCGTTTCTGACTGCGAAATCCCGGTTTTCCACTCCAAAGCGGCAGTTTCCGACTCCGACGTCGGAGTTCAGAGGCCGGGAGGGGTGGCTAAAAACGACGAGGGGGTGCTTCGCAAGCACCCCCTCTCGGCTGATAACTCCCTGTGGGAGAATGATTTAAGGCTTGGCGGGTGTAGGTGCGACGGCGGGAGTCGCGCCGCTGCCGGGGAAGCGGGTTTTCAGGTCGTCGAAGATGGTTTGCGCGCCGGTGATGCCACGCTTGGCGGCTTGACGGACGTTTTGGTAAAAAGCGAGTTCGGCGATGTAGATTTCGTGGCCAACGAGGGTAGCGGTGTCGTCCACAGCGTTGTTCAGCGCACTGAGCGCACGGACGATTTCAGCGAGAGGGGTATAGAGGGCGCGGTCTTTGATGAGCTCGGGCATTTCGACGAAACCGGGGACGAGCTTGGGGTTAGTCTCCATGTAGTTGGAGGCTTTGACGTCGAAGGCGAGGGTCTTTTCGCCGAGTTTGGGCAGGGTCTGGCGTTCGTCGGGCGTAAGGCTGGCGAGGAACGGGAGGAGCTCGCGGATCTCGTCGATCTTTTGCAGGATGGTGGCTTTATCGACGTCGGAAACGTCGGCGGAAATGCGGTTGTCGTCGGGCATAAGGTTTAGTTTTTAAGTTGAATGTGTGTGGTTCTGTCGCGGACAGGAAACTGACTTTTAGACGTGTTGTCAATGGAAACTTGAGGCGATCTAGCCTTTGCGCTATCCTGACAGGATTGTGCGGCTTTAGCTGGTTCAGGTGCTGCCACCATTCACTGGCGGCGAGTTTCCATTCCCTCGTTCCCAAAATAGACGCTGTAGCGTCGAGGCTGCGCCTCGATGGGCGTTTCGAGCCACAGGCTCGACGCTACAACGCGGAACCTCCCCTCGTTCCCAAAATAGACGCTGTAGCGTCGAGGCTGCGCCTCGATGGGTGTTTCGAGCCACAGGCTCGACGCTACAACGCGGAACCTCTCTCGTTCCCAAGTTGCACTTGGGAACGCAGTGGTTCCGGCAGTTGCACTGCCTGAGCTTCACTTTGGAAAAAGCGACCTTCCACTTTTATTGACATTCCAGGGCAGCCAAGCTGCGGAGACAAGTGCGTTACGCAGTGCAACTGCGTAACGACGAGAAATCCAGCGACTGACGCCGCAATTACGAGTCGTTGTGGCGGGTGAGGTCGCGGGCCTTTTTGACGAGTTCGATGAATTCGGCGCGGTAGCCGCCGCGATCTTCGCCTTTGGCGTCGTTGGCTCTCGCAATGGTGGCGTCCCAACTGGCGAGCTGGCGATGTTCGGATTGGCGGATCAACTGGGCGAACTCGGCGACGGCACTGGCAAACCGGAAGTCGGTGCTGGCGGCGGCGAGTTTTTTGCCGTCGTCGTGCAAGGGAAACTCGAGCTTCTGGCTGACGTCGCCCACAAGCTGTTTGTAGCGGAGTTTGACGGTGAGCATTTCGCTGAGTTGGCCCGCGATAGCACTGGAACTCGACTCAGTTTTTTTTCCACCGGAGTTGGATTGGTATCGCAACGGATCGACGGAACTTGAAGGCTTCGCATCATTTGTCGGGACGACTTCGTAGAGCGCGGTAACGGTGTGGCCGGAGCCGATTTCGCCCGCGTCTTTTTTGTCGTTGTTGAAGTCTTCTTTTTTCAACGCGCGATTCTCGTAACCGATCAGCCGGTAGCTGCTGACGACATTGGGGTTGAACTCGACCTGGATTTTCACGTCCTTGGCGATGGTGATGAGGGTGCCGCCCATTTGCTCGACGAGGACCTTTTTGCCTTCGCGGAGGCTGTCGATGTAGGCGTAGTTGCCGTTGCCTTTGTCGGCCAGTTTTTCCATGGTGGAATCCTTCACATTGCCGGTGCCGAAGCCGAGGACGCTGAGGAAAACGCCGGATTTCGCCTTGTCGGTGATGAGGTCGACGAGGTCGCTCTGGCTGGTGACGCCGACGTTGAAATCGCCGTCGGTGGCGAGGATGACGCGGTTGACGCCGTCCTTTTGGAAGTGGGCGACGGCTTGTTCGTAAGCGAGGCGGATGCCGGAGGCGCCATTGGTGCTGCCGCCGGGCTGGAGGTTTTCGAGGGCGGCGCGAATAGCCATTTTGTTGGAAGTCGATTCTAAAACCAGTCCTGAGCTCCCTGCGTAAACCGCGATGGCGACGCGGTCGTTTTCCGCGAGTTGATCGACGAGCAGACGCAGGCTTTGCTTGAGGAGCGGGAGCTTGTTGGGCTCGTCCATCGAGCCGGAGACGTCGATCAGGAAAACGAGGTTGGCGGGCTTGCGATCGGCGGCCGGGATTTCGCGGCCCTTCAAACCGATGCGAACGAGGCGGTGATCGGGCTGCCAGGGGCAATCGGCCACTTCGAGGTTGGTGGAAAACGGAGCATCACCCGTCGGCGGCGCGTAGTCGTAGGTGAAATAATTGAGCAATTCCTCGATGCGAACCGCGCCCTTCGGCGGCAACTGGCCGTCGTTCAGGAAGCGGCGGACGTTGGCGTAACTCGCGGTGTCCACGTCGATGGAGAACGTGGAGAGCGGGTTTTCTTTGGCGGAAAGAAAGTCGTTTTCGGCGATGGAGTCGTAGGCTTCGGTATTGAAGGCTTCGCGAGGTGCTCCATCTTTATCTGCGAAGGCTAACGAGGCCGAGCGGGAGTCGGCGGCGGATTTTGCAAGGTCTCCGCGGCGTTCGCTAGCGACGACTTGGCTCCAACCTGCCGTGAAACCTGCAATCGCGTGGGCTGTTTCTCGAGTTAAGAGTGCAGAAGCCGGGGCTGCATCCGCTACGATGGGAGATCGGCTGATCTGGCTTTTTAGTTTTACCTCGTCGATCTGTTCGTTTTGGAGATGAGGTGCGGATACGGCAGCGGGAGCCGCGGCATCAAATTGGCCCGCTTCTGTGGCGACCATTTCGCCAGAGAGAAGCTCTTTTTTCGGAGCGACACTCGGGGTCGGCTCGTTGGTCGGCATTTGCAGCCTCATCGGCTTGTCGTTGATGGCGACATTGGGAGCAGAACTGTCCCGAAGACGCAGCAACTCCGCCCAAGGCAATAATGGGGCGGCGGCGAGGCAGGCGGCGAGCGCGGTCAGGGCCACGATGGACCAGTTGCGACGGGCGGTCGGGAGCGGAATGATTTTGTCTGGATGAAGAATCTCTTCGCGCTGTGCGGCGGTGAGTCCGATGGAACTCGCATGGAGATTTTCGGAAAGAAAGGACGCCAGTTCGCGTATTTCTGCGACGTGGCCTTGACCTTCGGGATGCGCGGCAAGCCAGGTTTCGATCTCGCTGCGTTCTGCGGGGTCCGTGATTTCGCCGAGGGCGTAGGCGGTGAGTTTGGGATCGTCGAGGTTCATGGTTAGCGGGATTTTTGGAGGTTGAAGGTTTCGTTTTCCTGAAGGAATTCGCGGAGTTTTCGCAGTCCGGTATGGAGGAGAAATCCGACGTTGCCGACGCTGAGCGAGGTGATTTCGGCGATTTCTTTGTAACTCAAATCGAGTTGGAATTTCAGCCGGATGACTTCGCGCTGATTCTCCGGAAGCCGCTCCAGATATCGCCCTAACTCGACTGCGTTTTCCTTTTCTTCGAGGGCGTGCGATGGGCCAACTGTGTCGGAGGGCGAATCTTCCAGGGCGGTTTTTTCCATATAGATGAGGCGTTTGGATTTGCGATGATGATCGTGCGCGCGGTTGCGGCAGACGGTGAAAAGCCACGGGCCGAGGTGGTCGTCCACGGGCGGCGTGGGCTCGCGGACGAGTCGCAGAAAGGTGTCCTGCACGATGTCGCGCGCCTGGTCGATGTCGCCGGAAGTGAGGCCGAGCGCGTATTGAATGAGCGGTCGCTCGTAGCGAGCGAGGGTGGATTCGATACTGGCAGCGTCGGTTGGGGCGTTTGACATGGGGCTCGGCAAGGGGTAAACGGGCTTCCGCGTGGATTTCTTAGGAAGTTTTTTCGAGAATAATTCGCGCCTGATTTTTATGGAGCAAAAAGAGCTGAGTCAGAGTGAACTGACGCTGACCGTTAACGAGATTTACCAGTCGATTCAGGGCGAAAGCACCTGGGCCGGGTTGCGCTGCGTCTTCGTGCGACTGACGTTTTGTGATTTGCGCTGCACGTATTGCGACACGGCGTATGCGTTTTACAAAGGCGACAAGCGTCTGATCTCGGATGTGCTTGCCGAAGTGCTGGCGATGGATTGTCCGCTGGTGGAAATTACGGGTGGCGAGCCGCTTTTGCAGAAAAATGTGTTGCCGTTAATGACGGCGCTCTGCGACGCGGGCAAGACAGTTCTCATTGAAACCAGCGGTGCGCATGACATTTCAAAAATCGATCCACGCGTGCATCGGATCATGGATTTGAAGACGCCGGACTCGGGAATGTGTGATCGGAATTTGTTTTCCAATGTGCCGTTTCTAACATCGCGCGATGAGGTGAAATTCGTGATTGGTTCGCGGGTCGATTATGACTGGGCCTGCGAGAAAATCGCTGAATACGATCTAACTCGAATCTGTTCCGTGCTGTTTTCGCCGAACTTCACAGTCATCGAGCCGCGGCAGATTGTGGAATGGCTGGTGGAAGATAAACTGGATGTGCGTTTCCAGCTTCAGATGCACAAATTTATCTGGGATCCGAAACTGCAGGGAGTCTGATTTTTATGAAAGCGACGATGACCAAGGATTTCACTTTTGAAGCGGCCCAAACTTTGCCAAGCGCGCCGGAAGGTCACAAATGCCGGCTAATGCACGGGCATAGTTTCAAGGTGGAAGTTTCCGTGACAGGCGAGGTCGATCCGCAAGTCGGATGGATTTACGATCATGCGAAGATCACTGGGGCGATGAAGCCGCTGATCGATCGGCTGGATCACTCGTATCTGAATGAAATCGAAGGAATGGAAAATCCGACGATTGAGAACATGGCGGCGTGGTTCTGGCGGAAGATCGAGGCGCAACTGCCGGGTTTGAGTGAGATTGTTATCTGCGAAACACCGACGGCGCGTTGCAGTTTTCGCGGCGAATTTTGAGCGGAGTTAGAGCCGACTCAGACGACTTTAGGCCGCTTCTTTTTCCTGTTTGCGCCGCAGGATCGGAGCTTTCGTGCCTTCGACGACAGCGCGATTGATCGTCACTTCGGCTAAATCCTCGCGGCCGGGGGCGTCATACATCACATCGAGCATAATTTTCTCGATCATGGAACGCAGTGCACGAGCGCCGGTTCCTTTGATGACAGCCTGCGCTGCCAAGGCTTTCAAGCCGTCTTTGGTGAAATTTAGGCTGACGCCTTCCATCCCCAGCAGCTTGGAATATTGCTTCACCATCGCGTTTTTCGGGGTGGTGAGAATTTGGATGAGTTCCTCCTCGTTCAACGGACTGAGCGCCGTCAAAACAGGCAGGCGTCCGACAAATTCCGGGATCAATCCGAAGGCGAGTAAATCTTCTGGCTCGGTGCGCTTGAATGCCTCGGGCACCGTTAGGCTGCCGTCATTACTGGTGACAGCGTGAAAACCCATGGAGTTACTGCCGACACGACGGGTCACGATTTTTTCGAGTCCCACGAAGGCTCCGCCGCAAATGAAGAGAATTTTGTCGGTATTAACCTGAATGTATTCCTGTTGCGGATGCTTGCGTCCGCCCTGGGGAGGGACATTGCACGTGCTGCCCTCAAGGATTTTCAGCAGTGCCTGTTGGACGCCCTCACCGGAGACGTCACGGGTGATGCTGACGTTGCCGTTCGACCGGCCGATCTTGTCGATTTCGTCGATGTAAACGATGCCGATCTCGGCGCGTTTGACGTCGTAATCAGAAGCCTGAAGCAATCGCAAAACGATATTTTCCACATCTTCGCCGACGTATCCGGCTTCAGTCAGCGTCGTGGCGTCGGCAATGCAAAATGGCACGTCGAGGATTCGGGCGAGAGTCTTGGCGAGAAGCGTTTTTCCGCAGCCAGTTGGGCCCAAAAGAAGAATGTTGCTCTTTTCTAGTTCGACATCCGAGAATTCCGAAAAACCCTTCTCAGATGGATGCGGATTGTCGAGGATTCGCTTGTAATGATTATGGACCGCCACTGAAAGGGTGCGTTTGGCCAGTTCCTGACCGATGACATACTGATCCAATTGGCGCTTAATCTCGGCTGGGTTCGGCACCCGCATTTCCTGAGCGATTTTTTTGCGGCCGTCTTCGCTTAATTCCTTATCAAGAATACTTTTACAGACATTAATACAGCTATCGCAGATATAAACTCCAGGGCCTGCGATCAGCTTTTTCACTTCGGAATGGCTCTTTCCACAGAAAGAGCACATTGTCAGATTGGAAGCTCTAGCCATGATATCGTTGGAACTCCAATGAAAAACCTATGTCGGCAATGCAACCGGGGCAGGAGGATCGGATGGTTTGTCCTTAAGTTCCGGTTTGGCAGACGCTGGAAGTTCTTTCTGGGATTTAACCACTTCATCGACCAAACCATAAGCCGCCGCTTCATCGGCAGTCATGTAATTATCGCGATCGGAATCCGAATTAACCTGCTCGGGAGTCTTGCCGGTGTGATGCGCAAGGATTCGGACGAGACGCTTTTTCAGCTTATACATGTATTCTACCGTTCGCTCCACATCGCTGGCAGTCCCTTGGGCACCGCCGGAGACTTGGTGAATCATGATGTCCGAATTAGGCAACGCGTAACGCTTTCCTTTCGCGCCTGCAGCCAGCAACACCGCGCCCATACTGGCTGCCATGCCGAGGCAATACGTGGAAACATCGCACGTTAAAAACTGCATCGTGTCGTAGATTGCCAGACCAGCCGTCACGGAACCGCCGGGTGAATTGATGTAAAGATGGATGTCCTTCTTGGGATCTTCCATTTGGAGGAAGAGAAGCTGCGCAATGATTAGGTTCGCCACGTGATCGTCCACGGCTGTTCCAAGGAAAATGATGCGGTCCTTCAGCAGCCGAGAATAAATGTCGTAGCTACGTTCGCCGCGGCCCGTCTGCTCGACAACCATCGGGACGAGCATGGAATTTTGAGGCGAGTAAGAGCCAAATGGGCCAGACGCAAACGGTGGAATTGGATTCATAAAATACCTTACGCTGCAGGAGTCGGAATGGCGACTTCCTGGATAGTAGCGTTCGCCACGAGAAAATCAATCACCTTGCCCATGAGAATGTCTTCTTGAAGGCCTCCGAAGCCACCGCGCTTTTGCAGTTCGTTTTGCATCTTCTTCGGAGTCACACGGTATTTTTCCGCCATTTCATCGACGCGATTGTCCACTTCATTGCGGTTGATACGGATTTCTTCTTTTTCGGCGATGCGCGTGAGAATGAATGCACCTTTTAGACGATTTCGGGCGGCAGTGCCCGCCTGGACAACGATGTCTTTTTCGTTCTGCTTCAGTTCCTCGTCGGAAATACCACGTTTTTGATTCTGCTGGACGATTTCTGCCATGATGCGGCGTGTCTCGTTTTGCACCATATCCTGAGGCAATTCGCACTCCACTTTAGCCAGAAGATTTTCCACCACCTGATCGCGCTTTAAGCGGTCAACCTCGTTCGCGCGCTGGCTGGCGATTTCTTCTTTGAGCAATTCCACGAGCTGCTCGTAAGTGTGATCTGGGATCACTTTCGCGGCTAATTCGTCGTTGAGCTCGGGCAATGCCTGAGACTTGATTCCTTTCAAAGTCACCTCAAAATCGATTTTCAATCCGGCCACGTCGGTCGCGGGAAAATCTGCTGGAACGTCGATGGCAAACTTCCTGTTTTCATCGATCTGGGCACCCACGAGGTGATCGCAAAATCCCTTAAAAAATGATTCGGGTCCCATCTTAATCCAAAAACCGGTGTTGCCAGCGAGAGCGCGACCTGCTTTGGGCGCAATCTCCGCGACGGATTTTCCATCAACGGTGCCGGTGTAATCGATCACCGCAAAATCGCCCATTTCCACGCCGCGCCCCGTCACATCGACGTATTCGGCATGTTGTTCGCGTAGGTTTTGCAGGGCACGATCGATGTCGCCCTCCTGCACGCCCGCAGGTGGCACTTGCACTGGAAGTCCCTTGTATTCAGGCAGTTCGAAGGTCGGCTGCGTGATCACCGTCGCGGTAAACGACAGGCTGTGATCTTCGTGAAACTCCACATCTTGCACATCGGAAACGGAGAGCACCTTCAACTTTTCCTTCTCGATCGCGGCCCGGAAACCTTCGTCCACGAGTTGCTTGGTCAGCTCTTCCTTGATTTCTTTTTGGAACTTCTTATCGATCACCGATTGAGGCGCCTTCCCGGGACGATAGCCGGGGATTCGCGCCTGGTTTTTATAGCCGGCGGCGATGCGGGTTTGAGTGGCGACGACTTTGTCCGACGGGACTTCGACTTTAACGGAGGCTAGACAATTGGGCAGGGATTCGACTTCGACGTTCATAATTTTGAGTAAAGAAAAGTCGCGAAACTTAGGCTGCCCGTCTGCGCTTGGCAATGGAAAGAACAGGGAAAGCGCGAACTAAAAACGCCGTCGAAGTTTCCACAACGAATGGCTTTTTTTCCCATTCGAGTCTGATTAGATTCTGCGGATGCTGAAATTAGGCTTTATCGGTTGCGGCAAAATGGCCGGGGCCATTCTTCAAGGCGTCGCTAAATCCGGGAAATTTCCCGGCGCGCAGTTTTTTCTCAGTGATAAGGATGCCACTTGCATGAAAAAACTGGCCGAAAGTTGCGGTGCGTTGGCCATGGACTCCAATCTGGCGGTCGCCGAGTCGGCGGACGTGCTTCTTCTGTGCGTGAAGCCCGGCGATGTGACGGCTGTTTTGCAGGAAATGAAGCCTTCGCTTGGTGGAAAACTGGTCATTTCCATTGCCGCTGGAATAACGCTTTCGACGCTTCAGAAATCGGCTCCCGATGCAACGATGGTTCGCGTGATGCCGAATACGCCAGCGTTGGTTCATCGGGGCGCGACGGCCTACTCTCTTGGCGAGACCGCCGGTGAAGAACACGCGAAGATCGTGGAAGAAATTTTTAGCGCAGTTGGATTCGTATCACGCGTGCCAGAAAGCGCTTTGGACGCGGTCACCGGATTGAGCGGCAGCGGCCCGGCGTATGTTTACACCGTGATCGAAGCGCTCGCCGACGGCGGAGTTTTGATGGGACTTCCACGGGATTTAGCGTTGCAACTGGCTGCGGAGACGGTCATCGGTGCCGGAGAAATGGTCGTGCAAACCAAGCTGCACCCGGCCACGCTGCGCGACATGGTCACCAGCCCCGGCGGCACGACCATCGCCGGACTGGAAGCACTGGAAAACGCCGGATTGCGCGCCGCACTCATTGGTGCCGTGCGATCTGCCACGGAACGTTCAGTAGCCCTGCGCGGAAAATGAAAATTCGCGGCATTGCGGTTTTTTTCGCGCTTCGCCTCGTTCTCGCCGCGCAGTCGCCCAGCGATCGAGCGTCGGCGCTGGCCGCGTTTGAGAAATCCGATACAACTGCAGCCCGACTGAAAGTCGAGACGATGAGTGCCTTGCGGACGGCCAATTCCGTCCCGACACGCAGCACGACGAAAAACTACGCGCCGCTCAGCGAGGACGCCAAGCTGATTGCCAGCGTCGCGATGGAGGCCTTTGAAAAAGGTGATCTCGCCATGGCGCGGCTGCAATTTGAGAAAATGCGCGCTCTCAGCCCGGGCCATCCCATGCCGCTGATCAATCTCGGAACGATCGCGTTTCGCGCTGGTCGACTGGAGCAAAGTGATGCGCTTTTTCAACAAGCGATCCGTGCCGAACCCGACTCGGGCGTTGCCTGGACATTGCTCGGGATGGTCCGCGTCTACGAGGGCAAGCCCGATCTCGCGTTGGCTGCGCTCGCCCAGGCAGCGGTGTTAAACCCGGAAAATCCCAAGGTCCACAACTATCTCGGCGTCGCCATTGGCCAAAAACGCTGGTTCGACGGCGCGGAAGCTGAGCTGCAGCAGGCAATCCGGCTCGATCCGAAATATTCCGACGCACATTTCAATCTCGCCCTGATGTATTTGCAACGCGACCCGCCGGATAAAGCACTGGCGGAGAAGCATTACCAGATTGCACTCAAACTCGGATCACCTTCCGACGTCGACATGGAAAAAAAGCTGAAAAACTGACGCACTTTTCCCTCTGGCGAGCTTGCGTTGCTGGATCGGTTCTGTATCCTCCATTCAATGCGTGCGCCATTTCTCTGCATCTTATTTACAGGAATCGTTTTAACTTCGAGTTCTCTTTTTGCACAGACTCCGGGAGAAGGAGATGCAGATTTAAAACGTCAGGTCGGCGCTCTGCGCGATGCAGTCATTCAACAAACCCGCCAGATCGATGCGTTAACCGCAGAAATTGAGCGTCTCGGAGTCGCGATGGGGCAACGCCGTCCCGCCAAAGCCGCGAATGGCGCTGTGGCCGCACCAGAATCGACTGAAACTCCCGTGGTAAACACAACTAACTCGCCCGCGCAAACTCCCACGGCAATATTGACCCCGACGCCGGACCCGAGCGTTATCCAACACACGGTCGTCAAAGGCGATAATCTAACGAATATCGCAAAGAAATATGGGACGACGGTCGAAGCGATTCAGAAGCTGAATAAGATTACCGACGCCCGCAAAATGCAAGTGGGTCAGGTTCTTTCGATTCCCACGCCGGCCCCTACGCCAGCCCTTTCACCCGCCGCTTCTCCCGTCAGTTCCCCCGCAGTCACCCCTAAAAAATAGCCCCTCCCCATGAGCACTCTAGAAAACTGGCATTTAATGAAGCATGACGACAGCACCATTTTTGGTCCTGTCACCTTCGAGCAGATCAAGACTTGGGCCCAAGCCGCCCAAGTTTCGCCGCTCGATAAAATCTCTCGCGACGAAACCACCTGGATCAAGGCTCCGATGTTCGCGGAGTTGGAAATGGATTGGCTGCTCCAGATGAGCGACGACCATTATTACGGCCCGACGACGTTGAGCTCGATCCAGGAATTTATCAAGGAAGGCGAGATCGACGAGGACACGCTCGTAATCAATTGCAAGGATGGCAAACAGACCAAGGTCGGCGATTTGCCTTTTCACAAAAAAGAATCCGCCGTGTTGCAAAAACCGGTCGCATCAGCGGAGAGCGACACCGCTCTTCTGAGCCGGATTCAGGCGCTGGAAACTCGCCTCGACGAACTCGAAGCGACGTTGAACGAATTTCTGACGCCGCGGTAGTTTTCTTACGCGGCAGATATCGATGGAACTCCGCTGGATTTTTCCAGATTCGCCGCGAGCACTTCGGAAGCTTCAATCGTTTCCCCGAGAAGGGTCTGGATGGTAGCTGTGGCGGTCGCTTTGAGGAAAATTTGATAGGAAAAAAGGCCGCGAGAAATCTGGATCAGAACCCGGTTGAGCAGCATTAATCCCCGGCTCAGAAAATTGTCGCCCAACGCCGCGGGAATCGGTGCGGGAATACCGTGCATTTCCTCAACGACGAAGCCAGTTTCTTCCAGCGCCTGGCGGAGTGTTTTGAAAGTAAAGAGTCGAGTGTGAGTCCGATCTAAAATTCCCTTTCGGCCGTAGTTGAATTGGCCGAAAAGAAGCATCAGCCGCGTGACGACGAATCCGATGTTGGCAGTCGTCAGAATCAATTCGGGCCGCTTTCCGCCAGTAGCCGCACGGAGATTTTCCAAAAACGCTTCCGGATCTTTTAAATGCTCAATGATATCGAGCATGAAAATCTGATCGTATTCGCTCGGCGCTGTGGGCAACTCCGGCGCGTCCAGATCCGCCCGCAAATACCGCACGGCCGATGGACTGCCAATTGGCGCAAACTGATCAACGCCTGTGACATTGGCCCCCAGCCCGGCCGCTTCCTCTGCCCAGTAGCCTTCGCCACAACCCAGATCGAGGATGCGCGCACCCGGACGCACGGCCACCAGTGAATCGGTGTGCGAGGAGCGGTAACCGAGTTTCAGCGTGTATTTTTCTTCGATGCGACCGACTTCAAATTTCCGGTCGTAGAGGAGATTGAGCTGGTGCAGG
>JAYVOE010000038.1:0-16312 GCA_043758065.1 Spartobacteria bacterium | reverse complement strand
GTCGATTGCTCTGCGCTTCCGCGCATCCCCTGTGGGCTGCCTTCGGCAGGCGATTTGCCTGACGGCGATCTTCGGTTCGCTCCGCTCGATTCTGCGGGGATTTCGGCTGTCGGCTCGGAAGTGAGCGGAGTTGCATCCGATTGCCCCTGTGGAGAAAAGGTGCGGGGCTGTCTCGTCTGACTCGGCTCTGCGGTCGGCTCAGGGGTTTCGCGTGGGGAAAGTTCGTTGGAATTCATGGAAAAAAGGTGGTTGGGTTTAGCTCGCTGCCGCAGGCCGGGCAGGTTTGGCGGAGCCTACGTTGACGTTGATCAGGCGGTCAATCAAGTCCTCCGGGCGGACGACACCGACGGGCTGATTATTTTCATCGAGAACGGCGGCGAGCGACATGCGGGCGGCGCGCAGTTTGCGAATGATCTGGGTCGCAGGTTCATCGGCGCGGACGCTGATGATGCGGCGCAAATGATGTTGCGCACTGGTGTGGAGGCGTCCGTCGAGGAGGACTTCGAACGAGCGAACGAGGCCGATGATTTGCCCGTCTGCGGCGACGACCGGGAAACGGTCCCAGCCTTTTTTCTTGGCCATGGCGAGCAATTCGGTGACCGGCGTTTCGGGTTTTACCTGGGCGACTTGATCCAGCGGAATCATGACATCGCGCCCTAACACGGCTCTAAAATCGACCACGTTATGGATCATCGCTCGCTCGGCCGGATCGAGCGAACCGCTCATTTCGACTTCGCTGGTGAGGTCTTTGAGTTCCTCTCGGGCGATGAAAAGGTCGCGCGGATCTTCGTTGTGGAATACGCGTTTTCCTGCCCAGGTCAGCAACCAGATTACCGGCGAGAGCACCCAGTAAACGATGCGGAGTAACTCGGAGAGCGGTGCGAGCAGGCGATACGGAAATCGGCGAAAAAGTGATTTGGGTAACATCTCGATCAGCACGACAAAAACCGGGATCGCGATGAAAAACGCCGCGATGTAGCTCCAGTCGCCCAGTTTGTCGCGGAGCAATTCAGTGATGAGCAACAGGGCGCAAATTTTCAGCAGATTAGTGACTAGAAGCACCGTGATGAGCAGTCGTTGCGGATGAAGCATCAACGCCTGGAGACGCACGGCGCCGGGTGATTTTTTGCGGACGTTATGGCTGAGGCGGACGGGGTTGATAGAGAGCAATCCCGCCTCGACTCCCGCGAAGAGAAACGAAATCAGCAGGCAAATGCCGAGCGACCACCAGATCATGCCGCCTCCATTTCGATGGAACTCGACTCCGTTTTTTCAATGAAAACTTCCTGCACCCGACGCTTCGTGGCCCGACGAATGCCCAGCGTGTAACCGGGAATTTCCACCACGGAGCCTGGGCGTGGGACGTAGCCCATTTTGTTGAAAATGTAGCCGCCGATGGTGTCGAGCCCCTCGTGCTCGATCGTGGTGTGGAGCCGTTCGCTGATGTCGTCCAAGCGCGCATGGCCGCTGACGATGAGTTTCCCCGGACCCGCGTCTTCTATATATAAATCCGACCCCAATGGAACGGCGTCGCTGATCACTTCCTCGACGATGTCGGAGAACGTGACGACGCCTTCCGTTCCGCCAAATTCATCGACGACGATGGCGATGCGCTGCGGGCGATGGAGGAAACTTTGCAGGAGTTCGAGCGCATTCATCGTCTCGGCGACAAACGACGGCGGGACGAGGATTTCCGGGTAAGGCTGGGTCGGGTTTGCCAAAAAAACCGCCACGTCGAGCACGCCGAGAATGTCGTCCGGCGTCTCGCCATAGATCGGCACGAGGCGGCGACGTTTCGTTCGCAAAAGCGTGATCGCTTCTTCATTCGTGAGATCGTCGGGCATTGAGAAACTATCCACGCGCGGCGTCATGCAATCCTTCGCCGTTTTGTCGGCCAGCTTCATGATTTCCGCGATTATTCCCCGCTCCTGGTTGTCGATCACACCGGTTTCTGCGCCGAGTTTGATCAAAGTGGAAAATTCTCCTTCGCTTAGAGTGTCCTTCGACTCCATGGATTTTGGAGTCACCCATTCTGCTAGCTGATCGGTCGCCCGTTCCAATAAACCGGTGATTTTTCCGAGCACCGGCACCGCGAGATCCAGATACCAAACGGCGAGCGGGGCAAGTTCCAGCGGATGCGTGAGGGCGAGAAGCTTGGGGACGAGATCGCAAAAAATAACCACGACGCCAAACAACCCGAGCAGCAACAGCCACGCGGGCAAAAGATGGTTCGCCGAACTTTCCGCCAGATAAAGGCAGAGCAAAATCAGCGGCACATTGACCATCACGTCGGAAAACAAAATCACCGACAGCAAGCGCCGTCGATCCGCGGTGAGCCTTTCCAAGGCGAGAGCGATGCGAAGCTTTTTCTCGCGAAAGCGGCGCACCTGATTTTCCTGGAGCGAAAACAGCGCCGTCTCCATGCCGGAGAAAAATGCCGACGCGCCCACCAATCCTGCGAGCGCGAGAAGAATCCAGACGTTCACGGCTGACCCGGCCAATCCGCGAGCGTCCCGCCTTGTAAATGTGTGCTAAACCGCGTTAATGATGAATCCACTGGAAGTCCGATGAAAAAAAGTGATCGAATATCCGCGTTTGTAAAGGAATTAGCTCCCGCAGAACAGTCGGGTGAGGCCCTGTTTGATCCGCGTTACGTCGGTTATTTCACCTGTTTTAATCGCGGCGAATACTACGAAGCCCACGACGTTTTGGAGAATCTCTGGCTGAAAATGGACCGCGAAAACGACGCCGACTACGCGTTTTACAAAGGCCTCATCCAGATCGCTGGCGCGTTTGTGCATCTGCGGAAGCAATTCGAGCGGCCGCACCACCATAAGGATGGAACTCGCATGAAACCGGCCACGCGGCTTTTCGATCTCGGAATGGAGAACATCGCGCCGTTTGCGCCGTTGCATCATCAACTCGATGTCGAAGCGCTGATTCGCTTTTGTGCAAAAACCCGGGACGCGATTTTCTCATCCGAGTTCCAGTCAAATCCGTGGAATCCGGCTTTTTTGCCTCAATTACGGCTCGAATCCTGATTTTTTCGCTCGCGGCACAGTTCGTGCATGATTATTTCTTGATTCCAGTTCCATCCTTATGAAATTCCTACCCGCTCTCCTTAGCCTCGCCACGCTTTCGCTCGTCGGCTGCGCCAACGTCGAAGTCACGAAAACCTACGTCGCCAGTGGCGCGCACCATCCGAGTAACATTTATATCCGGCCATTCACCGTCGCAGACGCCACATTCGTTGGCGATCACGGTCCGCTCGGCGAACGCCCGATTCGCCAGTCACTCGCTCCCGCCGAACTCGGCATCGCTCTCAAGGAACAACTCGCCCACATCGCTCCGGCCATCGTGATCGATGACAACGATCTTCCCGAGCAAGGCTGGGTCGTCGATGGAAATATTGACGTCGTCGATGGCGGCAACCAGGCGTTGCGCTTTTTCTTTGGTCGCGTCGGCGCAGGCCGCACCGTCGCGATCGTCCATGTGCGTGTGACTCAAGCCGGAATCGAAAACGGCACCAGCGACGGAAAAGGCGGCGCTCCCGAGGGCGTGCTCTACGCGTTCGATGTGAAATCCAGCAGCAAAGCAGCCGGCCCGGCGGGCTCGGTTTACAGCTCGGGAATGGGTTCCTCGGAAATGTTCGATTACCGAAACATCGCCGAGGAAGTGGCGAAAGTTCTCACGCCCGATCCGTATCGCTACGGCATCCGTGACGGCGGCGGCGATCGCTAAAACAATTTGGTAGTGTAGTGGTTGGTGACCGGGGCATTCGCGAGAGTGCCCCGGTTCATTTTCCGCGAGAGCGAAATTGGCTAGAATTCACTGGAACTCCGCTCAAAAAAACGTTATTCCTCAACTCCATGGACGAATTTATGCGCGCGGCGATTGACGACGCAAAAAAAGGCCTGGCCGAAGGCGGCATTCCGATTGGCTCCGCGATTCAGCGCGACGGAAAACTTCTCGCCACCGGCCATAACAAACGCGTCCAAGACGGCGATCCGATCACTCACGCCGAGATCGATTGCCTCCGAAACGCCGGCCGCATCGGCCACTATCGGGGCACGACCTTATATTCCACGCTCATGCCCTGCTATCTCTGCTCCGGCGCCGTCGTGCAGTTTGGCATCAAAAAAGTCATCGTCGGCGAAAGTCGCACTTTCCCGGGAGGGCCAGAGTTCATGCGCGCCCACGGCGTCGAGGTCATCGACCTCGATTTGCCGGAATGTTACGAAATGATGACGAAATTCATTGAAGAAAATCCCTTGCTCTGGAACGAAGATATAGGCAAATAATCTCCCAATCGTTCCGTCCATTTTAGTCGTCCAAATCAGCCGCTCATCCGCAGTAGTCCGTCATCGTCATTCTCATGGGAAATAAACTCTACGTCGCCAACCTCGCTTTTCATCTGACTGAGAACGAAATCCAAGACATCTTTTCGCCTTTCGGCACCGTCCAGGAAGTCAAACTGATCCTCGACAAATTGACCGGTAAATCCCGCGGATTCGCTTTCGTCACCCTGGCCAGCGATGGCGAGGCGGAACGCGCCATGTCGGAAATGAACGGCCATCGCATCGAAGGTCGCGCGCTCGCCATCACTGAGGCACGCCCTCGCGAGGAACGCCCATCCGGGCCACGTCCTCCCGGCCATGGCGGACCCTTTCGCCCGAACACGCCTCCGAGCGGTGGCACGGGCAGCAGCGGTTTCGGAGCCAATCGCCCGCCGTTTTCCAGCAGCGGACGTTCCGCCGGCAGCGGACGCGACTCCGGTCGTGGAGAACCACCGCGTCGCGAAAAAGAGAAACCGCGCGGACCTCGTCCGATGCGGAATTACGACGACGACGGCAGCGAATAGCCGCGTGCAGAATCGATTGCAACTCCGCTGAGAAATTTTTCAGGCGAGTTCCATCCGATTCAGCGGAAGTTTTTGCGGGCCGCGCTTGCCAGCTTTTCGTCCTCTGCCATAGAGTCACAACGTGAGCAGCTACCAGGTCTTCGCCAGAAAATATCGTCCGCGCACGTTCGACGACGTCATCGGCCAGGAGCACATTACGCAGACGCTGAAAAACGCCATCGAACAGAATCGACTGGCCCACGCGTATCTCTTCGTCGGCCCGCGCGGCACCGGAAAAACGTCCACCGCGCGCATTTTGGCAATGGCGCTGAATTGCGACACCGGCCACGGCAAACCGACCACCACACCCTGCGGCGTCTGCGATTCCTGCCGCGAAATTTCCCAGGGAAACAGCCTCGATGTTCTCGAATTTGACGCCGCATCGAACACGCAGGTCGATAAAATCCGCGAGATCATCATCGACAACGTGAAGTTTGCCCCGACCAAGGGTGCCTACAAACTTTACCTCGTGGACGAGGTCCACATGCTCTCGAATTCGTCGTTCAATGCGCTCTTGAAAACGCTCGAAGAACCGCCGAGCCACGTGAAATTTCTCTTCGCCACGACCGATCCGCAGAAAGTGCCGGTGACGATTCTCAGCCGCTGCCAGAGATTCGACCTCAAGCGAATTCCCGACACGTTGATCGCAAATCACCTGCAATTCATCGCGACGCAGGAAAAGATTTCGCTTTCCGAGTCCGCCGCCGCAGCGATTGCGCGTGGAGCCGATGGCGGATTGCGCGACGCCGAGTCGATGCTTGATCAGCTCGTGGCATTCTGCGGCGAAGCGATCGACGAAGAAGACGTCCTGAAAATCTTCGGCTTCACCTCGCAGGAATCGATCAACGCGCTCACCGAACACATTTTGCGCATCGAAACGCCGCAAGCTTTGTCGCTGATTCACGCGCAAGCCGAGTCGGGCAAGGACCTCATGAAAGTCCTCACGGATTTGCTCGGGCACCTGCGAAACCTGCTGATTTTCCAAGTCGATCCGAGCTCACTCGACCGCGAAATTTCCAACGGACTTAGAGCGATATTGCAGGAGCAGGCGGGCTTCGTTTCCGGTCCAAAATTGCTCGACCTCATTCAGCAACTTTCCACCGCCGAAGGCCGCATGAAATGGGCCGCGAACAAAAAACTTCAGCTCGAAATCGCGATCATCCGCGCCACGCAGAGCTTGCAAGTCTCATCGTTGGACGACGTTTTACTCGCACTCCAATCTCTTCGCGACGGCTCACCGATGCCAGTTGCTGCGTCCTTGCCGCCTCCTCGATCAGCGCCGCCCGCCAGCGTTCCGCCGCCTCCGCAGAAACCACTGGAAGTCCGCTCAGAAAAACCGAAAGCCACTCCTCCCGTAGTCGTGGAAACGAAACCAGTCGTTGAAGTTCCTGAGCAAGCGCCGCCCATAGAAGCGTCAGTGGAAGTCACGCTGCCCGACGCGGAATTTACCCAAAGCGATACCATCGAGGACTTGTGGCCGAAATTGATTCGCGAAGTGAGCACGAAACGGAAAATGATCGTCGCTTTTCTCGAAGCTGCTGCACCCGAATTGGGCCCGGATGACACTCTGACGCTGGCATTTCCCGAAGGCAGCGAATTTGCCATGGAGAACCTTCAGCGTCCGGCAAGTCGTCAGTTTCTGGAGTCTATTCTCTCTGAGTTGCGTGGAAAAAAAACGGCCCTTCAATGCGTCACGCGAGTTGGCGCACAGCCATCGACGATCAGCTACGCGACACCTGACGAGCCGATTATCGATCCGATGGAGGCGTTCAAAAATGATCCGCTGATCCAGAAGGCGCTCGACATTTTCAAGGCGGAAATCACTTCCGTCGTCCCAGCAACCACAACTAACAATCCGATCTAACTCCGATGAATATCCAGAAAATGATGAAGCAAGCGCAGAAAATGCAGGAAGAACTTGCGCGCACCCAGGAAGAACTTTCCCAAAAAACCGTCGAAGCCAGCGTCGGCAGCGGCAAAGTGACCGTCGTCGCGACTGGCGGCGGCGACATCGTTTCGCTGAAGATCGACAAAACGATCGTCGATCCCGAGGACGTGGAATTTCTCGAAGACCTCATCCTCAGCGGCATCCAGGCAGCCATCGAAAAAGGCCGCGCCATGCAACAAGCCGAGATGGGCAAAATCACCGGCGGCATGGGTCTTCCTCCGGGGTTGGGTTTCTAGCCAAACCGTTTCCGCAAAAACTGAGTCGAGTTGCAGTCGATTCTGCTAACTTTGGTCGGGTCCGCGGTGGACATTCGCGGCGGCGCGCTGGGCGCGAAACCATTCTTCGAAGCTGATTTCGCGACGACTCGATGAGAAACGTTCGAGGATGCTTTCACGATCGGTTTTCCATTTTGCCTCGTCGAGTGGTTCCAGTTTTTCGAGGTAGGCAATCGCGCCGCCGTCCATCGTGGGAAAAAGGTCACTGACGCTCCCCTCGGCGAGGTTCGCAGCCCGCATTTGCACGAGGCGATCGGGGCTCATGTCCTGGCTCTGCTGCAACTCGGCGGGCGCATAGACGGGAACGGATTCGACTTTCAGTCCATTCGCTTCCGCGGCCTGCGCGAAGGTCTGGCCAGATTTCAATGCAACTCCGATGGATTTTTGCAGCTCGGTGCCTTTTTTGGTCATGGCCGCCGTGGTTTTTTCGTCTTTCAACAGGCCGGTGATCTTGGCTGTGGCCTCGTCGAGTGTTTGCGGAATGGCGGGATCCACTTTCTCGAGATGGAAAATGTAGAAGCCGTCTTCCGTTTGCAAAACGTCGCTGTCGGGCGCGTCTTTGCTGAGCGAAAAAATCGTCGGCGCAACTTGCGGCACGCTGGCGATTTCCGTGGGCGGAGTGGCCTTTGTGAATGCGGCGGTTTGCTGGATCGGGGCGTTGAGTTCTTTCGCGATCGCTTCGAAATTGGCGCCGGCTTTCACCAGTTTTTGGGAGAACAAATCGGCCTGATTCGAGATCGGCTGGAGAGCGGCGACGCGCGATTTGCCGATGAGTTTTTTGTCAGCGTCGGAGAGCGCGAAACGGACGTATTGCACGGCGCGTTTTTCGTCGGTCTGGAAGCTGGCTTTGTTTTTTTCGTAGTAGTCTTTGATCTCGTCGGAAGTGATCGGAGTTGCAAAGGATTCACGCTTCAACCTGGCGACTTGCAAATGGCGTTTGCGGAAGGCGCCGCCGTAGGCTTCGACGACTTCGTTCTCGGAAACGACGGTCGAGGAACCGACGAGATCGCGCAATTTCGCGAGGCTTAGTTCGTCGCGAATGAGGTCGTTAAATTGCTCTTCGCTGAAGCCGCGGGGCGTGAGGGCGTTGGCGACGAAGTTCTGGTATTTTGTGATGTCGAACTGGCCGCCCGTTTGCAGTGCGGGAAGTTGCTGAATTTTCTGGGTGACGGCTTCGTCGCTCGGCTGGACTTGGAGTGCAGCGGCTTTTTTGCGGAGCACGAGTGTGTTCCAGACGAAGTTCTCGGTTTGATCGCCGTTGCCATTGGCGAGCACCTGAAATAAATCGACCATGCCGAGGATGCGAGCGACGTCGAACTGCTTTTCCATGCGGGCAAACTCGATGCCGGTGACGGATTTTCCGTAGATCGAGCCGATGGAGTTTTTGCTCAATTTGTCGAGGTCGCTCCGATTGTAGAGGAAGACGAAAGCGATGATGACGACGGCGGAAATTAGGATCATCAGCCAGCGCTGATTCTTCCGCATTAGATTAATCATAATAAGTTGGGGATTCGGTGTTGATTTTGGGAACGGGGCTTCCTAGATTGGGCGAACGATGAGATTTAGTCGTCTGTTTCCCTCCCAGCAACATCTTTTTGCCGCCGTCGTGGCTGCGAGCCTCCTAATTAGTTTTCCCACGATTCGCGCCGAGGATTCTGTAAAACAAAGCAACGGCGTCGTGCGGACGGGTCAGATCACCGGCGTGCGCAATGGCAGCGTGATGATTAAATTTGGGCCGGGCGAAATTGGCATCCCGCTTTCTCAGGCGACTTCCATCGTTATGACGCCGCCGCCGACCGTGATAAAGGGATTGGAACTTCAGGAAGCGGGCAAGGCGGCCGAGGCGCTCGCGATTTTGAAGCCGATCGCGGACCAGTTCGGCGGACTTCCATTGGACTGGGCTCAACGCGCGACGGCTTCCATCGGCGATCTTTATTTGAGCCTCGATAAGACTGCCGATGCGCAGGCCGCTTATACGAAATTTAAGACGCTCTACCCCGGTGCGGGGCTTTCGGTGCAAGCCGACGTGGGCATGGCGCGTGTCGCGGCCGCCGGCGGAAAACTGGATGTAGCCAAGTCGCTTCTAACTCCGATCATTTCCAAGGCTTTGACCAAGCCTGAGATCACCAAGGCCGAGTCGGCTGCGTTCGGTCAGGCTTATTTTACTCTCGGCAATATCGCTGAGAAGGAGAACAAACCTTCCGAGGCGCTGGAGAATTATCTCCGCACCGTCACGATTTTTTACGCAGACCGAGCCACGGCGGCTCGCGCCCAGGAACGCGCCGATGCCTTGCGTAAAAGCGGCACAGTCGCGGTGCCTTAAACGGCGGCATTGCAGTCCTCTAAACTCCAGCTTATAACCCTCCGAATTCGATCTAACTCAAATGAAAAAATCCCTTACCCTTTTTAGCTTTGCCAGCCTTCTAGTCACCACCGCTTTTGCCCAGGAAGCCGCGCCTGCTGCCGCACCCGAGTCGCACTCCATTATCCAACTCATCTGGCACGGCGGCCCGCTCACCGTCGGCATCTGGCTTTGTCTCGTGTTGACCTCCGTCACGATGGTCACGTTTATCGTTCAGAACATCATCTTTCTCCGGAACGAAAAACTCGCCCCGATTCCCCTGCTCGATTCCCTGCGCCAGACGCTCGCCTCCGGCAATTACCAGGAAGCCTGGGAAATCTGCAAAGCGAACAATTCCTACCTCGCCAACGTCCTTCGCGCCGGACTCGAACGCCTCGGTCGCGGCAAAGAAGCGGTCCAGGAAGGTCTCGCTGAGCATGGCCTCCGCGAAGCCCAGATTCTCCGCACGCGAAACAGCTACCTCTCCGTCATCGGGGTTGTCGCGCCCATGATCGGGTTGCTCGGAACCGTCATCGGCATGATGCGCGCCTTCGCCACCCTGGCGTCGAGCGGCATTAAAAACCCCAGCGCGCTCGCGGCGAACATCTCCGAAGTGTTGCTCGCCACCGCTAGCGGACTCTTCATCGCCATCCCGGCGTTCATCACCTACTACATTTTCCGCAACCGCTCCCAAATGGTCATCGTCCACGCCGACGACAAGATCAACGAGCTCGTCTCCGACATTCCTTACGACGAACTCGCTGGCGTCCGTATCGGGGAAAACTTCAACGCCGGTGTCGCCGGTGTCGGCAGCCGCGCCTCGGGCGAATCCCGCAAAGTCTCCATGGCGCTCACTACAAACTGCCCAGTTTGCAATGGCGCGGTTACTCCGGGCGTCAATCCCTGCCCGCATTGCGGAGCCACTTTGCAGTGGACTTAGAGTGAACTCAGCGTCCCCGTTTTAAAGCCGAGAAACCATGTCGCATACCAGTGTCATCAAGGGCGCCGTCCGGGTCATGCCCGAGGAAGATCCGGAATTCCAGATCGCCCCGATGATCGACATTCTGCTCGTGCTCCTGGTTTTCTTCATGTCGATCAGCTCCACCCAAGTGTTGCAGTCAAACGAGCAAGTCCAGCTCCCCGTCGCCGCCAAGGCCAAGGACCCCAAGGAGAACGACGGCTCCGGCCAGGCCATCCTCAACGTCCTCTGGATCCCCCTCGGCAATGTCGGCCAGATCCAATACAACGAAATCACCGTCAACGATGCCAACGCCATCGTCGGCCCGCTTCAGGATCAGATCAAAAAGAACCCCAAACTGCGCGTCATTGTTCGCGCCGACCGCCGCGCGCCCTACAGCTTCATCCGCCCGCTCCTTGTCGCCGTCGGCCAGGCGGGTGCGATCAATATCACCTTTAGTGTCATCAACAAAGACGACGAAAAATGAGGAGGACTCTCTAATATGGCTGGATCAGTAGGTTCCGAAGACGGCGACGTCGGCTTTCAAATCGCCCCGATGGTCGATGTGGTATTCGTGCTTTTGCTCTTCTTCATGGCCATGGCCGGCACGCAGAAGACCGAGCTCGAACTCTCAATTAACCTCCCTGGCGGCTCCGCCAAACGCGAAGGTCCGACTCCGACTCCGATCATTATCGACATCAACCAGGACGACTCCATCGTCGTCAATGGCAAAACCTTCGACTCGCCATCGACGAAAAACCTCACCCAACTTCAGGGTTGGCTCACGGAAACCATTCAAATGTTTGGCGGCAAAGACCCCGTCATCATCCGCCCGTCGATGGAAACTACGCAGGAACGCATCATCGACGTCCTCAACGCTTGCGCCGCCGCCAAAGTCACCAACCTCAGCTTCGGCTAAAGTTCGCGTCGCCGCAGCCGCTGAGTTCACTGCAACTCGACTGAAAATTCTTTCTCAAAGTCGGCTCGCTGCTAAAAAAATACCCGCCGCTTTATCCAGCGTTTCCTGGTATTCGCGGGCGGGGTTGGAGTCGGCCACGATGCCTGCGCCCACGGCAAAGGTGACGTTGTTTCCCGTCTTCGTCAGCGTGCGAATGGCGATGCTCCATTGCGATTCGCCGTTGTAGCCGAAATAGCCGATCGCGCCGGTGTAGAGTCCACGTTCGCGCTGTTCCAACTCGGAAATAATCTGTCGCGCCCGATGTTTCGGAGCACCCGTGATCGAGCCGCCGGGAAAACACGCCGCCAATGCTGCGACGTGGCTGACGTCCGCCCGTAGCTCGCCCTCGACGGTGGAGACGAGATGAAAGACTTGCTCGTAGCGTTCCAGTTTCAGCAATTCCGTCACGCGCACGCTGCCGTATTCGCAGATTTGCCCAAGGTCATTGCGCTCCAGATCGGTGATCATCACGAGCTCGGAAACTTCCTTCGGCGACGTGAGCAATTCATACGCCGCCAACTCGTCGCGCTCCTGCTCGACTGCGCGTGGACGCGTTCCTTTGATCGGTCGCGTTGTGATTTGGCGTCCGCTCATTTTCAGAAATAACTCTGGCGATGAAGAAATGATTTCGCTCGGACCCAAATCTAAAAAAGCCGAATACGGCGCGGGCGAATAATGCCGCAGCGCCTCGAACAGCGCGAAGCCGTTTCCATTCCAGTGCGAGTGAAATGGGTGCGTGATGTTCACCTGATAAATGTCCCCGTCCGCGATCCATTCCTTCGCGCGCTCGACCTGGCGGCAGTATTCGTCGCCGGTAATCGACGCGGTGAAAACGAGCGGCTCATTGGGCAATGCAGCCTCGGGCGTGCGCCATTTTTCCAGAATCGATTCGGACCCGAACCACTTTTCCGCGCCGTGATCGTAAATGAGGAGGTTGTCGTAGAAGCCGAGGCAAAATTTCCCTTCGTAAGTGATCGAGCCAATGGCCGCACCGACGGGAAAACCTTGATCCGAGGTGACGTGCTGGCGTTTCGCGAGCTCGCGTTCGAGCAGGAAAAAATCGGTGCATTCCAGAATCCCCTGCGGCTCGACTCCGATGATCGAGTGCTGTCCCACTCCGCTCGTGACCGAATCGAGAAATACCAAACCCTCGCAATGCCGCAGACCGGCGGCCATTTCGAGCGGAGTCAGATCGATATGGTCGAGCGTGAGCGGTGAAAGAGGGCGCGCCATTTTCCACAATTCTTCGCAGCGCAAGACTTGGGCGCAAACATTCTTTCCAAAACGACGGAATTGATTACGATGTCGGCGTGAAGCACCGCCTAAAAATCGCCATTCTCCTTGCCTGCGCCGTCTCGCTCGCGCAAGCGATCAGCCCGAAAACGAAAAGCGATCCGAGTTCCAGTGATATCAACGCCACGCAGGAAGCGACTGAGCAATCGGTTTTGCCCGAGGAACCGCTCCTGGCCACGCCTACGCCACCTCCTGCCATGACGGAATATTCCACCTCCGGCGTGCAGCCGCTGCCCTCCGGCGATCCATTTGCCCCGAGTGGACCGACGGTGGATGAGCAGCGGAAATTGAGTGAGGCGTTTCGCTCGGCGAAATCTGAAGCGGAGGAAGATTTCACTCTGGCCGACATCAAAATCCGAGCGTTCGCCGCGCCGACGGAACGCGAGAAACGGGCGTTGTTGCGCGAATATTACACCGCGGTGGCCCGTCAGATTTCCAAAAAATTTCCAGTGCTGAAAGATCGTGCGGAAACGTGGTCTTTCTCGCACCAGGGCCGACTCGCGAGAGTTCGCACCGAGCCCGATTACCAGCCCTTGGTGAAACCGAGTGCCTCGGCTGCAAATGACGCAACGGTGAAAGGCACCGACGATGACGCAGGAAATTTTCTGCCGGGCGTGAATTAAGCGCGTCAAAAACAGAGCCGAGTTCCAGTGAACTCACTGCTTGTCATCGCAGATTTCCCGGGTATTCTACCACCCACCAAACGGCGCATTCGACTAGTCGGTTAGGTCACAGCCCTCTCAAGGCTGGTGGACGGGTTCGAGTCCCGTATGCGCTATTTTTTCAAGCTGGAATTTTCAATCTGGCGGGATAGCCAAGTGGTAAGGCAGGGCTCTGCAAAAGCCCTATTCGGGGGTTCGATTCCCCCTCCCGCCTCCAGCTTTTACCTAGCGCGACGTGACCCGGTCTGCGTGGCTTTATTTCGTTCTGGCAGAGAGGCCGCCGAGAGTCGCTGCGCCTAATTTCGCCACGTGAGCAGAACCGGACGTTGCTCGGCGAGCTATTTCTTCGCTTTATCGACCTGCTTTGCGGAAGTCGCGGCGTTCTTCTTTTGATTCGAGCTATTGTTTTTAGCCTGCTTCTGCGCGTTTTGTTTCTGATTCGCTTTCGGTGATTTGTCGCCCATGTGCCGAAGCTACGCTTAAACGCCGTGGCCACAAACTATTTCACCGCGACAACTTTGGTGAGTTCGCTCGAACTCGACTGAAAACTAACTCGCCGCCGTCGGAACTGCTGCGCGCTCGGGAAGTTTCGTCAGTGGACGCGCGTAATACCGCCAGTCGAGCTTCAGGAATAAATTATCGCGCTCCTCGCAAAACTTCAGAAACGCCTCATCGACGACGCCGTCCGCTGCCGTCAATTGCTCATAGAGCCGGGTGAACCGCAGCACGTGATCCTTCGTTCGCTTGCTCGCATAATCCTTCGCCGTCCCGGTCTTCATCAGAAACGCCCAGTCGCTGCTCTGCGCCAGGAGAAGCTCGCGCGCCATTTGAGTGAGAACGCGCTCTACCAGCGCATCATTCGTGGCAAAATGCGCCGTTGCCTCCTCGATCATCCGCTTCGCCGCCACGTGCAGATGCGGGTAAATCCACGCGTTACTTTCATCCAGCCAGACCTCCCAATAGCCCTTGTGACCCCAGCTCGAGGCCGATGGGACGATCATTTGCTGTGTCGGATGTTCCTCCAAATATTGCGACGGGGTCGTCAATTTGAACACCTGCTGGTCGCACGCCGCTTTACGCAGAAACAAATCCAAAAACTCCGGCCCCTCGTGCCACCAGTGACCAAACAATTCCGCATCAAACGGCGTCACCACGATCGGCTCGATATTCGTCCCCTCCAGCAGCTTGCCAAACTGCTCCATGCGACTTCGAACGAAATCTGACGCATGCGCCTCCACCGCCGAGAGCGCCCAGTCGCGATGATACCAATCCTTGTGCGGCGTCCGCCCCGTGATCCGATGATACTTGATGCCCGTCGCCTTCCGCTCGCCATCTGCCGGCAAATACGGTCGCAAATAATCCAGCGACAAATCATGCCCGATATCACGATAGAAATCCCGATACGCCGGGTCGCCCGGATACCCTTCCTCCGCACTCCAGACTTGACGCGACGAATCCCGATCCCGCGCCAACACGGCCGGTCCGGCCGGCGTATAACACGGCGCATAAATCGCGTAACGCGGCCTCGGCGCACCAAACATCATCCCGTGCGAATCGATCACAAACCACCGGATATTCGCCTCCTGCAAAATATCCTCAATTCCATGGATATAGCCGCACTCCGGCAGCCAGATGCCACGCGGATCGCGCCCGAAACATTCGCGATACGAGTCGCGAGCAATCAAAATCTGCGCCCGCACCGCCTCGGGATAGGAATGCATCAACGGCAAAAACCCATGCGTCGCCGCGCACGTGATGATTTCAATCGCACCCCGATCTTGCAGCCCGGCAAATTGCCCCACCAGATCGCGTCCCCATTGCTCGTAGAGCGCGCGGCATTCCGTGAAATGCGCCAGATACCGCTTCGCCTCCGACTGCAAAAGCGGCTCGGCAATGGTCCGATGCACCTCTTGCTGCGCCAGGCCGATCAGCCGATCCACGTGACGAAGATACCGCTCTTGCAACAACGGATCGCGCAACATCGCGCAAAGCGTCGGCGTCAGGGACAGCGTGAGTTTCGCCGCGATCGCGTCTGATTCGAGTTGCAGTAAACTCTTCAGCAGCGGCAGATACGTTTCCGTAATCGCCTCGTAAAGCCAGTCCTCCTCCAGAAAATCCACATGTTCCGGGTGCCGCACAAACGGCAGATGCGCATGGAGAATGAGAGCGAGATGCCCCTGTCGAACGTGATTTTCCATGGCAGGCTCACCACTAAGCCAAAAGGCGGGATCAGCAATCAGGAAATCGGATGAAACCGAAATGTCACACGGCAGCGAAGCGAGCCTATTCCTGTAGCGTATTCCTGTAGCGTCGAGCCTATGGCTCGATTCCCTTCAAATTTCGAGGCACAGCCTCGACGCTACAACCAGGCAGATCGCCCGTGTTTTCCCCACTAAGGCGTCACGGGCGTCGGGACCGGGGCGGGCTCCGGCGTTTCGCCCGGATTCGGCTGGAACTTAAATCCAAATAAACGCAGCACCCGCCGGATCGCCGGGCCACTCAACTTCCGCATCGCGTGGGAAAGATCGCTCTTCACATCATCGATCAACCCATCCGCCGCTGGGCGCAACGCCGCCGCCGCCAACTGAGCCTGCCGCACCGCCGCATCGGCGGGAACGACCTCGTCCGACTCTTTGCGATAGCTCACCAGAGCCGCCTCCACCTCCGCTGCCGATTTGGCCGCCGAAAAACCCCGGAAATTCCTGAATCCACCCTTCTCCGGCTCCCAATAACCTTGGAAATTTCCCAATCTGCCCATCTCTGGCTCCCGATAACCTCAGAAATTCCTCAATCTGCCCACATCCGGCTGCCGAGAAGCCCGGAAATTCTTCAATGTGCCGATTTCAGCCGCCCGCAAACGTCCCTCATTGGACTGGAACTCGATTGCAAATCCCGCCCACGGCCTAAAAAAATGAACGCGGGTCCCTCGTTCCCAAACTGTGTTCCGCTCCTCGTTCCCAAACTGTGTTTGGGAACG
>JAYVOE010000037.1:0-2034 GCA_043758065.1 Spartobacteria bacterium | reverse complement strand
AGCGGAAGAAAGAACTGCTGGCGCAACGCGTCGATCTACTGGCGGAACTCAAAACCAAAATCATCGCCGGCGCACCGGTCGCCCATTACATCACGCCCATCACCAGCCGCAGCGGAGCGGTTATTCTGGGAAAACTAGCGCGCGCCAATGCAGAGAATCTTTACCTGAAAACGGAATACGGTGAGACCGCCGTGGCCTGGAAAGACGTCAGCCCGACGACGATGATGGACCTCGCCGACAAAGTGGTTTCCGACCCCAATCTCCAGCACAAAAAATGGCTCAGCGGCGTTTACGCAACGCTCTGCGGCAATGAAGCGCAGGGGAAACAAATCCTTCTCGAAGCCGCGCAAGCCGACGAATCGTTGCGCGATAATCTGGCGGTTTTCTTCGAGCCGAACTGATCTTTCAGCCGCGTCCGACAACGCCGAGATACCATTGGACGAGCTCGGGTCCGGCGAAAATCCAGGCGAGCGCACCGACGGCGAGATACGGGCCGAATGGGATTTTTGAGGACCATTCGCGTTTCCCGATAAGCATGGAACCCAAACCTAAAATCGAGCCGCAACAGGCCGCAATCGGCACCGTGAACAGCACCGCTTTCCACCCGAGAAACGCACCAATCGCCGCGATAAATTTCACATCGCCAAAGCCCATCGCCTCCCGAGGAATGACGATTTTCGAGACGTTGCCGGAAACGCTATTCAGCGTATCGAGCGGGAATTTTTCCTCGCCGATTTCGAGTCGATCGTGAAAGAAGACGAGTTCCGGCGCACTCATCGGCTTCTCATTCACGATGGCGTTTTCGACCGTCAAAATCATCCGGTCAGACTCGCGCGCGAACAGGTCGATCCACGGCATCGATTCGTCTCCGACGATAAGCACCGGCTGATCCTCGACTTGCTTCACCTCGAATTTCGTCTCTGCCGGAAACGTCAATTTTTTTCGCCCAAAAGCCAGCTTGCCCGCCTCGACCACGCCCCACAAAAGGAAGTAGCCCGTCGCCGCTCCGACCACCGACCAACCTAACGCCCAAAAATGGGATTCGACTTGCATCGATATCGGGAAAATCGTGCTGAAAACAATCCCGGCAATGGCACCGCCAACCGTGATCTCATTTGGGATGATGTAAAACTCCAGATCGATGAATGTGGCGACCGTCAGCAATGAAACGAGCACCCAATACGGCAATAAAAGCGACGGTTGCACCCGCAGATAAACCGCCAGGAACAGGCAGCCCGTGAGCAGTTCCACGCCCAGATAACGCGGCGAGATCGGCACCTGGCAATACGCACATTTTCCCCGCAGCCAAAGCCAGCTCGCAATGGGCAGATTGTGATACCATTTGATCTGCGTTTTGCAGTTGGGGCAGAAAGATCGCTCCGGCTTATTCACCGCCATGTCGCGCGGCATTCGATAAATGCAGACGTTCAAAAACGAGCCAATCGCCGACCCAAGAATGAACGAGAAAACCTGAAATAAAACGGGATACCAATGGACGGGCACGCGCCCAGTGAATCGACTGGAACTCCCATCGTCAATCCCGGTCTTGCACGGCGCGTTTCAGCTTTTCATTCGCCGTTTATTAACTATGTTGCGGGAATGGATTCGACACTTCTGGAAGATCTTTTGGCATCCAACAAGCCGTTCCAAGTTGAGACGGCAGCTGGCCGAGTCTTCGACATTCCGCATCGCGACTTTGTGAGCTTTTCCAGAAAGCGAACTGCGCTCTACATTTCCTATGAGGAAAATAATGAGGATCACTTCGCGATTGTTCCTTTGCTGACGGTCACTTCCGTCATGGCTAAAGACGTCTGATCGGCTGCTCAGTCAGGCTGAATGGCGATGTCGAACCCTGCTGATCTTCGTCGCGAATACGCGCTCGCAGGGTTGCGCCGCGCGGATCTTTCACCTGACCCGATAGCGCAGTTCGCGGATTGGTTTCAGACGGCTCATCGGGAGGCCATTGGCGAGCCCAATGCAATGACGCTGGCCACCGCCGATAGCGATGGCACTCCGTCGGCGCGCACGGTTTTG
>JAYVOE010000036.1:0-6125 GCA_043758065.1 Spartobacteria bacterium | reverse complement strand
GTGTCGGCGACTCCGCAGGAACGACGGCTCCTTTGGTTGGCGACAGTGAACCGGCTGGTCTCGCCGAGAACAGCGGCGAGTTACATCGATATCGCGAGTCTCACGGAGACGAAGAAAAACGAAATGCTCGTCAGTTTTCTGCAATATCTGCGCGAGCAAAGGGCGATGCCGCTGCCAGATTGGCTGGAGAGTTCCTGGGAAAATCTGGCAATCTGGACCGCCGCGTTTCTTGGAAGATAGCGCTCTGACTCCGCTCAGAAATTCTGGCGCAGTCTGTAACGAAAAACGGCGGGTTTCGTTAGTAGAAACTCCGCCGTTTTCCGAACTGCTTTTTTTGATTCGAGTTAGAAGAATATCGGGATGATAAGGATCGCCACGATGTTGACGACTTTGATCATTGGATTGATCGCTGGACCAGCGGTGTCTTTGTAAGGATCGCCGACAGTGTCGCCGGTGACACTGGCTTTGTGCGCCTCGCTGTGTTTGCCGCCGTGATGGCCTTCTTCGATGTATTTTTTCGCGTTATCCCAAGCGCCGCCGCTGGAGGTCATTGAGATGCCGAGGAAAAGTCCGGTGACGATGCTGCCAACGAGCACGCCGCCGAGAATGGTCGGGCCACCGTTGTGGATCATTGCGACAATGATCACGACGAGAATCGGGAGCAGCGCGGGGACGATCATTTCCTTGAGCGCGGCCTTGGTGACGATGTCGACGCAGGTGTGGTAATCCGGAATATCCTGCCCGGTGAGAATGCCCGGTTTGGCTTTGATCTGACGGCGCACTTCGGAAACGACGGCTCCCGCGGCGCGACCCACGGCGCTCATGCTGAACGCGGCAAAAAGATACGGGAGCAATCCACCGATGAACAGTCCGATGATGACTTTCGGATCTTTCAGCGAGAAGCTGAGGGCGTTTTCCAACGCAGTTCCAGTGATATGGCGGACGGTTTCGAGATGGTGTTTTAGATCGACGTAGTAGCTGCCGAAAAGAACGACTGCGGCGAGTCCCGCGCTGGCGATGGCGTAGCCTTTGGTGACGGCTTTCATGGTGTTGCCCACGGCGTCGAGTTCGTCGGTGACGACACGCACCGAAGCGGGCATTTCGCTCATCGTGGCGACGCCGCCGGCGTTGTCCGTGATGGGTCCGAAGGCATCGAGGGAAATGATGATTCCCGCCATCGAAAGCATGGCCATGACGGCGATGGCAATTCCATAAAGTCCGCCGCAAGAATAGCTCAGCCAGATTGACGCGCAGATCGCGAGAACGGGGAGCGCGGTGGCGTGTTGTCCCATCGCGAGGCCTTCGATGATGTTGGTGGCGTGCCCCGTTTCCGAGGATTTAGCGATTTTGCGAACCGGACTATACTCCGTTGAAGTGTAGTAGTTGGTGATCGCGACGGCGACGACGGTCATTGCCAGGCCGACGATGGATGCGAGATAAAGCTGATTGCCGGTATAGAGGATTTGTCCGCCGCCGAGGATATCATTAACGAGGAGGCCATTTGGAAAAAGGGCTTTCGTCGCAGGGTAAAATGCTGCCGCGCAAAGGATTCCACTAAACCCAACGCCGCCCATCAGAGCTGCGGCAGGTTTGAGGCCGGTTTTGTTCACAAAAAGAATTCCCAAAATCGACGCCACGATGGCAATGCCACCGAGTAGGAATGGGAACGCCACGGCTTCGACACGACCGGTTGTGGTCACCGTGAGAGAGCCGACCAAAATCGCTCCGATCAGGCTGACCGCATACGTTTCAAACACGTCCGCTGCCATGCCCGCGCAATCGCCGACATTGTCGCCAACGTTGTCTGCGATGGTCGCTGGGTTTCGAGGATCGTCTTCATCGAAGTTCTGTTCAACTTTGCCGACGAGATCTGCGCCGACGTCCGCCGCCTTGGTGTAAATACCGCCGCCGAGACGGGCAAAGACCGAAATGAGCGACGCGCCGAGAGCCACGCCGACGAGGCTGGAGAGCGCCTGATCCGGGTGCAACCGATTCATCACCATCCAAAATCCGCCGACTGATAGCAATGCAAGTCCGACCACTAAAAGTCCCGTTACCGCGCCGCCGTTAAACGCCACGCGGAGCGCTTGTTTCGACCCGATGGTCGCCGCTTGAGCGGTGCGCACATTGGAAATAACCGCGACCCGCATGCCGATGAAGCCCGCCGCGAGCGAACAGACCGCACCCAAAACGAAACCCGCCGCCGTCGGCACGTCTTTTTTATAGGCGACTAACAAAACAATCAGCACCGCGATCACCGCGATGGAACGCACCTGACGCCCGAGATACGCTTTCGCGCCTTCCTCGATGGCGCCGGCGATTTGCCGCATCCGTTCGTTGCCGGGAGACGCATGAATAATGGTGCGAATCAAAAACAGAGCCACGAGTAATCCGAAGACCGAACAGACGATGGCGAACCAGACACTGGCGCCTGCGAGAGAGTTGGCAGCGATGGCTAGAAAAGGAATTAACATGAATAATAATTTGGGTGAGGAGGACGGACAGAGTAATCAATCCGAAGCATCTGGCAACGGAAAAGACCGGAGTTCCATCCCTATGGAAGGTCAGGGGACACCCCGGCCTGCAACATCGATCCCCAGCCCCAAAGAGGCCGCACCGATTCCGATTATTCCTCGATTTCGGCCCCATCACGTCGACTCCGACCGGCACGCCGCCCAGCAAACGCCTTTTCCGGGCGGTCGAATGCCGCTGCTCGGCGCAAAAAGCCGAAAGACAGGTTAGCACGATTTTAGTTGCGACGGTGTCAGGTGAGGGTAACCCTCTGCGCCATGATTCGCTCCCTGCTCCCATTGTTTGTTCTTTCCGCAGCTGTTTTATCCGTCCATGCCGCTGAGAAGGAAGTGTCGCCCGGAACCGTCAGCCTCTATGTCGAAAACGACCTTTTCGCTGGCACCGACCGCTACTACACGAGTGGCGTGAAACTCGGATGGAGTTCCGGCAATCTGGAAAACTACAGCGACTCACCTTTTGCAAAGCCGTTCCTGCCGATCTTCAACCTGATCCCTTACATCAACGAAAAGGCGTATCAAAAAAACCTCCTCTTCGCTCTGGGCCAGAACATTTACACGCCGGACAACACCGAGACTTATGAGCGTCTCACGGATGATCGTCCCTATTCGGGCTGGCTTTACCTCGGAGTGGGAGTCGCCTGGAAAGACGCCGAAGTTCGCAACACCCTCGTCTTAAACGTTGGCGTCGTCGGCTCGTGGTCGTATGCCCAGGAATCCCAACGCCTTGTCCACGACGCCCGTGGTTTGGGGCATCCGAATGGATGGGATAACCAACTCAGTAACGAACTCGGCGTCATCGCCGTCTATGAACGCGAATGGCGCTGGCCGAAACACGAGAAACGCGCCGGCATCAATTGGGAACTCATCCCGCACGCCGGTCTCGCCCTCGGCAATGTGCAAACCTACGCAAACCTCGGCGGAGAACTGCGCGTCGGCGTGAATCTGCCCGACGATTTCGGCACCGCCGCGATCGGGCCGAGCGCGACGACTTCGACTCCCGTAGATGGCGCGCAGCAGGCATCGCGCTCAAAATTCGACTTGGGGTTTTATCTCTTTGCGCGAGCTGATGGACGCGTCGTGGCGCACAACGTTTTCCTCGATGGAAATACCTTTGCAAACAGCCAATCCGTCGATCGCGAATGGCTCGTCGGCGACATCAGCGCCGGTGTCGCGGTGAATTATGGCAACACGAAACTGGCCTACGCGCTCGTCTATCGGACCAAGGAATTTAGCGAGCAAGTGGATGACGGCCAGATTTTCGGCACCGTCTCCATCAACGTGTCTTTCTAGCGTGAATCCGCTCTAACTCCGCTCATTTTGCGGGCTGTGTTTTTCGTGTAAGCTGCCGATATGCGTATCGACCGATTTACTTCAAAAATGCAGGAGGCGCTGCAAGCCGCGCAGGATCTCGCCTCCAAGTCGAATCATTCCCAAATCGACAACGAACATTTTCTCCGCGCGCTGCTGGAGCAAAGCGATGGCGTGGCGCGTCCGTTGCTGGAAAAACTGGGCGTGTCCGTTCCGAGTCTTGAGGGTCGTTTGCAAGACGCGCTGGCCAAACGGGCGCAAATCTCGGGCGGAGCGCAGGTCGGGCTGAGCACCGAATTGACCCAGGTTCTCAACGCCGCCGAGGGCGAAATGACGAAGCTGAAGGATGAATTTACCAGCGCGGAACATTATCTTCTCGCTCTGGCCGACTCCAAAAACTCTGTCGCCAGAATGCTATCGGACTCCGGTGTAAAACGGGAAGCTATGTTGAAAGCGCTCGCGGAATTCCGTGGATCGCAGCGGGTTACGGATCAAAATCCCGAAGGAAAGTATCAAACTTTGGAGAAATATGGACGCGATCTAACCGCCGCCGCACGACGCGGAAAGATCGATCCAGTGATCGGACGGGACAACGAAATCCGCCGCGTCATGCAAGTGCTCTCCCGACGCACGAAAAACAATCCCGTCCTCATCGGCGAACCCGGCGTTGGCAAAACCGCCATCGCCGAAGGGCTCGCGCGGCGCATTGTGAGTGGCGACGTTCCGGAGTCATTGAAAAATAAGCGGATCATTAGCATGGACATCAGCTCGATGATTGCGGGTGCGAAGTTTCGCGGCGAATTCGAGGATCGGCTGAAGGCGTTTTTGAAGGAAGTGACCGATTCGCAGGGCGAGATCATTCTTTTTATAGACGAGTTGCATACGATTGTGGGCGCCGGCGCGAGCGAAGGCGCGGTCGATGCGTCGAACATGCTCAAGCCGCAGTTGGCACGAGGCGAGTTGCGGACAATCGGGGCGACGACGCTCGATGAGTATCGCAAATACATCGAAAAAGACGCGGCGCTGGAACGTCGTTTTCAGCCCGTGATGGTCGGCGAACCGAGCGTCGAAGACACCATCGCGATCTTGCGCGGATTGAAGGAACGCTACGAAGTGCATCACGGCGTGCGCATTCAAGATTCCGCGTTGGTCGCGGCGGCGGTGCTGTCGAATCGCTACATTTCGGATCGGTTTTTGCCCGATAAAGCCGTCGATTTGATGGACGAAGCCGCGTCGCGTTTGAAGATCGAGACGGAGTCGATGCCGACGGAGATCGACGTCATCGAGCGTTCCATTATGCAGGATGAAATGGAGCGTCAGGCGTTGCTCAAAGAAAAGGACGTCGCGAGCAAAGAACGCCTCGCCAAGATCGAGCGCGAGCTGGCCGATTCCAAAGAAAAAGTGAGCGGACTTCGAGCGGAATGGCAGAAGGAAAAGTCCGTTCTCGACGAGCAGCGCAAGGCGAAGGAGGAGCTGGAAAATTTACGAACCGAGTTGGAGCAGGCTCAGCGCCGGGGCGAACTCGGCAAGGCGAGCGAGATTCAATATGGCCGCATCCCGGAGTTGGAACGTCAGCTCGCCGCCGCATCCGGCAATGCGGGCCCGGCTCGTTTGCTCCGCGAGGAAGTGACCGAGGAAGACATCGCGCAAGTCGTCGCCACGTGGACCGGCATCCCGGTTTCGCGGTTGCAGGAAGGCGAGCGCCAAAAGCTCGTTCACATGGAGGAACGCCTCAGCCAGCGCGTCATCGGGCAGCGGCAGGCGATCAAAGCCGTGGCGAATGCGGTGAGGCGTTCACGCGCCGGATTGCAGGATGAGAATCGTCCGATCGGGTCGTTCATCTTTCTCGGACCGACCGGCGTTGGAAAAACGGAGTTGAGCCGAGCGCTGGCGGAGTTTCTCTTTGACGACGAGGCGGCCATGATCCGCATCGACATGTCCGAATACATGGAAAAACACACGGTCGCGCGCTTGATCGGCGCGCCTCCAGGCTACGTCGGTTACGAGGAAGGCGGCCAACTCAGCGAGGCTGTTCGGCGGAAACCGTATTCGGTGATTTTATTCGACGAAATTGAGAAAGCGCATGCCGACGTTTTTAACGTCCTCCTGCAAGTGCTCGACGACGGACGCATCACGGACGGGCAGGGGAGAACGGTCGATTTCAAAAACTCGGTCATCATCATGACGTCGAACATCGGCTCGCAATACATCCTCGACGCCAGCGACAACGTCGAGCAACGCGAGGCGCTCGTCATGGAAGCATTGCGGCGACATTTCCGCCCGGAA
>JAYVOE010000035.1:0-2069 GCA_043758065.1 Spartobacteria bacterium | reverse complement strand
TGGCCTCCGTCTTAAACAGAGTCGAATGCAACTCCGATGAAACGGTTTCCGGTGCGAAGTTGTGGATCGGCGTGCTCGATTTTTTAAGGAGCGTCTGCCATCGCAACGTATCGGCACTGAGCTGATTTTGTGCGGCGAGCGTCGCGTTTTGCTGCTCTTCGTTCTGGGCGGCGCCGATTTCCCTGGTCAGTGTGCTCTCCCAAAGTTGGAATTGCGCCGGGAGCGTTCCACTGGTGCTGAGTTTTTCACTGGCATCGTGGAGAGCTTTCAAAGCCGCAGCTTTTTCCGTCGGCAACTTGGCGGAATTGATTTGAGTTGCAACGCTATCGTAGAGCTTGAAGTCGCTGACATATTTCTCCACGAGCGGCTTATAAACCTCGACCCAGGCGAATCCGTCGTCGAGTTTTCCATCGGAAAATTTCTGCAAAAGTGGGCCTGCCTCCGCGAAATTTCCCAGCGCCCAATCCTTCATGCCAAAGGCAAACAACCCCATCGCCTCGTAGTTTTTGTTGCCGTAGGCGAGGGTGGTGGTGCCCGGGATGACCAATTTATCTTTTAGCAAACGGCCGCATTCGACGAAGAAACTCGCGAGCCGAATTTCACTGCCATCCTCGGAGTAAAGTCCTTTGCTTTGCATGCCGCCATAGATCTGGCGTGCGTCTTCCGCCTGGCCATTGAGATTCAACGCGACGCCTTTTTGAAAGAGCGCCCAATTGAGTCGCGGCTGCGGGGCTTTCGCGTTGATCACTTGATCGAAGAGCGTAATCGCGTCGTCGGGTTGACCTTTCGCGAACGCCTGAACCGCTTCGTCGAAGATGGCCTCTGTGTCGGCCGATGACGTGTTGTTTTTGGCTGTGACGACCGGCAGCGGGGCGTCCGGCCCGGCGAAAAGCGTGGCGCGTTTCACGTAAACGTAAACGCCCATACCGATCATTAACGCGATCAAGCCGACCGTGATCCACGCGGTGAAACTCTTCGTTTCGTCGGATTCGACGACGACGCGAGTCTTTGGTTTGATACCGTTCGCAGTCCGCTCTAAAAGCTGCGATTTGGCGTATTTGAGATGCTCGATCAGCTCGTCGTAGGATTGGTAGCGCGCCATCGGATCCTTGTGGAGCATGCGGTTAATGACATACGCCGTCTCATTACTAACATCCGGCGCGAAAGCCTGCAGACTCACCGCCTGGCTCTTCAAATGTTTCAGCGCCACCAACGAAGCGGATGCCGCCTCGAATGGCGGACGGCCCGAGAGCGCGTGGAAAAGCGTGCCGCCGAGACTGTAAATATCGCTGCGGAAATCCTCCGGCTCATTGTTCAACTTCTCCGGTGCCACATAATAAGGAGTGCCCCAGATTTCGCCGCGCGATTTCGCTTCGTCTTCCATCAGGATCGCCAGACCAAAGTCCACGACCTTCGCCGTGTGCGAGTCCGAGAAAAGAATATTCCCCGGCTTCACGTCGCGATGAATCAACCCAATCTGAGCTGCCGCGCGCAACCCGTCCGCGATCTGGATGCCCACATCGAGCACCTGAATTTCGGCCACCTGCCCTTGTAAGGTCATCAGTTGATCGAGAGTTCCGCGTCCGACCAACTCCATGGCTAGATAAAATTGCCCGTGATCGCGACCTGCGGAAAAAACCTTCACCACGTGCGGATGACTGATCGAGGCGGTGATGCGCGCCTCGGTTTCCAACTGCGTAATGCTCGTCTCGTCCGCGCTATATTCCTTCTTCAGAATCTTCACCGCGACTGGACGCTGGAGATTCAGATCGATCGCCTCGAAGACCGTTCCCATGCCACCTTCGCCGATGATTTTCTGGAGCGCGAAATTGTTAAATTGCTTTCTAACTCGCATTTTCGTCCCGCAGATCGGGCAATGCACTTCCACAAAAGGCTCCGTCGCGGAGACGTCGATCAGCGTCGTGCAATTTGGGCACGGCTCGAGAATTCTGGATTCTTCTTCTGGGGAGGCCATAGTCAGGATGTTAACCGTCTGCCGGGTTTGCGCAAACCGAACTATTTACCAGCAAAAACTAAACCACCGAATGGACGGAAACATCATCGAGCAC
>JAYVOE010000034.1:0-6170 GCA_043758065.1 Spartobacteria bacterium | reverse complement strand
CGTTCGCGTTATAACTTCAATCAGTTCTCAGGCTCCTTCCCTGAGATGGAACGCTACGGTGGCTACGTCTCAATGGAGCACGATCTGTTTGAAAAACGGGCCACGCTCTACTCGTTGATGAGCTATCAGCATTCTTACACACGTAACGAGCTGGCTCCGGGCGCGTCGGGAAATTTCCGCACTGCGGGACAAGTCACGGTGGCGATCCCATCGAAAGCGCCGGGCAATGCGTTTTATTTTGATCCGACTACGGGTGAAGTCGTCAACGGCGCCTCGCCGGACGTCGCACCCGGCGCATACAATCCATTTAACCCGTTCCAGCAGGTGTTTTCCGATAACACACGCTTCCGTTTGGCGGAATTTGGCAACCGGATCTATAAAGACGAGTCGGATTCCTTTCTTGGCCGCATCGGCTTGAAGGGTCAGGACATCGCGGGCAAGTGGGGCTACGACGTTGGTGCGAACTACAGTCGCATCCAGGCGACCTCGACCACCAGTCAGGCATCGGCATCACGATTCAACCGGATCTTGAACGCCAATGACCCGATTTTTGATCCGACTTCCAGTGAATTCATCGGCACCACCACACCGTATAATCCGTTTGGCGATTACCGCGTGCCCGTTGCCGGAAACACTCAGGTCGTCAAATACGCCACGGTGCAGACGAAGGACGTCAACACATCGGAGCTCCTAACTATTGATGCCACCATCAGCAACTACGAGCTTTTCCAGCTACCCGGCGGCTACGTGGGCGTCGCATTTGGCGGGCAATTCCGCAAGGAGCAGCTCGACCAGAATCCCGACCAGGAAAACATCGATGGCGACATCATTGGCAGCTCGCCGGCCGCCACCACCGACGGCGGTCGTAAATCCTACGGCGTGTATGCGGAAACGAATATCCCGATCTTCGGGGGCGACTTCAAGTTGCCTGGTTTCCACAGCCTCGATTTGAACGCCTCGGTGCGTTACGAGGAATTCAAGAATAACGGCACGAACGTCGTTGTTCCAAAAGGCAGCCTGCGCTGGCAGCCATTTGATGAAAGCCTCACGATCCGCGGCAGCGTGGGACGCGGCTTCCGCCAGCCATCGTTGTATGAGTTGTTCTCGAGTCCCGGCGTTCAGGGCCTTCAATCCATTAACGGCACCGCTGGAAACAACCCCGAAGTGCCAGTCGTCACCAACGGCAACCCAAATCTCGGGCCGGAAGATTCGACTGCGATCAATATCGGCTTCACCTTCACCCCGAAGTTTGTCCCGAATTTGACCTTCTCGGTTGATTTCTGGCAGATCGATCGCACCGCTCAAGTGGTAGCTCCGAATCCTCAGGATGTGTATGACCGTTTCATCAAGGGAAATTTCCTTCCTGGCGAATCCGTTATCATCAATCCCGGTGGTAACAAAAATGATGCGAACGAGATCAATATCATCAACACGCAATTCAACTCCACCGCCCACACCCGGGTGAAAGGCGTGGACCTCGGATTATCCTATGTGTTGCCGACCAAATTTGGAACGTTCACCTCGCTCAGCGAGGCGACCTACCTGAACTCGTATAAACAAGCGCTCGCAGTGAATGAGCCGCTCAAGGAATTGATCGGCAAAGACGCCACCGGCACCGCCGACGACGGCTACATCAAATGGAAGGCGCGCCAGACGTTTCTCTATGAGTATCAAGCGTTTAAGGCGGCATTCACCATTAATTACACCGGCGGGTTTGCTGATCAACGTTACATTCCCGATTCTCGCGGCGAACTCAGCGCCGGCGCAGGTCCATTCCGCTTAAATAAAGCGGGCGACGACTTCGAGGTGCAAACCTACGACATCCACTCGCAGACCACGCTCGACGTGCAGCTCAGCTACACGTTTGGCCTCGATTCCGACGAAGTGAGCGGGACCATCGCCGGATACTCGAAGGCCGGCAAAAGCGTCGCCCCGGAGGCACCCGTCGTCATCAAACGCAAGCCATGGTATGCAGACACCACCGTCACCGTTGGCGTGAATAACGTCACCGACGAAACCCCGCCGAGCGCAAATGCGTTGCAAGGAAACACCACCAATTATCCTGGCAACATCTACACCTCGGAAGGCCGCTTCGCCTACGTCTCGCTCACCAAGAAATTCTAAATCACCCAGGATTTCAGAAAATTGAAAACCTCCATCAACCCCGGTTGGTGGAGGTTTTTTTCTGATCAGCGAAGGTTTGGGACGCGGTTTTTCCCTATTTCTAGATACCGATGGAAGTCCGCTGCAAATCGAGGGCGGCTTCAATGCAGCGAGCAGCGTCAGGAGCACCTACACCGCCGAGGAAGGGAGCGAAATGATCATCGACGATGAGCGTCGCGGACGCTTCACCTTCGCGGCGATCAACGAAAAAGTCATCCGCTCCGGCTGGCTCGCGAACGTCAGCGGAGGGCGCATCTCGCTGGTGAATTGCGTTTTGCAGAAGCAATGAACGGGTAGCTAAATCGCCCTCTAAACGAATCAATTGCAACTCCGGTCGTAAATTTTTTCTTGACCGCTCTAAAATTTTCTGCACACTACCCGCGATTCTGCACACCAGAGTGGGTTTGCGGGATCACTTAACCAAACAAACAGCAGCAATTAAACTAAGGAACAATTATGAAACTAAACAATGCATCGAAAGTGATCGCACTAGCCAGCGTCGTTAGCGCGCTCGGCTTCTCCACATCGGCATTCGCTGGTGTTGCAGCTCCTGCGAAAGAGTCGAAGGAAGTAGTCAAGATCGAGGAAAAAGCTGAGCCATTCGGTCTCAACTTGACCCTCGCCTACGATAGCCAATACGAATTCCGCGGCGTCAACATCCTCGGCGGTGGCCGCGGTGAAGGTGCTACTGAAGGTGGCGGCCTCGTCAGCGCCGACATCAATTATAACAAATTCGGTTTTACTCTCGGTGGCTGGTATGCAGCTTCCATAAATGAAACTCCGAACGGCCACGGCGGTAATGGCTACAACAACGGTAAATACACGGAGCTAGATCTCTACCTCAGTTACTCCCATACTTTTGGGCCAGTCACACTGACCGGTGGCTACATCTTCTACTTCTTCCCTGAGACGTCGTTGGATTCCAACTCTTACTCACATGAAGCTAATATCGGCATCTCGACTAGCGTGATTCCGTATGTGACACCATCGCTCACCTACTACTACGATTTCAGCCTATTCCAAGGCGGTTACCTCGAGTTTAAGCTCGCCAGTTCCATCCCTGTTCCGGGTCTCGGCGGAAAACTCAGCATCGATCCGTATGCCTTGGTCTCCTATGACTTCAAGTATAACAGCAACACAGACGACTGGAACCACTTCCAGGCTGGTATCAACGTGCCTTACCACATCACTCCAAACGTCACCATCTCCGGCTACGCAGCTGTGTCGGTGGCTCTCGACGCCTTGGACGGTATTGCGAATGACCACGAAGTGTTCGGCGGCGGTAAGATCGGTTTCTCGTTCTAAACTGAGACCCAGTTAATCTAACAAAAGCCCCGCTGGTTCAATCCGGCGGGGCTTTTTGCTTTTTAAAAAGCCAAGTCTGTGAAACAAATGGAACTCCTCTCAAAAACCTCCTCATCTCTCCATCCCATGCGTTTCAAAACCTTCCTCATCTTCGGCGCACCCGGCAGCGGCAAAGGCACCCAAGGCCACACCCTCGGCACCATCCCGCGCTTCTTCCACTGCGCGTGCGGCGACGTCTTTCGCTCGCTCGACACCCGCACCCCGCTCGGCCAACGCTTTCTCGAATTCTCCAGCAAAGGCCTCCTCGTCCCGGCTGAAGTCACCGTGAAACTCTGGCAGGCGCGCATCGAAGACGCCGTTAGCGCTCACACCTTTAAGCCCGACATCGATTTTCTCATCCTCGACGGCATTCCTCGGAACGTCGAGCAGGCGATCGTCATGGAGGAAATGATCGAAGTCGTCCGCGTTTTTCACCTTTCCATTGGCAATTACGACGAACTTTCCCGCCGCCTCCGCAAGCGCGCACTCAAAGACAACCGACTCGACGACGCGAACGAGGACGTCATCAAAAAACGCCTCGACACCTACGTCGCGGAAAGTCGGCCGCTCCTCGAACATTACGGACCCGATCTCGTCCGGAAAATCGACGCCAACCAGTCGCCCGTGAAAGTTCTCCACGACATCCTGCACATCATCGAGTCGGAAAAAATCACCATCCCGAAAATTTAGAGTCGAGTTCCAATCGATTCTGCCCTTTTTGGAAACCGTCATGCGCGTTCTCTTCATGGGCTCCGGAGAGATCGCCCTGCCCTCGCTCCGCTGGCTGCTCGGCTCCGGCCACGAAATCGTCGGCGTCGTCACGCAACCGGATAAACCGGTCGGCCGCCATCAAATCCTCACCGCGTCGGCGATCAAACAAGCCGCGCTCGATTGCGGCGTCCCCGTTTTCCAGCCCGCCAAAGTTCGCGAGGCAGAAACTCAGCGGACTTTGAGCGAACTCACGCCCGACTTCATCATCGTGATGGCTTACGGCCAGATCTTGCCAAAAACGCTTCTCGATCTGCCAAAAATCGCCTGCCTCAACCTTCACGCCTCGCTCCTCCCGCGGCATCGCGGCGCATCGCCCATCCAATCTGCGATCCTCTCCGGCGACGAAAAAACTGGCATCACCCTCATGCACATGGACGTCGGCCTCGATACCGGCGACATCGTTATCAGCCGGGAAATCTCCATCGCCCCGACGGATACCGCCGGCATTCTCCACGATAAACTAGCCGAACTCGGCCCGCTCGTGCTCGGAGACGGGCTCCCACTTTTCCTCGAAAATTGCGCCCCGCGCACGCCGCAAGATCCGGCACTCGTGACCGTCTCGGGAAAACTCGATCGCGACTCCGGCAGAATCGACTGGAACTCCGATGCAAATTTCGTCGAGCGCCACATCCGCGCGATGCATCCGTGGCCCGGCGCCTTCACCTTTTTACCCAACGGCAAAAAAATCAAAGTGCACGTGAGCGGAGTTACATCCGACTCAGGTCAGCCGGGCGAAATCCTCCGTGCCGATAGCGAACTCATCGTTGCCGCTGGAAAAAATGCGATCCGACTCGACGAAATCCAATTGGAAGGTCGAAGCCGCATGAGGGCGTCCGAATTTCTCCGGGGAAATCCGCTGCAGGTCGGCACTTTCGTTTCCTGATTTTGTGATTTCCTGATCCGGTTTTTTCGCGTTCACTCTCCGACACTTATGACCGCACCCGCTTCCTCGATCTACAAACGCATCGTTCTCAAGGTCAGCGGCGAAGCCCTCAAAGAGCCCGGCAGCAGCGACAACATCTCGCCGCAAATCGTCACCGCCATCGCCACGCAGATCAAAGCCGTGCGCGATCTCGGTGTGGAAATCGCCGTCGTCATTGGCGGCGGCAACATCTGGCGAGGCCTGAGCGCGAGTCATCGCGGAATGGATCGCACGACCGCCGATTACATGGGAATGCTCGCGACCGTCATCAACAGCCTGGCGCTTCAGTCGAGTCTAGAACAACTCGGCGTGGCGACGCGCGTTCACACCGCCATCGAGATGAAGAACGTCGCCGAGCCGTATATTTTGCGACGAGCCATTCGGCAAATGGAAGACGGCCACATCATTATCTTCGGTGCAGGAACGGGAAATCCGTTTTTCTCCACGGACACCACTGCGGCCCTTCGTGCGAGCGAGATCAAGGCCGAGGTCATTCTCAAAGCCACTAAAGTCGACGGCATCTACGACAGCGATCCGAAGAAAAATCCCGACGCCGTCAAATACGAGACCGTCACCTACTCGGAATGTCTCGCGAAACGGCTTTCGGTGATGGATTCCACCGCGTTCAGCCTTTGCATGGATAACAAAGTGCCGATCATTGTTTTCGATATGACTCAGCCGGAAAATATCCGCCGCGTTATTGCTGGCGAAAAAATCGGCACGCTCGTCACGGGAGACGCGTAAGTTATCATATCACTCCAACTCCCATGACTCCCGAAGACATCACATTTGAAACCGAAGCCTCGATGGAAAAAAGCGTGGACTACATGATCCATGAATTCGCCAGCGTGCGCACCGGCAAAGCCTCTCCGGCCCTCGTCGAGAACATCGACATCGAGGCCTACGGCACCATGATGAAGCTCAAGCAACTCGCGCTCATCACCACGCCTGAGCCGCGACTTTTGGTGGT
>JAYVOE010000033.1:0-16655 GCA_043758065.1 Spartobacteria bacterium | reverse complement strand
AACGGAGTCGAGTTGGATTGGATTCTCGGCTTGGCGGGTGGAGGCTTTGGCTTGAGAGCGGAAAGGCGGGAGGTCCGAGGGGAGAACGTGGAGCAGTGGGGCGAATACGGCTGCAAGTGTATTATTCCGAACGGAAAGTGGCGTTTCCTGGATCTTTCAATACATTGCGAGTATGAGATTCCTCCGGTCACATCAAGCAGTTTTTTTAGGCGCCTGTCTTCTCGCGAAATCGGGATACGCCGCCGCGCTGATCACCTCGGCCAACATGTTGTTGACCGAGAACTTCGATACCCTCGCCTCCAGTGGCACGACCACGTTTACGAATAACCTGACTATTCCGAACTGGTATTCGGCGCGCACCGGCACCGGCACCACGATCGTCGCCAACGACGGCGGCAGCAGCACGGGAAACCTCTACAGCTACGGGGTCAATTCCAATATTGACCGGGCCTTGGGAGCACTCCCCAGCAGCAACGCCTCCGTCGGAGATCTCTATTACGGCTGGGTCCTCCAGAACACGAGCGGCGGCCCGGTCACGCTTTCACTTTCCTACACGGGTGAGCAATGGCGGAACAGCGGTGCCGGGGCTCAAACCGTTTCCTTTTCCTACCTGCGCAGCATGACGGCCCCGACCGGGAGCTTGCTCGAGTTTCAATCCGCTGGAACTCCGCTCACTTCGCTGAACTTCACCAGTCCGATCACCGGCGGAGGCTCCGGACGCTTGGATGGAAACCTGGCCGTCAACCAGGTCGCCCTCTCCAGCAACTTGAACCTCAGCACGCCTTTGGCCAACGGCGAATACATCCTGTTACGCTGGGCCGACCCGCTTCAAGTCGGAGCGAGCCACGGTCTCGCGATCGACAATTTGACCGTCACCGTCGTTCCAGAGCCGAACACATTGGCGCTCCTGATGGTGTCAACGATCTGCATGGCGTCCATCACGCGTCTCAAAGCAGCGCGATCGCGGCAACGAGCAGAGCCGCTCCGATCAGGCGGCGGATGAGGATTTCTCGGCCGAGGTGTTGCTCGTCGTTGCTGAACCAGTGGCCGACGATCCAGACCAGCACGATCGTCCAGATGCCGCGGCAGCTGTAAACGATGTTGATCGCGGTCGCGTGGCCGTAAAGGCTGATCGCGGTGGCCATCACGAGCGCCTGGGCGCAGAGCATTCCAGAGCCGGCGAGAAGCCATTTCCAACCGACGCGGGGGATGCTGCGGAGCGGCGCGTGGAAAACAGGGACGAGTGCGAACGAACTCACCGCCAGCGTGCCAAACATCAGCGGAATGAAATACCCGGCACCCCAACGCGGCGCCCAGCGTTGCACCAAAACATCGGTGATGGAGAACGCAACCGCGCTCAAAAAGGCGAGCAACGCCGTGGCGCGAACGGTTTTGATCCGAGTTGGGGTGTTATCAGAAAGCAGCGCGACGGCGATGACGCAGAGGGCCGACGCGATCCACCAACTGGTCGGGATGGTTTCGTGCAAAACGACCGCGCAAATGATGGCGATGAGCATGGATTTCAACCCCAGGACCGGGGTGACGATGGAAACGTCGCCACGCGACAGGGCGAGGAAGGTGAAGATTTGGCCGATGAAAAAGCAGAATCCGGCCAGAGCGGGCTGGTAAATTTCTCCCCAACCGAGCCAGTGACCGCCCGTGGCGAACATGGGCAGAAAGAGCAGCCCGGCCATGACGTTGACCACAAACGTCGTGCGCCACGGGCCAATGCCCCAGAAAAGGCTGCGTTTGAGGGCGAGGCTGGCGAGCGCGTAACCGAGCGACGCGATGAGCGGCAATAAAATCACAGTGCGCTCAAACTCGGATCAAAAACGGGCTGACGGGGCGGCGGGTCGAGGGAAAGCAGCCGCGGATGGACGCGGATTTTCGCAGATGGAGGACCATTTTAAGGAAGCAAGGAAGCGATCACGCGGCGGAGTTCGCTGGCGGGCCATTGACTGGGGACGACGGGGGCGCTGGCGTCCAAGTAGCCGTAGTTGAGCTGCGAGCCGAGCTGGGCGAGCAGGGGACGGGAGATTTTTCCTAAGCGGCCCATGCCCATGGCGGCGACGGGGAGTTGGCGATTGGATTCCACCCAGGTGAGCAGGGTGGAAAGCTGCGCGACGGTGTCGGTTTTAGCGGCGACTTTGAAACAACTCGCACCCGCATCGGCGGCAGATTGGGTCATGGCTTCGAGTTCGTCGAGCGTCGGCGCGCCGGTGAAGTCGTGGTGGGAAAAAACACACGGGAGTTGCATCGATATGGCGTCGTCGATCAGGTCGCGCAGAGCGGAAACTGAGGCGAGTTCGATATCAATCGCGGCGGCGTTTTTCCAATGGCGACGATAGATTTCGGCTCGCTGCGCCGGGTCCGCCGGACCTTTGCCGCCTTCGGACGGATGCCGCACCGTGAGCAAAACCGGCAGCGGCAGATCGGAAATTTCTGAGGGGAGTTCCAGTGCATTTTCCAGCAAGAGATCGGCGCGGATTTCCAATAAATCCGGTGAGCCGAGTGAAACGAGACAGTCCCGCACCGTTTCTCCACTGGGACAATCGACTGCAACTCGACTGAGTTTTTTCGCCAGTTCCCATCCGGCCACGGTGCTGATGGTGGCGACGACGCGTGGGTGCCGTTGGTCGAAAAGGCTTGAACTGTCCGTGGTCATGCTAGTGTTTATCTCCCACTTTTCCGATATTTGTGAGACCCCCACCATGACTGGCCGCCGACAAGAAATCAACCTGCAGCTGAATCAACTCGCCGACGCTGGGTTGCTCGTTTTGGCGCTCTGGCTGGCGCATTATCTGCGCTATCGGGCGACGCTGTATCTGGATATTTATGCGATCCCGCCTTTTCGACAGTTCCTCTGGCTGATTGTTTTGATCATGCCGTTCGGGCCGCTATTATTGGAGACGCAGGGGTATTATCGCGGGTTGCTCCAGAAAAATACGGGCTATGCGCTCACGGAAATCTTTCGCGCCGGGCTCTGGCTGGCGGTTCTAATCGCCGGTTGCGTGATCTTTTTCCGACTGGAAGTGCCGAGTCGCGCCGTGTTTCTCGGGTTTGGGTTGATCGGGGCGATATTACTCTTACTCAAACGAAGTTTTATTGTTCGCAATCTCAAAGGCGGAAGCAAAGAAGGGAAGTTTCGCGAGAAAATCCTCCTCGTCGGCGTGCCGCTGGATATGCGGCAGATGCTTGAACGCTTCACGCCGGAGCAGCTCGCGCAGATCGAGATCGTGGATCAAATCGACATCGAAAAACAGCCGATCAGCGATTTGGTGGAAAGTTTACACCGGCATTCGGTCGGGCGCGTGTTGTGTGCGGGCGGTCACGTGCACATGAATCGAATCGAGGAGGCGATCATGGCTTGCGAGGCGGAAGGCGTGGAGGCGTGGCTGTTGGCGAATTTCATTCGGACGTCGATTGCGCGGCCGGCTTTTGATCTTTTTGGCGAACAGCCGATGCTGGTTTTCCGGACGACGCCCGATCTTTCCTGGGCGCTGATTGTGAAGTCGATGGTGGACTTTTTGGGCGCATCGATCGGGCTGATATTGCTCGCACCCGTATTGATTTTGGTGGCGATCGCCGTGCGAATGACGTCGCCGGGCGTGGTGATTTTCAAGCAAATGCGCGGTGGGCGTCACGGTGAGCCGTTCGCGATGTATAAATTTCGCTCGATGTATTCCGACGCGGAACAGCGCAAGGCGGAACTCCAGGCGATGAATCAAATGAGTGGTCCGGTTTTTAAGATCGATAAGGATCCGCGAATCACGCCGCTCGGGCGGTTTTTGCGGAAATACAGCCTGGATGAATTGCCGCAGCTTTTCAACGTGCTCACGGGTGACATGAGCCTGGTGGGACCGCGTCCGCTGCCGCTTTACGAGGTGGAGAAATTTGAATCGGCGTCGCATCGCCGTCGTCTCAGCGTGAAGCCGGGGATGACTTGTCTCTGGCAGATTTCGGGTAGGAATGAGGTGCAGAATTTCCACGATTGGGTGCGGCTGGATTTGGCCTATATCGATAACTGGTCGCTCTGGCTCGACGTGAAAATTCTCGTAAAAACCATCCCCGCCGTCCTGATGGGGGCCGGAGCGCGTTGAAACTCCGCTCATTTTTTTTCGAGAAATCCTCGCCAAGGCGCTGTTTGCCTCCTAAAACGTTCACTCACCTCAATTTATGGCAGCCATTACCAAGAAAAAAACGGTCGTAGTTACAGGCGGATCAGGCTTTTTGGGTTCGCACCTGACGGACCGCCTCCTCGCCGAAGGATACAAAGTCATCGGCATCGATAATTTCATCACCGGCAACTCGGCGAACATCGCGCATCTCGCTGGCAATCCGGATTACAAATTCATTCGCCAGGATGTGACGCAATACATTTACCTGGCCGAGGACGTGGATCTGATTTTCCATTTCGCGTCACCTGCGAGCCCGATCGATTATTTGGAGCATCCGATCCCGACGTTGAAAGTCGGTGCGCTCGGCACCCACAACGTGCTCGGACTCGCCAAGGCAAAAGGCGCGACGATTTTGCTGGCTTCGACTTCGGAATGTTACGGCGATCCGCTGGTGCATCCGCAGAGGGAAGATTACTGGGGCAACGTGAATCCGATCGGGCCGCGCGGCGTTTACGATGAGGCGAAGCGTTTTGCCGAGGCGATGACGATGGCGTATCACCGCTACCACGGCGTGGACACGAAGATCGTCCGAATTTTCAATACTTACGGGCCTCGCATGCGGTTGCGCGATGGCCGCGTGGTGCCGGCTTTCATCGGCCAGGCGCTGACGAATACGCCGCTGAGCATCTTCGGAGACGGCAGCCAGACCCGCAGTTTCTGCTACGTGTCGGACTTGATCGACGGCATTTACAAATTGTCGCAATCCGATTTCCACGAGCCCGTGAACATCGGGAATCCGGGCGAAATGACGATCAAGCAGTTCGCCGAGAAGATTATAGAATACACTGGAACTCAGTCCAAAATTACCTATCACCCATTGCCGGTCGATGACCCGAAGGTGCGCCAGCCAGACATTACCCGTGCAAAAACCATCCTCGGCTGGGAGCCGAAAGTCTCCTTTGAGGACGGCATTAAGAAGACCATCGAATTCTTCAGCGGCCACCCCGACCTCGCCACATTTGTAAAATAAGCTGCTTTCGGCTTTGACAAAACCACCTGCGAACATCTAGCTGTTAGCTTCAACCCTTCCCCCCAAATCCACTCTTATGAGAGTATCCAATACGAACAAGTTTTTCCTCTGTCTCCTGCTCCTGCCCGTTCTCTTCACCGGAGCGCTCCTGGCCCAAGGTCGCGCGACTGATTTCACCGTCTCCAAAGTGACGGTTGAGATGATCAGCACGCCGGAATTCCAGTTCACCGGCACTCAGCGCCGGTCCGATACGCGGGAAAAATGGATGGAAATCGAAGCGGAGTTTGAGGCGAATCCAGAGTTTACGGAGGAACTGACGTTCAAATACTACGTGCAGATCAATAAAATCGTCTTCATTGGCGAGGTAACGCACGTGGATATTGCTAAGGGCAAAGGGCTCTATTCCGTGATGTATATCTCACCGCGATCTATTTCCCGGATCATGGACGGCAAAGCTTTGAGTGGCGGCGCGATCGAGCGAGTCAGTGTCGAGATTAGCAAGCAAGGCGCACTTGTCGGATACGGCTCTTGGAAAAATGAAAAACAAGGCTGGTGGACGACTTCTCCGCAGAAGCCCGGATTCCTCCGTAATAAGAATGAAACTCCGTTCGCTCCGCTTTATTGGAGTCGTTACGAGGCGATCAAAACCAACGCCCGCTAATTTAGACGGATGGCTTCTACCCGATTGCTAAGTCTCAATCTTGGCACGCAAACCGTCGGATTGGCCGAGTTTTTGACGACTGACAACGGCGGTCTGACTCTCAATGCCTATCAGACGCGTGATCTCGTCGTCGATGGGGCCAGCGATGCAGCGCGCGGTGTTCACATCACCGAAGCCGTCAAGGATTTGATGACGCAGATGAAGGTGCGCGCGGGTGCGGTCAATACCTGTATTCCGGCACAGTCGGTTTTCACTCGATTCGTAAAACTGCCCACCGTCGACGAAGACAAGATCGATCAAATCATCGGATTCGAGGCTCAGCAGAACGTGCCATTTCCGATCAATGAAGTTGTTTGGGATTATCAACTGGTCTCCACCAGTGACTCCTCGAAGCTGGGCGTCGTCCTCGTAGCTATCAAGTCAGATTTGCTCGCGGAAACCGACCACGCAGTCACTGCGACCGGACTCCGCACTGGGATCGTCGACGTCGCTCCCATGGCGCTCTACAACGCCTTCCGCTACAACTACCCGGAGAATAAAGGCTGCTCGTTGATCGTCGACATTGGCGCGCGCACCACGAACCTCGTTTTCGTGGAGCCGCAGAAAGTTTTTAGCCGCAGCATTCCGATCGGCGGAGGCTCGATCACAAGCGCCATCGCGAAAGATTTCGACGAACCGATTCTTCTCGCCGAAAACCGCAAGAAAAAGGACGGTTTCGTTGGTCTCGGCGGCGCTTACGCAGAGGCAAATGATGCAAGTGTGGCGCGAGTCGCAAAAATTATCCGCAACACCATGACGCGTCTCCACGCAGAGATCACGCGCTCGATCAGCTTCTACCGCGCGCAACAGCAGGGCAATGCGCCGATTCGGGTTTACCTCTGCGGCGGCACGGTCGCGCTGCCTTACATGCGGGAGTTTTTCCAGGAGAAAATGCAGTTGCCGGTCGAATATTTCAATCCGCTGCGCAACGTCACCGTCTCCCAAAACGTCAACGTCGACAAAGTCGTCGGCGAAGCGCATCTCCTCGGTGAGTTGGTTGGAACTGCGCTCAGAAGTTTGGGCGGCTGCCCGATTGAACTGAATTTGCTGCCGCCGGAAGTGCTGGCGCGACAGGAATTTTCCAGTCGCAAACCGTTTCTCATTGTCGCCGGACTCTGCATTTTGCTCGCACTCGCCGGCTGGTGGCTTTTCTTCAAAAAATCCGCGGAAGCCGTCACTGCAATCACCGAAAAAGTGAATGCGGAGTCCAGCCAACTCGACAGCGTGGATCAAAAATTCAAGGCGGCCGATCAGCAAATCAAAGCTGCCGCCGTGGAGGGCGCGCCTCTTTTCGAAGCCATTAACCAACGTCAATCCTGGACCAAGTTGGTCGATGATTTGAACCAGCGCATTCCGAACAACAAACTTTGGATCACCGTTTTGGAGGCGTTGCAGGATAACAAGCCGCTGTCTGTCACCGATCTAAAAGTGCAGGAAATCAAGCCTGGGCCAGCGGTGCCCGGTAAGCCAGTTCCCGTCGCGGCAGGACCGCAAATCAACGCGATCACCATTAAAGGCCTCTACCTCGAAGATCCCAAAGTGGTCGATCAATTTCTCGCGAATCTGGCCCAATCGCCCTTCTTCGTGTTGGACTTAAACAAAATGAAGGAAATCAACCCGGTTCGTCAGCAGCCCAATCAGGAAACCTGGGCTTATGATTACGAATTGCGCCTCCCTCTCAAACAGCCAATTTCCCTCAAATGAGTGCGTTCGCCGAAAATAAAATCTTCGCCAGTTTGCTGGGCTTGATCGTTCTGGCCTGCGCGGCTCTGGCGTATCTCACTTTCTCGGAAAGCGGACATTACAGCGAAGCGCTACAATCCTATCAAACTGGAATGGAAAAACTAACCCAGCTGCGCGGGTTGGCGCCGTATCGCAACACAGAGAACCTGAAAAAAGTTCAGGAACAGGTGAACAACTATCGGGAGTTAACCGCGGGGTTGCAGGCCGATTTGCTAAAACGTCAGGGAGCGCTCGAACCTATGGAGCCAGCCGTTTTTCAAGGACGTTTGCGCGATCTGGTTTCCAAGACCATTGACCACGCCAACCAGCGCGGCGTGCAACTGCCGCCGAAGTTTTACCTAGGCTTCGAGACTTACGAAAACCAATTGCCGAAGAATGAAATTACCGGGTTGCTAAACTGGCAGCTCAGCGCTGTCGAGGCCGTCGTCAATCGGCTGATCGATCTCAAAGTGACCAACATCACCGCGATTCTACGACCGCCGCTCCCCAACGAAATCGCACCTGAGCCGAGTTCCAAGGATATCCCGCTGCTGAAGAAATATCCGTTTGAAATCACTTTCCTCGGCTACCCGGGTAACGTGCAATCCATCCTCAACGATCTGGGGGCGTTTCCGCAGTTCACCATCGTGCGCGCTTTGCGGGTGGAGAATGAGCAATTGAAAAGTCCGACCAGAGCGGGAGTGGTCGTTCCTGGAGCCGAAGTAGCGGCTGTCCCGGCAGAGCCTGCCGTGGACAAAATCATCATCGGAAAAGAAAAAGTGACCGCCAGCCTCATCATCGACCTGGTGCAATTTACCCCCAAGCAAACTCCGAAAAAGTGATCGTATGGATTGGATAAAAACCAAATATGACCGGGCCATCCTGCTCGTGGCCATGCTGTTGCTGTTGGCATCGGCCGTGTTCGTCTATTTGAATACCAAAAAGTCGGGCGACGTTTTTGCGGCCTTTTTTACCAAGCCCAATGTCAGCAGTGCGATCAAGCCGTTGAATGTCGATCCCATCAACGAAGCGCACGAAGCATTATCCAACCCCTCGAAATGGAAGCATCAGGACAATACGATTTTCGTCGGAGCCCAATACATATTGCTACGCGACGGGACTTTGGTTCCCTTCGATAACAAAATGCGCGAGGTCCACGCGGGCATCCCGAACAAATGGTTTACAGACAACGGCATCGACCTGCTTTCGCCCGATGCGCCGGAGCAGGACCCCGATTCGGATCGTTTCAATAATCGCGATGAATTTGCCGCAAACACCGACCCGAACGACGCTCAATCGCATCCACCGTTCAGCAACAAGCTGCGCCTCGCCAAGTATATCCAGATCCCGTTCCGACTCGTGTTCAAAGCTCGTAACGATCAGGAAATGCAGATCAACACCGTCGATCTCCGGCAGCCTTCGCAGTTCTTGAAAGTCGGAAACAAAATCGCTGGCACGAACTTCGAGATCACCAAGCTCGACATCAAGGAAGGTGTCGATTCTCTCGGCACCAAGACGGACGTTTCTGAAGCGACCATCCGCAACACCGAGACCAAAGCCGAGATCATTCTGGTCCTCGGGGTCATCGCTAATTCGCCCGACACTTACGCGCTCTTTCGTTATCTCTACGACGACACCGAATTTAAGGTGAAGCGCGATGGAGAGTTCAAACTGAAGCCAGACGACAAAACAACCTACAAACTCGTTGACATCAACAACAACGAAGCGGTAATCACTATCCCGGCAACCGGGGTGAAAATAACGGTCCCGAAAATCTAGCCCGACCCATATCCCCCTAAGTCCGATCAAAAATTTAGCCGTATTCCCATCATTTATGACCCATAGACACACTGTTCCCGCCCTCCTCATTGCGGCCTGCGCCGCCGCCATCGGCTCCCTTCCATTACCCGCCCTTGCCGGCAGCCATTACGATGGAGGTCAAGTCTCCAGCATCTCCGAACGCGAAATTGCCCGTCGTCAGGACCGCATGACCCAGGCCGATGTCGCCATCAAAGCCGGCGATGAGTTCATGGACAACGATCAATACGATCAAGCGGCCGCCCAGTATAAATTGGCGCTCGACCTCTTGCCCGACTCCTTGGCGACTGGTTCCGACCGCTCGAAAGCGCTCGCGAAATTCAGCAAAGCCAGCATGAAACTCGCGGAGCAACGCATTAACGAAGGCCGCTTCGCCGACGCGCAAGCCGTCATCGCGCGTGTGGTGGAATACGACCCGGAAAATGATGAGGCCAAGACGATGCTCAAGCATCTCGCTGAGCCGGATTATTACAATAAGACCGTCGGTCCGAAGTTTATCGCAAGCGTCGAGCAGGTGAAAAAATTCCTCAGCGACGCCGAGGGCTACTACGACAGCGGACGTTACGATTTCGCCTACAAACGTTGCGAGCAGGTCTTGAATCTCGATCCTTACAATGTCGCCGCGCGGCGCATGGAAGAAAAAATCAACAAAGAACGATCCAACTACGCGCACGTCGCCTACGATCACACACGGAGCCAGGCGGTCTGGGAGGTCGATTCCGCATGGCAGCGTCCCGTGACAAAATATGGGTTGGGTTCCACTCAAATCATCCAGTCGCCATCGGATGACCTTCGCGGAACGGCTTCAATCACGGCCAAACTCAACAAGATCATCATCCCTCGGATCGAGTTCAAGGATGCCACGATTCGTGAAGCCATTGATTATCTGAAAGCGAAAAGCCGCGATCTGGATGACGATCCCAGCCCAGAGCGCCGCGGGGTAAACATTGTTCTGAAGCTCGATTCCAGCTTCCGCGCTCCGAGCGCGCCAGCCGCTGCACCGTCCGCTCCAGTGATTCCGGGTTTGGAAACTCCGGCAGCACCAGTGGCTGATACCGCGTCGGTATCTTCCGTAGAACCCGGTTCAACTCCGATCACTTTATCGCTCTCGAATGTGCCTCTCATCGAGGCGCTTCGTTACATCACCAGTCTCGCAAACCTGAAGTTTAAGATTGAGCCCTATGCGGTTTCCGTAGTTCCGCTTTCAGCGCCAACGGAGGATCTGATCACTAAACAATATCAAGTGTCGCCTGGATTTATCTCCGGTGCTGCCGCTGCCAGTGGGGATGCCGCCCCAGTCGCTTCCGCAAAAGGCGATGCCGCGGGCGCAGGCGCGAAGATTGCCAGCCGTATTTCTGCGAAGGATTACCTGACCAACCAGGGCGTTCCGTTCCCTCCGGGGTCCAGCGCGACTTATCAGACTGGCAGCAGTCGGTTGATTGTTAAAAATACCCAGGAAGCATTGGATCTCATCGATACCTTGGTTGCGATCGATGGCGACAACGCCCCAAAACAGGTCGAGATCGAGTCCAAGTTTGTCGAGATCACCCAGAACAACAGCAAGGAACTAGGTTTTGACTGGCTTTTGGGTCAATTTAACCTCGACAACAGTGGCCGGGTTTTTGGCGGCGGTGGAACCCAAGGGACTCAACCCAGCATCAACAGCCAAGATTTCCCATTCGTAAACGGACGCTCACCTGTTGGGCAGTTTCCTGTCACAGGTGGAAATCGAAGCGGCGGCACAGCGATCAGCGCCAACGCAATCGATGCGTTGCTTTTCGGCTTCACTGGAAACTCTTTGAAAGCCCCAGGAATCTTTGGCTTGTCCGGTGTGTTTACCGATCCGCAATTCCAACTCGTTATTCGCGCACTCGATCAGAAAAAAGGGGTCGATTTGCTCTCGTCTCCTCGTGTAACGACCAAGAGCGGTTTGCGCGCGGTGATTGAGATTGTGCGCGAGTTCCGTTACCCAACGGAGTTCACTCCACCTCAAATCCCTCAAACCGTCGGTGCAAGCGGCGGACTTGCTGGGGGTGCGGCCTCAAGTATTCCGGTAACCCCGACAACGCCAACATCGTTCGAGACCCGCAATACGGGCGTGACGTTGGAAGTGGAACCGCAGGTCGGGCCAGACGGACAAACGATCGATCTAACACTCGCGCCATCTGTCACGGAATTTGAAGGCTTCATTAATTATGGCAGCCCGATTCTTTCACCGTCCACGACTTCTCCCATCACCCAAATCGTTGGCGGAATCACCAGCATTGTTGGTTTCCAGACCAACCCTCCGTCAGTCATTACGGCCAACGTCATCAACCAGCCGATCTTCAGCACCCGTAAGGTTCAGACTCAAGTCAGTATTTGGGATGGCCAAACGGTGGTCATCGGCGGCTTGATGCGTGAAGACGTGCAGAAGGTCGAAGACAAGACTCCGCTCTTGGGCGATATCCCGATTGTAGGCCGACTCTTCCGTTCCAATGTGGATCAACATCTGAAACGTAACCTGGTCATCTTCGTCACCGCCCGCCTGATGAATCCAGCTGGCCAGCCCGTTTTGCAGACCGAGTTGGAAGAAGAAACCGTGCAGGCGCTCCCGCTGACGGAAGTCACCCAGACGCAAACGTTGCAAAACTTCGCCAAGTAAATCGAATGCCCGTCATTGGGGTTACAGGCGGTATTGCCTCGGGCAAGTCGACTGTAACCCAAATGATTTTTTCTGGACTTCAGCAACGGTCCGTCGCGGCTGAGTTGTTTTCCGCAGACGAATTCAGCCACAAACTTCTCGCCAACGATCCGTCGGTTCGCGAAGCGATCGTGAAAATTTTCGGCACCGATGTTTGCGCTCCCGATGGTTCCATCAGTCGTCCGGCATTGCGGCAGAAAGTCTTCGTCGACCCAGAAACTCGCGAGGCGTTGGAGCAAATTCTTCACCCGAGAATCCACGAATCCTGGCGCGCTCGGAGCGAGCCATTCCGCCGCTCCCAAAACTATTTCATTGCAGAAATCCCACTTCTATACGAAACCAACAGTGCTCAATACTTCGACTGCATCGTCGTGGTTGCGGCGGACGCAGCGATTCAACTTCAGCGTCTCTCGTCCAAGCGAGGTTGGTCCTTGGAAACCGCGCGTCAAGTGATTGAGGCGCAAATGCCTGCTGAGGAAAAAACCCGGCGGGCTCACATTTTGATCTTAAATCACCACACAGAAAAACTTCTCCACCGTCAGGCCGACCTGGCGGTGAGCGCTTTGCTCATGCGTCATGCTTGAAAATAACTCCCCCGGCGCGTCGGAATCGGCGGCGCCCACCGAACGCAGTCCCGGCGATAGCGCTGGAACTCCGCTGGAAAATCCGCGGGCTCCGATGCAGATCGGCGATCACGTCATCGAGGAACGGATTTCCCTCGATACTTTGCACAATGCGACCTTGCACCAGCTGATCGAGTTTGGCCGCGTCGAGCGTCTGAGATTTCATCAAGAACGCTCCCGCCACCACATTACCCTCGATATTATCCGCTACTTGTTGCAACGCGGCGTTCGCATTCGCGTCGAGGGAATGCTTGATCTTTCGAGCGACGGCTACGGCCTGTTGCGCTGGCCAAAATTTAGTTTTCAGCCGACTCCCGAGGATATCTACGTCTCGCTCCAACTGATCAAACGCCATGCGCTGCGAGCTGGCAACAAAATCGCCGGCTGGATTCGTCCGGCGCGTGACAAAGAAAAATATGTCGCCCTGGATTACATCGAGTCGATCGAAGGCATCGCAGTCGAGGATTGGAAGGAAACCAAATTCTTCGACAACCTGACGCCGCTTTTCCCGGATAAACGCATCATCCTCGAGAACGAAACCACCAAGTCGATCACGTCGCGGGTCATCGACCTCATCTCGCCGCTCGGTCGCGGCCAACGCGCTCTGATCGTCGCACCGCCACGCGCGGGTAAAACGATCATGCTCAAAGAAATCGCCCGGTCGATCCGTGTGACGGCACCGGAGATCCATTTGATTCTGCTTCTGGTCGACGAGCGTCCGGAGGAAGTCACCGATTTCCAGCAAACCGTCGATGCGGAAATCTACAGCTCCACCTTTGATGAAAACGCCCAGCGCCACACGCAAGTTGCCGAATTGGTCATCGAACGCGCCAAGCGATTGGTCGAGCTTGGCCAGCACGTCGTCATCATGCTCGACAGCATCACGCGTCTGGCGCGCGGCTATAATAATTTGCAGCCGGGTAAGGGACGAACCATGTCGGGCGGTATCGATGCCGCAGCTTTGATGAAACCCCGGCGCTTCTTCGGTGCGGCTCGCAATGTGGAGGAAGGCGGGAGTCTCACCATCGTCGCCACCGCACTCGTCGAAACGGGAAGCCGGATGGACGACGCCATTTTCGAGGAATTCAAGGGGACCGGAAACATGGAGCTTCACCTGGACCGCGCGTTAGTCGAAAAACGCGTTTACCCGGCGATTCACGTTTTGAAATCCGGCACCCGGCGCGACGAATTGCTCTATCATCCAGAGGAATTTCTTCGCATCGGCACGATTCGGAAACAGCTCGCGGCCATTCCGCCGGTCGAGGCGATGGAGGTGCTGCTGGCCAACGTCAAGGCGACCAAGACCAACGCCGAGCTACTTTTACGGAGTTTCCGGTGAGCGACGATAACGATCTTACTCGACTGAAAACTTTGCCGGTGGTCATCGAAACCGAAGAAGCGCTTCGCGACTTTTCCTCCATCCTCGCCGCCGCCGCCGTCGTCGCCGTCGATACCGAGGCGGACAGTCTGCATTGTTATAAAGAGAAACTTTGCCTGATCCAGATCAGCGTTCCGGGTTACGACGAAATCGTTGACCCGCTCGCACCCATTTCGATGGAGCCGCTCGCCGCCGCGCTGGCCGACAAGGAAATGATCGTCCAGGGCGCCGACTTCGATCTGCGAATGTTGCGCCGGGCGAACATCACGGTGGCTGGCGTTTTCGATACCTTCATAGCCGCCAAACTGATTGGCGAAACAGACGTGGGTTACGGCGCACTCGTCAAAAACTTCCTCGGCGTCGAGCTGGCGAAAGGTTCGCAGAAAGCCAACTGGGCGCAGCGTCCATTGCCGCCGATCATGCTGGATTACGCTCGAAACGACACGCATTACCTGTTGCCGCTGCGTGAGTTGCTTCTCACTCGACTGAAAGAGCTCGACCGTGAGGAATGGTTTCGCCAGAGCTGCCGTCAGGCCTGGCTGCAAGCGGCAGTCGACCGCGAGCGCGACCCCGACGAACAATGGCGCATCTCGGGAAGCGGCGCTTTGCGTGGACGGGCCGCCGCGATTCTGCGGGCGATCTGGTATTGGCGCGATAAGGAAGCGGAATCGCGCGACCGCCCGACGTTTCACATTTTGCAGAACAGCAAAATGATCGAGACCGCGACCGCGATCGACGCGGGCAAGGAAATCTATCTTTCCGAGCTGCGTGGCACGCGCGGTCAACGTTTCGACGCTGCCGTTCGCGAAGCCATGGATTTACCCGAAACCGAGTGGCCGCAGCGCATCGTGGCGCAGCGCTATCGCTGGAACGAAGCGCAGGAAAAAGAATTCGAGCGCATCAAAGAAATCCGCGACAAAGCCGCCGCCGAGCTGAAGCTCGATCCGTCGCTGCTTGGCTCCCGCGTCGCGCTGGAAACCATCGCCCGCTCGCCAGAACTCGCTGCGCAGACGTTGCTGCCATGGCAATTGCAGCTTCTCGGGATTTCCATTTGAGTTTCATCGTATTCATCCGCTCATTTCAGTCATGATCATCGTCACCAAGCCGGGCGTCACCCACGCCGAAATCGAACACATCGTCGAACGCATCCAGGATTGGGGATTGAAAACAGAAGTCAGCCACGGAGCGCAGCGCGTCGTCATCGGCGTGATCGGCGCGGAGGATTTGATTCGGGAAAAACCGATCGCCGCGATACCGGGCGTCGAATCTGTCACGCCGGTGCTCAAGCCCTACAAACTGGTCGCGCGTGAATTCCGTGGAACTCCGTCGAAAATTTCGATCGGCGGCGTCGTCATTGGCGGACCGGAGATCGTCATCATGTCCGGTCCATGCTCGGTCGAGAGCCGCGAGCAGATCATCGACATTGCCAAAATCGTAAAAGACGGCGGCGCGACGGTATTACGCGGAGGCGCCTTCAAGCCGCGCACGTCGCCGTATAGTTTTCAGGGGCTCGGCATCGAGGGATTGAAGCTGCTTGCCGAGGCGCGTGAATCGTCTGGCCTTCCCATCATTACCGAGATCATGGACACGAAAGACCTCGAAGCGGTCGAACAATATGCGGATTGTCTGCAAGTCGGCGCGCGCAACATGCAAAACTTCGCGCTCTTGAAAGAAGTCGGCCGCAGCCGTCTGCCCGTCATGCTCAAGCGCGGCATGAGTGCGACGATCAAGGACCTCCTCATGTCCGCCGAATACATCCTCAGCGAAGGAAATTTCAACGTCATCCTTTGCGAACGCGGCATCCGCACCTTCGAGACGATGACCAGAAACACATTGGACCTCAATGCGGTTCCGGTGCTGAAAGCCGAGACGCATCTGCCCGTCGTCGTCGATCCCACCCACGGCGTCGGCGTCCGCGAATACGTCCCCGCCATGGCGCTCGCCGCCGTCGCCGCCGGAGCCGACGGACTCATGCTCGAAGTCCACAACGCCCCCGAACTGGCGAAGAGCGACGGCGAACAAGCCCTTCTCGGCCACGAATTCGCTGAACTGGTTCAGCAAATCCGCAAAGTCGCAGAGGCCGTCGGGCGGAGTGTTGCGTGATCCAGAAAACTATTGCCACCAGGTAAACCCTTGCTCCCGCGTGGCCAATCCCATGCAGTTTGTAAAATTCTCTAAACTTTCTTTACGATCTACGGAACTCCGTGATACCAAAGTGCTTCCGAAAAGTTTTAACGCACCCCAATTATGAAAAAGTCTTGTTATTTTCTCCTCCAGTGGCTCCTCGCCACAACGATTCTTCCTTCGCTGGCCATCGCTGGTGTTGCCAATGCTGACACGGAAAAAACTTCTGTTTCACATTCAGCCGCAGCCCCGTTGGTAAAACCCGATTTCGGTCGTCTTCCGTTGTATTTTGCGAAGAATCTTGGCCAAAGTGACGTCAGCTTCATTGCTCGCGCGCCGGGATACAGCGTCGGGTTAAGCGCCACGACATCCTTGTTGCGGCTGAATGCGGGCAAAGATCACAGCGTGGTTACGATGTCACTCGATGGCGCGAATTCGGGTGCAACACTCGCAGCGGAG
>JAYVOE010000032.1:0-6231 GCA_043758065.1 Spartobacteria bacterium | reverse complement strand
TGGAATTGCTAGGGAATTCGGCGGCGATGTCTGCGATCCGGGATTATGAGGCGGGTCGCATGGAATTCTCGCCGTTGTCGTCGTTGGATGAAGCCGGTTGAGGTTTCGCGATTGGTTGGGGACTTCGTTCGCCAACAAGCGCCGGATTCCCGCAAAGCGCTCCGGGCTGCGCTGAAAAAGCTGGAGAAGGAACAGGGCGATATCCGCGCGCTCGATGGCCCACTGAAGTCGTATTGGCGGCTGAGGGTGCGGACGTATCGGGTGATTTTTGCGATGGAAGACGGAGTGATTCGGTGCCTTTTCGCTGAACGCCGTTCGGTGGTGTATCAAGTCTTTGAGCAGATGTTGAAGCACGGACTGTTGGGGAAGTAGGTTTTCATTCGAGTTAGAGCGATATGGCGGCGGCTGATGCGGCATCGGGCTTGCCAATCTTTCGTGAACTTGTAGCCTGCGCGGCTATGTCTCTTCGCAATGATGGCCGCTCGGCTAACCAACTTCGTCCGCTTTCTTTTACTCCCGATATTGCTCCGAACTCGACCGGTTCGGTGCTGGTCGCCACGGGGAATACGCGGGTGATTTGCTCGGCGATGATCGATGAAAAGGTGCCGCGCTGGATGAAGGAGCAGAATGTGACCGGCGGCTGGTTGACGGCAGAGTATTCGATGTTGCCCTACTCGACCCTGGATCGAAAGGTGCGCGATATTACGAAGGGTCGGCTGGATGGACGGAGCACGGAGATTCAGCGGCTGATCGGGCGTTCGCTGCGAGCGGTGGTGGATTTGGAGAAGCTCGGTGCGCGGACGTTGTGTGTCGATTGCGATGTGTTGCAGGCCGATGGCGGCACGCGCACGGCAGCGATCACGGGTGCGACGGTGGCGGTGGTGATGGCGTGCCATAAATTGGTCGCGGCAGGAAAGTTGGCGGCGTTGCCCATTAAGAAACTCGCGGCGGCGGTGAGCGTCGGCATTTGTGACGGCGAGGCGCTGTTGGATTTGAATTATCTCGAAGACAAAGACGCGGCGGTGGATATGAACTTAGTGATGACGTCCGATCTGGAATTTATCGAGTTGCAAGGTTCGGGTGAGGAAACGGTTTTTTCCGAGGCGGATCTGGCGCGGTTGCTGGCCGTGGGGAAAAAGGGCATTGCCGAGTTGTTGGCGGGCCAGAAAAAGGCTCTTGAGGCCGTGAGTATTTTCATTGCTTAATGCCACTTTGATTTCCCCCTAACTCCCATGAAAAAAGCACTCATCACCGGCATTACTGGCCAGGACGGCTCGTATCTCGCCGATCTTTTGCTCGCGAAAGGCTACGAAGTCCACGGCATCATTCGCCGGGCGAGCACGTTTAACACGTCGCGGATCGATCACATTTACTCCGACCCGCATGTGAAGGATAAGCATTTGTTTTTGCATTACGGCGACCTGGCCGACTCGGTGCAACTGGTGAAATTGCTCTACAAATTGCAGCCCGATGAAATCTACAATCTCGGTGCGCAGAGTCACGTGCGAGTGAGTTTCGACATTCCCGAATACACGGCGGATGTGACGGGCGTGGGCGTGATTCGCATTCTGGAAGCGATCCGCGAATCGGGCGTCAAACCACGTTTTTACCAGGCGAGTTCCAGTGAAATGTATGGCAAGGTGCAGGAGATTCCGCAGACGGAAAAGACGCCATTCTGGCCCCGGTCGCCGTATGGTTGCGCGAAGATGTTTGGCTATTGGGCGACGATCAATTACCGCGAGAGCTACGGGTTGTTTGCGTCGAACGGCATCCTTTTTAACCACGAGAGCCCTCGTCGCGGAGAGACGTTTGTGACCCGGAAAATTTCTCGTGCCGTGGCGAATATCAAGCTCGGCAAACAGAAAGATCTCTACCTCGGAAATCGCGAGGCGAAGCGCGATTGGGGCTATGCGCCGGAGTATGTCGAGGGCATGTGGCGGATGTTGCAGGTGGACGAGCCAGACGATTTTGTGCTGGCGACGAATGAGACGTATTCGGTGCAGGAATACGTCGAGGAAGCTTTCAATTGTGTCGGACTCGACTGGGAAAAATACGTGAAATACGACGCGCGTTACGAGCGTCCGGCGGAGGTGGATCTGCTGATTGGCGACCCGGCGAAGGCGAAGGAAAAACTGGGCTGGGAGCCGAAGACGAAGTTCAAGGAATTGGTGAAAATCATGGTCGATGCCGACATGGACAAGGCCCAGGGAATTGTTCGTCCGGGGACGCCACCGTAAACATTATGGCGACTCCCAGTTATCGACTCGAAGGGCGCAATGCGCTGGTCACCGGCAGCAGCCAGGGCATTGGCCAGGCCATTGCAATGCGACTCGCATCAGAAGGCGCAAACGTGGTGATCAATTACCATTCGCACCCGGAAACGGCGGAGCAGACAGCGAATGACATCCGCGCGCTGGGGCGTCAATCAATGGCCATTGGCGCCGACCTCGGGAATGTGCTGGAAGTCCGCTCACTGGTGGAGCAGGCCATCGCGGCGCTCGGTTCGCTCGACATTCTGGTGAACAACGCAGGCGTGGAGAAGAATGCGGCGTTTCTCGACGTGACGGAGGCCGATTATGACGTCGTGCTCAACACGAATTTGAAGGGGACGTTTTTCACGACGCAGGCGTTTGTCCGGCATTTGCAAGAACGCGGTGCGCCGGGAAAAGTGATCAACATTAGCTCGGTCCACGAGGATCTGCCGTTCCCCCATTTCACGGCTTATTGCGCGAGCAAGGGCGGCCTGAAAATGATGATGCGCAACCTGAGCATCGAGCTGGCACCGCTCGGGATTACGGTGAATAACATTGCGCCCGGTGCGATTGAAACTCCGATCAATGCGAAGCTGTTGCACGACCCGGCGTTGCTGAAATCGCTCCTCGGCAACATCCCGCTGGCGCGTCTCGGCAAGACGACGGATGTGGCGGGCGTAACGGCGTTTTTGGCGTCAGCGGATGCGGATTACATCACTGGCGCGACGATCGTGGTGGATGGCGGGCTGACCTGGAATTACAGCGAGCAATAGCGCCAGAATCGACTGGAACTCGGATCAGTTTCTGAAGATGACTGAGTGGCCGCCGCCGAACGAGTCGAGGTAGGTTTTCTTTTCCTGCTCTGTAAAGTTTTGGCCATTGACCCAACGCACAGCAGCGGCGCGGTTTTGTTGTCCCCAATTTTGCAGGCTTCCACGAATGCTCGAGGTGCGTTGGCCCTCGTCGCTGATGCTCGCGGACCAGACCACCGCGGCTTCGGGATCAAACTCGACGACGCGGTTGACGAAGGAGCTGATCATCGAATCGCGGACTTTGCCGTCGGGCAATTTCGCGAGCCAGGTCGAGGTCTCGCCGGGGTTGTTGAAGGCCCAGTTTCCCACGGCGTTACTCATGGCCGAAGTGCGCGTGTCCGAGTCGGGCAGTGTCGTTAGCCAACTGATCGCCTGTGTCGGATTTTCCTGCGACCAATTGCCGGCGATCTGATTGATGGCGTTATTCCGAGCCTCGGGGTCGCGCAGGCTGGAAAGGGCGGCGGCCGCTTTTTGCGGATCTTCGCTGGCCCATTGACCGATGACTTGCGCGGTGAAGTTTTTTTCGATTTCCGGGCCACCTTGCGCGCGCGCCCATTGCAACGCGGCGGCGGGATCTTGTTGAGCCCAGTTAGAGCTTAATGTGCTTAAATAATTGCCAAATGCCGGATCGCTTTTCATCGTCAAAACGAACGCTGCAGCCGCCTTGGGATCGTTGCCCGCCCAATTGGAAATCAGCCCGCTGTAAGCGTCGCGCCGCGAGTCATCGGCGGGAAGCGTTTGCACCCATCGCGCGGCGGCGTTGACGTCCTGCGACGCCCAGGTGGAGGCAATATTTTGAATCGAGTTACGTCGTAATTGCCCAGGCTCGAGCGTGGAAACGTAGGCCGCGGCAGCTGCCGGATCGTTCTGGGTCATCTGCGAAAGAATGTTACTTATCGCGTTGTTTTGCGAAGAGCCGGGCGGGAGATTTTGCGCCCATTCCAAGGCGGCTTTTGGATCGTTCTGCGCGAGGCGCGACGCGATGTTGCTGATGACGTTTCGCTGGGTGTTCCCGGCGGGCAATGAAGCGGCCCATTTCATGGCGGCTTCGGGGTCTTGCTCGACGAGATTCGAAGCGATGTTGCTGTAAAGATTGCGCTTGTTTTGCCCCGGCGGAAGCGACTCGACCCATTGCAAGGCACCATCGGGGTCGTTCTGCGCCAACTGGGAAATGATGCTGCTGTAAGCTGCGTCTCGGGCGCGTCCCGCCGACAACGTCTCGGCCCATTGTTTCGCGGCAGCGGGATCGTTTTGGGCGAGTTGCGAGGCGATGGTGCTGAAGGCGTTTTGCTGCATCTGACCTGCGGGGAGGGTTTTGACCCATTGCGTGGCGGCGACCGGATCCGTCTGCGCCCATTGGGAGGCGACGCTGTTGATCGCCTGGTTACGCAGATTTCCGTTGGCGAGGCTGACTGCCCGCTGGGCCGCGTTTGCGGGGTTGGCCTGGGTGAATTTCTGGAAAACCTGCCAGCCAAGATTGGAATTGCGCCCGGCTGAATTTCCGAGCGTGGTGAGGAGTTGGAACGCTTCCTCGGGTTGTTTCTCGGCGAGCGTATTGATGAAACCATTCAGCGCCTGATCTCGCTGACGTCCGGGCGACATTTTGAGAATTTCCACGCGGGCTGCAGCCGGATCTTTCTTCGCCCAGAGTGATATGAGACTCGGAAGGGAATTTTGCTTCAGCCTCGAATCTTTCGACTGCATCAGGTAATCGAAAGCCGAGCGCGGGTTCAGGCTCGCCCAACGGGTGATTAATGCGCCTTGCAAGGCCGACGTGCCGCGATTTTTCGGAGCTGTGGCGATTTCTGCCAGCGCGGCGATGACGGCATTTTCATTCAAGTTAGAGGCGTATCGGCCGGCGTCGCGATAGACTTTTTGATCGGCTCCGAGCTTCAGCAATTCCTGCAATGTGGGGACGGGGCCGTCGTTTTTTCCCGGTGAGTCGACCTCCATAGCTCTCGAAGTTGCGCCGCTGTTTGCTGAGGTCAGGGCTGTCCCTGACTGAGTTGTCGGGCGAGTTCCAGTCGATTCTGCCGAAGCGTTTGGAGAAACCTTGGGTGCCGCAAAATATCCAATTATTCCACCGCAAAAAAGCCCGATGATGAGAGGAAAAAGTGGTTTGTGGGGAGTCATGGTTGCAGCAAAGAGCTAACAGGATTTCTGATTCAGGAAAAGGCGTTTCCGAAGGGCGGCCCGTGACGAAATGTCGTCGCGAGTGCGGGAGATTCCCCATATAGTTCGATGCATATGAAATATTCCTACCCCGACCTCGACTCCGTCACGTTCTCGGCTGTGATGCACGCTCTCTCGGATGAGGCGCGCCTGGAAATCCTGCGACAACTCATTGCCAAGGAGGACGGCGAATGTTGCTGCGGAGAGTTTTGCGGCGACCTCGCGAAAGCTACGGTATCGCATCACATGCGCGTGCTGCGCGAAGCGGGCTTGATCCAGCATCGCGTCGAGGGAACGAAGAGCATTACGTTCCTGCGGCGGGCCGAAGTGGCAGCGCGTTTTCCCGGGTTGTGGGAGCTGGTGCCCGACTGCCAGGGACAAGCGGTCGCGGCCTAGTTCGTTTCTCGGAGGCGAGCCTCTTCCAACAGGCGAATGAGGTCGTGCGGGTTGAATGGTTTGGTGAGGTGCTGCCGAAACCCGGCTTCCAGACTTTTTATGCGATGCGTCTGCATGGCGAAACCGCTCATCGCCACGGCGTAAACACTCGCTGGCAAGTGAGCCTTTTCCATTAAGTCCCAGCCGGTGCCGTCGGGCAGGCCAATGTCGGAAACCAACGCGTCGCAGGAGCTGGCAGCGAGTTTTTCGATGGCTTCCTGAACCGTCGCCGCGCAACGCACGAGGAATCCGCTGTGTTCCAAAAATCTCCGCAATTGCTTTGAGGTATCGGCGTCATCTTCCACGATAAGAACGGACCATGGACGTGTAGCGGCAGCGGCGGACATGTTTTGTTTTTTCGGCTGTGGTTGGCCAATAGGCTGTGGCTATTCTACAGAAGTTTCCAAGACAGGCAGGTAAACGGTGAATGTCGCTCCCTTTCCCGGTCCTTTGCTTTCCGCCAAAAGCTTCCCGTGGTGGCCGTCCACGGTTCCCTTCGCAATCGCCAGGCCGAGTCCGAGCCCACCGAATTGCTTGGTCATTCCATCTCCCTGGCTGAA
>JAYVOE010000031.1:0-6247 GCA_043758065.1 Spartobacteria bacterium | reverse complement strand
GGATCGATCATCAATTTGGCCGCGTTAAAATGGCGACCCGCAGCCGGATCGTATTCGCCATAAACGCGATAGCCGTAGCGTTGACCGGCCCCGATGCCGGGGAGAAACGCATGGAAAACATGCTCCGTGCGCTCAACGAGAACGACGCGACCCGTATCTACGGTGGAGTCGTTTTCGTTGTAAAAACAGAGTTCTACCTGAGTCGCATGATCGCTCCAGAGAGCGAAGTTGGTGCCGCCGTCGCGTAGCGTCGCGCCGAGTGGATAAGGAGTGCCGATTTGTAGAGTAAGTTCCATGATTTCCCTGAGCCGATTTTTGTAATCAGCAAGAGCGGCTGAGACAATGGGTTAGCGCAAATTTCCTCAAGAAAAAACTCAGTCGAGTTCCAGTTATATCTCGACGACCTGGCTGACTTCGTAGACGCGGTCGGGCGGGAGTTGGAAGAAGTCGGCAGCGTTCTCGGCGTGTTTGCTGAGGAAGACGAAAAGGTGTTCCCGCCAGAGCGCCATGCCCGGTTTCGCCGTGGCGACGATGCGTTCTTTGCCGACAAAAAACGTGGTGCGCTCCGGCTGAATGGCGAGTCCGGCTTCCTTCGCCGCGCGGACGACTTCGCCAATGTGCGGGCTTTCCATGAAGCCGAAATGCGTGATGACCCGGAAAAATCCCTCGGTGCGATCTGAGACTTGGACGCGTTCTTCGGGCGGAACGTAGGCCCGGCTTTTGTCGGTCAGGATCGTCAGGAAAACGTTGCGCGTGTGGACGACCTGGTTGTGTTTGATGTTTTTGACGAGTGCGTTCGGAGTCCCCTCAGGATTGCTCGCGAGGAAAACCGCCGTGCCGTGGCTGCGATGGAGTCTGTTCTGTTCGGAGAGCGTGCCGGCGAGGCTGATGGAGGAAATAAAATCGTCCAGCGGCATCCCGGGCGAGAGTCGGCTTTGCAGGATCTGACGTCCCTTTTTCCACGTGGTCATCACGGTGAAAATGAGCGTCCCGGCGACGAGCGGGAACCAGCCGCCGTGGAGAATTTTCAGCGAGTTCGCTGCGAAGAAGACAGTTTCCAGCGAACCGAAGATCAGGCAAAAAGCGAGCGACCGAAGCGGGTGCCATTTCCAAATATGTTGCGAGGCAAAGTAAAAGAGAAACGTCGTTGCCAGCATGGTCAGCGTCACGGCGATGCCATACGCGCTGGCGAGTGCGGAGCTGCTGCGGAAGGTCATCACGAGTGCCGAGCAACCGATGAAAAGCATGATATTGAGCTTGGGAATGTAGATCTGGCCGTGTTCATCCTTCGAGGTGTGGAGGATTTCCATGCGCGGGATATATCCCATCTGAATGCCCTGCATCGTCAGCGAAAACGCCCCCGAAATCAGGGCTTGCGACGCAATGATCGTGGCGGCCGTGGCCAACGCGACGAGCGGATAAAGCAACGCATCAGGCACCATGAAGAAGAACGGATTTTCCATTGCCGCCGGGTTGGTTAGAACGAGCGCGCCCTGGCCGAGGTAATTTAAAATCAGCGCCGGGAAAACCATACAGTTCCATGCAAGTGCGATGGGTTTTCGTCCGAAATGCCCCATGTCCGCATAGAGCGCTTCGCCGCCGGTGACCACGAGGAAGACGCTGCCCATGATGATTAATCCGCCGCTGCCATGATGCGTGAGAAAGTTCAAGCCGAGGATCGGATTCAACGCCGTGAGCACGCCCGGATGCTTCATGATTTGCAGAGTGCCCGTGATCGCCAGGGTGGAGAACCAGACCAGCATAATCGGCCCGAAATAACGTCCGATCAGTCCAGTTCCCTTCGATTGCACGGCAAACAGCCCCGCCAAAATCCCCAGCGTGAGCGGCACGATGAACGGCCCGATTTTATCCGTCGCGATCAGCAATCCCTCCACCGCCGATAAAACCGAGATCGCTGGAGTAATCACGCCATCCCCGTAAAGCAGCGCCGCGCCCCCGATGCCGACCGCGATAATGATCGAAGTCGCATGAGCAATTTTCGGGTTGTCGCGCAGTCCAGTCAGCGAGAGCAGCGCCAGAATGCCGCCCTCGCCCTGGTTATCGGCGCGCATGATTTGCCCGAGATATTTCAGCCCGACGAGCAGGAAAAGCGTCCAGATAATCAGCGACAACACCCCGATAATGTCCCGCGGAGTCGTCAATCCATGGTGGAGACATTCCTTAAACGCATAGAGCGGGCTGGTGCCGATGTCGCCGTAGACCACGCCGAGCGCGGCGAGTGAGAGAGCGAGTTTTTTACCGCGTTGATCGTGCATGTAGGGCGAGATGTTCACCGACCCCAGCCCGGAATTCAAGTTTTAGCGAAGCCCCGCTGCCGGGCGAAAAAACAGGGCGGAGTTGCAGTCGATTCTGCGGCGAATATTTTACGGAGTGGGCCAGAGCGCACGGTAAAAACGTTTGCCGACGCCCGGGGTGCCGGCGTCGGGCATGAGGAGTATCCCTTGGGGATCGGTCGTGCCGGAGCCGAGACTGCTCCAGTTACCGAGGTCGGGTGACGATTGAATGCCGAATTTAATCCCAGGCAGGGAGGTCAGTTCGAGGGTGGCGCCGCTGGTTGTCGACAGAGTTTTCAGGCGCAGGGCTGTGGGCGGTGGCACGATGTTGTAGTCGCCCACGATGGGGTAATGGTCGCTGCCAGTAAAGGTGCTGCCACTACCGGTGAGCTGGATGTCGGCCAGCACAGTCGTCGCGTTGGGCGTCGTGTTGGCAAGGTCGTCGAGCGAATGATTTGCGGCATTCGTCACCGTTCCGCTCCGTGGCGTCGAGCCATTGTTGCCAAACGTTTCGAACGCATACGGATATTTTGCCGACGGGAAGTTCAACGTGTCGAACGGGTCCGAAAAATCTGATGCGAGTTGCACTCCACCCTGCGCATTGTAAACGCCCAGCATCGCCCGGTTCACGAGTTGAATATCGATCCGCGAGGCCAGTGACGACGTCGAATCGCCGTAAATATAATTCGCATTATCCCCAGCTAAATTGCCCCACGTTACCGTCGTCGCGGGTTTCGTCTTCGACATCGGATCATAACCCTGCGTCGGATTTGAGTTCGCCCAGATCGCACTGATGTCGCTCCAATCGAGGCCATCGCTTGTCGTCTGTCCCGTGAGACATTTGTAAGCGTTTTCCCCGCTGCCATTAAAAAGATTCCAGTCGCCGCCATACAAAATGTGCGACCCGGCGGGTAGATTGTATTTTGCATCGCTGCGCACCTCCTGCGCCTCCGCGTAACGGGCATCTCCCGCCGCGTTATCGCTGAAACTCCGTGCGTGGCTCACGTAAAAATAAAAATCCGTCTCTGCTCCGAAGCCGACCGGGCGCAGCCGATACACCATCGGTGCCCGGCTTACGCCATTGATCCCTCCGCCTGGAGAATAGGCCGTCGTGTAAGTTCCATCGGACTTCAAGAGGACTGTCGTCCCCGTCTTCAACGCCCGGGCCGCGATCACCTGGACCGTCGTCGTATTGTAAATCAGCCCATCCGTCCCGCCGCCCGTCGTCGGGTCCGCCGTCGCATCCGCAGCATAAACGCCCGCGCCGTAAATCCTATTTAACTCCCCCACAAAACTCGCCAGTGTCGTCGTCGTTAATTCCTCCAAACCCATCACGTCCACCGGCTGCGCATTCGTGCCGAGATGATGCAACCCGATCCCCTGAATCACCGTCGGCAAACTATGCGTCGGCCCCGTGATATTGTTGGTACTCGACTGGTCAAAACAATCGATATTGTAAGAAACAATCCGCAATGTCCGGGCCGAAGCCGCGCTGATTGTCAGCACCAACCAAAAGGCCAACACCACCATCCTCCCGCCGCCGCCCCGCTTCATAGCGATGCTGGGATTTTAAAAAAAGACAGAGTTCTAGTGAATGCAACGAGGAAACGCATGGGGAACTCCCACCATCGCCTGCCCCGCTCAATCCGCCAACACGCAGAAATGGGTCCGTTCCACAGAATATTCCAAGATCAAACAACCCCACGCTTCCCCTGTAACGCCGCCTCTGCTACACCGTCGCCATGGGCACTCTGTATTACGGCGATAACCTCGACATCCTCACCCGTTACATCGGGGATGCCTCGGTCGATCTAGTCTATCTCGATCCGCCGTTTAACTCGGCCCAGAGCTACAACGCCTTCTTTCAGGAAAAGGACGGCACCGATGCGGCGAGCCAGATCAAGGCGTTTGAAGACACCTGGCATTGGAACATCGAAGCGGAGGCGGTCTATCGTCAGATCACCGAGCAGGCGGGAAAAGTCAGCGAAGTCATGCAGGCCTTCCAAACGTTCCTCGGCTCGAACTGCCCTACCTGACGATGATGGCCCCGCGTCTGGTGGAATTGCGGCGCGTCTTAAAAGTAACGGGCTCGCTCTACCTGCATTGCGACCCGACGGCCTCTCCAGCCTTCTTCTGCTGGAAATAGCCCAATGCTTTAGCGTTGGGTTTAGGAACAATCGATAGCGAAACAAGTCCCTGGAGGGACGACAGAACCCCGTCGTGATTCCAATCGAGTTGGATCGTATTCGACGCCGTTGCGCCGGAGGAATAATTCCACCTCTTCGCGATAGGTGCGGGTTGTTCCTCCTGGTTGCGAATGTAGGCGATGGTGTCGTCCACGCCCGAGGCTCCAATGCTAAACGCAGCGTAGCCTTGTTGCCACGCGACGTTGGCGAGGGCTTTCATTCTGCGTTCTCTGTGCCGGGCTCTTTCGTCCCTGACGGGACTCGGGATGTCAATCGAGATCGGAGGACCCAACGCTAAAGCATTGGGCTATTTTCAGGGAAAGATTAAGAGCGCCTCGTGTGCTCCCCGCGATGTGGTGCAGTTGCGGGACGACGATTGATGCCGCCGTCAAACTCGGTCGCCAGTGGATCGGGATCGATATTACCCAACTCGCCACCACGCTCATCAAAGGTCGCCTGCGCGATACCTATCGAACTCAATTGGAAATTAAAACCGTCGGCGAGCCGGTGACGTATCAGGATGCCCTGGCACTGGCCTCGAAGGAGGGCGACAACGACAAATATCAATTCCAATGGTGGGCGCTCGGTCTGGTCGGGGCGCGTCCGGTCGAGCAAAAGAGCCGAGCGGAGCAAGACAGCCTGCGACAGCAGCCCGAAGGGCTTCGAGAACCCCAAAAACCGTTTCTGGAACCCGGGAAATCTTTTTTGGGTACCCATAAATCTTTTTCGGACATCCATAAGTCTTTTATGGAACTCCATTTTTCTTTTATGGAACTCAAAATGCTTCCGCGAACCAGAAAATCGCCTTCCGACCGGCTGGTAGCGCTGTTAGTCGGCTATTCTTCCGGAATCCGATCGTGAATCCGCTGCTACTCCGCTGAAAACGTTGCCTAACTTTCGCGGACTCTTTTTCGGCGTTGCCGCCAGACGTATCCCGCAGCAAACACCACCAGAACCGACCAGAAACTCCACGTCGACGCTTCCGGCACCCGGGCCAGAATCTGGTTGCGATAGTAGCCCACATCCACCGAGCCGGTCACCTGCACTCCTTGGGAAGTCGTCCCGGCGATTACCATCAGCCCAGTCAGTTCCAGGTTGCCGCCATTTTGATAAAATACCCCGCCGCCCGAGTCGCCCCCGATCGCCTGAGCCTGCCCCTCCACCGGATCGTAATCGGTAAAGATGACCGCCTCGGTATAACCATCGTAGGAATAAAACGATTCCGAATCGGGCGTGTTATAGCCGCCACGCTTCGTGCCGCCGCCGTAGCCGATCATATTCAGCGTGGAGGCGGTTGTCAGGTTGGAAGAACCCAGAATCAACTGCGACAACGCATCCAACTGCGAATCCCCCGCCACTTGGAAAATAGCCAGATCAACCCCAGGCGTTACCTGCACCCGGCTCCCGGCGATCATCGAATAGGTATTGCCTAGAGTGAAACTTCCACCGTTCACATGGTTGGCGGTCAACACATAATACGAGCCGGAATATTTCCCCAAATACACGCCGGATGCGCCGCCGACCGTGCCCACATAGGGAAAACCCTGCCCGTTCGCCAGCGCCGTCTCATAATAGGCCGGGGTCGAGGTATAAACCGTCACGGCTTCGGTGGCCAGACTGCCCGCAAACCAGGCGAGCACGGCTAAAAAGAAGGAACCTTGTTTCATAGGGAACCGCTGATTTAAGTGAAGGTTTGCAGGGGAGATTTGATTAGGGCGAAGATTGTGGATAATCACTTCATTTTCAAGGTCGCAGCGGAGACTTTTT
>JAYVOE010000030.1:0-6285 GCA_043758065.1 Spartobacteria bacterium | reverse complement strand
CACGCTGCCGCCGTATTGGATGCGGACGCGATCTGCGGTGGATTGATCGGTCATGGCGGCGACGGTTTTACGGATAAAAGCGTGCGCCTCTTGCGCTTGTTCCGGCGAGGCCGTGCGGCCGGTGCCAATGGCCCAGACGGGTTCGTAGGCGATGACGGTTTCGACGATTTCCTTGGAACTCAAATCAGAAAGTCCGCCACGCAGCTGCGTTTCCAGAACGGATTCAACTTGGCCGGTGTCGCGTTGTTCGAGCGTTTCGCCGATGCAAAAGATCGGGCGCAACGCAGCGACGTGAGCGGCTTTGACTTTTTTGTTGATGATCTCGTCAGTCTCGCCGAAGAGCGCGCGGCGTTCGCTGTGGCCGATCACGACGAAACGCACGTAAAGATCGCGCAACATCGCGGCGCTGATTTCCCCGGTGAACGCGCCCGATTTCTCGAAGTGCATATTCTGCGCACCGACTTTGATGCTCTGATGTTTATCGAGGCTCTCAATGACGGTGCCGAGCGAGAGAAACGGCGGAATAATGACGACTTCGACGTCGAGTTCGTCGCCGATTTCGCGGAGGAAAATTTCCATAAACGACCGGGCTTCCCCATTGGTCAGGTTCATTTTCCAGTTGGCAGCGAGGATTTTTTTACGCATCGGAGTTAGATCGATATGAGAAATTATTTGTCCGCCAGAGCCGCGACGCCGGGGAGGACTTTGCCTTCGAGAAGCTCAAGGCTCGCGCCGCCGCCCGTGGATATGAATGTAACTCGACTGGAAACGCCTGCGCGTTTGACGGCTTTGACGCTGTCACCGCCGCCGATAATGGTCTTGGCGGACTGATTTTCGGCGATGACTTCGGCAAGGGCAAACGTGCCTTTGGCGCATTCCGGAATCTCGAAAACGCCCATCGGGCCGTTCCAGAGGACGGTCTTGGCCGAGGCGATTTCGGCGGAGAAAAGCTTGATCGTTTCGGGTCCGATATCGACGCCTTCCCAGCCATCGGGAATGTCTTCGCCGGGTGCAGTGTATTTGCCGGGGCTGACGGTTTTGTTTTTGAAATCGAGCGTCTCGACGATGTAGTTATCGACTGGCAATAGGAATTTAACTCCCTTCACTTTTGCTTTTTCGAGCGCGAGCTTTGCGGTGTCGATTTTGTCAGGTTCGCTGAGGGATTTGCCGATTTTTTTGCCGAGCGCGAGGCCGAACGTATAGGCCATCCCGCCGCCAATGAGAATGGTGTCCGCTTTTTCGAGCAGGGCGTCGATGACTTGGATTTTGTCGGAGACTTTTGCGCCGCCGAGAATGACGACAAATGGCTTGGCCGGGGCTTGAAGTTCGTCGCCGAGGAAGTGGAGTTCCTTTTCCATCAGCAGACCGGAAACGGCCACGGGAACGAGGTGCGCGACGCCTTCCGTGGAAGCGTGAGCACGATGGGCGGAGCCAAATGCGTCGTTGACGTAGATGTCGGCGAGATCGGCAAATTGCTTAGCGAGCGCCGGGTCATTTTGCTCTTCGCCGGGCATGAAACGGACGTTTTCTAGAAGCAAGAATTCGCCCGGATCGAGCGCCATCGATTTCTCGACGGCTTCCGGTCCAACGCAAACGCTCGAAAAAGCCACGGGAGTTCCAAGCAATTCAGCGAGCTTCGCAGCGACCGGACGCAGGCTTTGCTTGAGATCGACCTGACCTTTTGGCCGGCCCAAATGGGAACAAAGAATGACCTTCGCACCGTTGTCCCGCAGGTAACGCAACGTTGGCAACGTTTCCTGGATTCGGGTGTCGTCGGTGATGACCATCCCGCCTTCCTTGTCATCGAGCGGGACGTTGAAATCGACTCGCACGAGCACGCGTTTGCCGGTGACTTGGATGTCGCGAATGTCTTTCTTGGCCATCGGAAAAGAGGGTCGAGTTACAGTCGTATCAGCGCGATCAAACGCCTTTGCCGGCGATGTATTTCAAGAGATCGACGCAACGATTGCTGTAGCCCCATTCGTTGTCATACCAGCTGATCAATTTGAAGAATTTATCGTTCAACCCGATGCCGCTGCCGCCGTCGAAAATCGACGAATGCGTGTCGTGGATGAAATCCGAGGAAACGACCTCGTCTTCGGTGTAAGCGAGGATGCCTTTCATGTAAGTCTCGCTTGCTCGTTTCATGGCGGCCTTGATCTCGTCGTAGCTGGTGGATTTCGTCGTTTTCACCGTCAAATCGACCACCGAAACTGTCGGCGTCGGCACGCGGAACGACATGCCGGTGAGCTTGCCTTTTACCTCGGGAATCGCGAGGCCAACTGCCTTCGCCGCACCGGTGGTGGACGGAATAATATTGATCGCGGCGGAACGGCCACCTTTCCAATCTTTCTTGGATGCGCCATCAACCGTCTTTTGCGTTGCCGTGTAGCTGTGAACCGTCGTCATGAGGCCTTCCTCGATGCCAAAACCTTCCTTCAATAGGACGTGAACAACGGGCGCCAGACAGTTCGTCGTGCAGCTCGCATTGGAAATGATGTGGTGATTCGCTGGATCATATTTCTCGTGGTTGACGCCCATCACGATGGTGATGTCTTCGTCTTTGCCCGGAGCGGAAATGATGACTTTTTTCGCGCCGGCGGTAATGTGACCGCGAGCTTTCGCGGCATCGACAAACAAGCCGGTGGATTCAATCACGATATCGACGCCGAGTTCTTTCCAAGGCAATGCCGTCGGGCCTTCTTTAATAGCGAGACACTTAATTTCATGTCCATCGACCACCAGAATATCGTCTTCAGCCACGTCTGGGCTGGATTTTTTCGAGGAAACGGTTTCTTTGGCGCGACCTTGAGTGGAATCGTATTTCACGAGGTAAGCGAGGTTGTCTGCGCCGACGAGATCGTTGACGGCGACGACTTCGATTTCCTTGCCGAGAAGGCCTTGATCACAGATTGCGCGAAAGACGAGGCGACCGATGCGTCCGAAGCCGTTGATGCCGATTTTGATACTCATAAATGGATAGTTGGTTGGTTGTTTGCGAGCCGTAGAAAATAGTAGCCCGCGCGAGTGCGTCAATGCGATTCGCAAAATGTCCCGATACCGATGCAACTCGCATGAAAAAATCCTCCGGGAACAAACGCTTGACGCCCCTTTCTCCGTGTCGAGACTAACGAGATATGCGCTGGCAAACTATTTACGAAGCTCGTTGGATCCTCGCCATTCTCGTCGGGCTCGCCGTCCTCTCCAGCCTTCTCATCGCCTGGTTTCCCATGCTCGGCACGCTCCTCGCGGGGATGTGGCTGCTGCTCATCGCCTACGTTTTCTACTTTTTCCGCGACCCGGTCCGACACATTCCCGCAGGCGAAAACCTCGTCGTGGCAGCCGCCGATGGCGTCGTGGCCGATATAGTTTCTGAAATGTTGGAACCCGAAGTCACGAATTCCCAGATGCAGCGCGTCGGGATTTTCCTCTCCGTTTTCGACGTTCATACGAATCGCGCTCCGCTCGCCGGCCGCGTCATTCATCGGCAACATCACCTCGGCAAAATGCTCGACGCGCGTCATCCCGACGCCACCACGCTGAACGAATACATCACCTGGGGCTTCCAAAATTCCCGCATCACCTTCGTCGTCCGCCAGATCACCGGCGCGATCGCGCGGCGCATCGTCCCGTGGAGCGAAGTCGGCGACGAACTGAAAAAAGGCGATCATTTCGGCATGATCCGTTTCGGCTCGCGCACCGAAATTTACCTGCCGCTCGATGCGAAGTTGCTGGTTAAAATCGGCGACCGCGTCAAATGCGGCGAGACGCCCATCGCCGAGCTCGCCGGCTAGTTTTTCATTCGAGTTCCAATCGATTCACCCCCGATAAAAATGAGAGAAGGCGAACCAAGAATTTATCTCCTGCCGAATCTCATGACCGCAGGAAATCTCTTCTGCGGATTCACCTCCATCCTCCGCATCATCGAGGGCGCGCTCATCCAGGTAAACGACCCCGACGCAGCCGTCACTTTCCTCTACTACCACCAGGCGATTCTGCTCATTCTCGGAGCCTGCGTTTTCGACGTGCTCGACGGTCGCATGGCAAGAATGGCCGGCGCGGAAAGTCCCTTCGGACGCGAATTCGACTCACTCGCCGACATCGTTTCCTTCGGAGTCGCGCCCGCCTTGTTAGTCTATCGCATCGTCCTAAAAGACTGGCGCTCCGGCTGGATCATCGCCTCGGTTTACCTCGTTTGCGGCGCGCTGCGACTCGCTCGTTTCAATTGCATCGCCGCCGCCAAACAACCCGGCGACACCGTCGACAAAGACTTCTCCGGCATCCCCATTCCCGCCGCCGCCGGAGTCACTGCGTCGATCACCTTGTTCATGTTAGGACTTCAGGAAAACGACCGCGTCATCGGACCCTGGCGATACGCCCTCGGTCCGCTCCTGCTTTTCCTCTCGTGGATGATGTTTAGCCACTTCAAATACCCCAGCTTCAAGGCCGTGAATTGGCGCACGCAGAAATCCGTTCCGCGCCTCATCTGCTTCATCGTCCTCATCCTCCTAACCATCCTCTATTACCAATGGATGCCGGCAATTCTCTTCATCAGCTATCTGCTCTACGGATTCTTCCGGCCCTTCGTTTCCAAGAGCTGGCGCCGGGAAATCGAGGAAGACGATGACGACGACGACCTCCCAGAATCGACTGCAACTCCGCTGGAAAAAACGCCGCATTCATGAGTGAAACGCCGCATTCATGAGCGACTTCCATCAGCGTGGCTTGATTAGCACGCTGCCGCGGTTAAATGTCGTCCCGCTGGAAGACATTGAGCGACGACTCGAAACCCTCGCAGAATCCACTGCAACTGCGCTCATTTTGCCATGCACGATGGACGATCTGCGCCGTCCTGCGATGGCAGAAATTCTTCGCCAGCTAACATCAGCGCGCTATCTGTCGCGCATCGTTGTTAGTGTCAATCAAGCCACCGCCGACGACCTACCCGAGATCGCCGAACTAACAAAAAGTGATCCGAGATGCATCGCACTCTGGAACGACGATCCCGCGCTGCAAGCCTTGCTCCCGGAACCGCGCTCCGGCAAAGGCTTCAACCTCTGGACCGCGCTCGGATTCCTGTTTTTAAGATCGGAGTGCGAATGCATTCTGACCCACGATACCGACATCGTAAATTACTCACGGGAACTCCCCGCGCTCCTAGCACTTCCGTTGTTAGAACCCGACTTCGGCTATCACTTCGTCAAAGGTTACTACCCACGGCATTCCGGCCAACTTTTTGGCCGCGTCACGCGTCTCTTTGTCGGTCCACTCTTGCGAGCGCTAGTCCGCGTGGAAGGACATCATCCGCTCCTCGATTTCCTTGATAGTTTTCGCTATCCACTCGCTGGAGAATTCGGTGGCAAACTCTCCGAGCTAACACAATTTCCACTCTCCGATGGCTGGGGATTGGAAATCGATTTGCTCTGCCAAATCCACCGCTCACTAACACCGGAAACGATCGCGCAAATCGAACTCGGGACTAACTACGAGCACAAACACCAATCACTCACTCCCGGTGATACGAATCTAACTCGACTCACTTCCGAAATCAGCGCGTGTTTATTGCATCACCTCGCTCGCGAAGGCGCACGAATTACACCCGACTTTATCGAGGCTTTGCAGAGCGCCTATCTGCGTTCCGCTAAAGACACCATCCGGCGTTATCGTCACGTCGCACTCCTAAACAGATTCGAGTTCCATGAGACTCAGGAAACGAAATTGGCCGAAACTTTCGTCAGTGTGCTGCAACTCGAATCCTTTTCGCCGCCACTAACTTCCTGGTCGGAGTTACAACGCACTCGCCCCGATTTTTGTTCCGCGTTTTTGGCCCAGCTCATGAGTCGGCAGGGGTAGCACCAGCGGAGATCGAGGCACAGCCTCGACGCTACAATCGGGTGATATTGTTGGGGGACGCGAGACCGAGAGATTTGTAGCGTCGAGCCTGTGGCTCGATCAACTCGATAGGCCTGCCAACACACGCTAGCGTCGATTTAGTGGATCGATCCGCTCGGTTCGCTCGATTAGTGAAAATTTTCACCCGTCCGGCAAAAAACGTCACATTCACGCCCCGTTCTCTCACTCCCACACGAAAAAAGATCGCCCGACCGCCCAGAATTTTCAGCAAGAATCCCCGAATTTTCACCCTGAACTGCCTAATTGTCGCCAGTTGATCCCGAATTCTCTCCCTCTTATGCGCAATTGTCGCCAGTTGGTTTCCAAACTTCACAAATTTGAATCAATTCGCACTTTCTGCGTTACCCCGTAGCGGTTTTCTACTAGCGTCGC
>JAYVOE010000029.1:0-17157 GCA_043758065.1 Spartobacteria bacterium | reverse complement strand
TGGTTTTTTCGTTTTTGCGATTTGGACCGCACTGCAAACCTTCCATTGGTCGCCGCCGCGCACAGTCGGCTTTAACCCGGATGTCTTTTCGCCCGGCTCATCGGCCTACTGGGCTACGGTGATCCTCCGCTTCCTCCGTTTGGTGATTGTGGTTCCCCTGGTCGAGGAACTTTTCTGGCGTGGATTTTTAATGCGTTATCTCATCAACGAGAATTTCACGAAGGTTCCGTTCGGAACATTTCGCTGGACTGCGTTTCTCGTGACGACGATCGGATTCACTTTGGAACACCAGCCATCGGATTACATCGCGGCGGCACTTTGCGGCCTGATTTACAATGGCGTCGCTTGCTGGACAAAAAGCCTCGGCTCCTGCGTTTTCGTCCACGCCGTGACGAATCTTTTTCTGGGCCTGTATATCATGTTCACAAAACAGTGGGGCTTCTGGTAGGTTCCCCTCATGGAATCCACGTTTCTCCAAAAGCTGGTCTTCGCCATCATCTTTGCCGCGCTCCTCGCCGGAATCATCCAGGCCGCGCGGCACATGGGCTCCAGCGTCGAGCAGGCGATGGACGCCGATACGATTAAGGCGCGCACGGCCAAACCGACTCCGCGGCACTATTAGGATGGTACTGGGATGAAAATCGGGCTCGCCCAGATCAATCCGACCGTTGGCGATTTCCCGGGAAACTCCGGCCTGATTCAGAAAGCCTACGAACGTTTCGTGCAGGATGGCGCAGAACTCGTGCTCGTGCCGGAACTCGCCATCCCCGGTTACCCGCCGCAGGATCTGATTTTTAAATCCCAATTTGTCCCGCTCAATCTGGAGACGCTCCACCAGCTCGCGAAAACCGTGGGCGACATTCCCCTGCTCGTCGGCTACCTCGACTTCAACGAAAAGCTTTCCGGCCGACCGTTTCGCAACGCCGCCGCGTTGTTGCGCAGTGGAAAAATCGTCGAGCGTTTTTTTAAGACGCTCCTGCCGACCTACGACGTCTTCGACGAAAGCCGATATTTCGAGCCGGCCACCGGATTAAATATTTTCCATCTGGGTTCGATCAAAATCGGCGTCACGATCTGCGAGGACATTTGGACCGAGGAATATCTCAGCCGCAACCTTTACGACTATGAGCCCGTGGAAAAACTGGTCGCGGCCGGTGCCAATCTGATCGTGAACTTGAGTGCGTCGCCGTTTCAGATCGGCAAACCGGCGATTCGGCTGCAAATGATCTCCGCGCTCGCCCGTCAACACGCGATCCCGTTTGTCTATTGCAACGCCGTCGGCGGCAACGATCAGCTCATTTTCGACGGAAACTCATTAGCCTTTAACTCGCATGGAGAAACTGTCGCGCTGCTGGCGCCGTTCGAGAGCGACTTCGCCGTCGTGGATACACGCGGACCGGCGATCACGCCAAAAATTTCATCGGAGTCCGAGGAAATTCACGGCGCGCTCACTCTCGGCGTTCGCGATTATTTTCGGAAAACCGGGTTCCGCACTGCCATCCTCGGACTCAGCGGCGGCATTGATTCCGCAGTCGTCGCCGAGATTGCCGTGGCGGCATTGGGGAAGGAAAACGTCACCGGCGTGGCGATGCCGAGCCAATATTCCTCGCAAGGCAGTCTCGACGATGCGTATTCGCTCGCGAAGAACCTCGGGATCGAGTGCCTCACGCTCCCGATTCAGCCCGCGTTCGACACGATACAAATGCAACTCCGCTCAGTTTTTGATGGCCGCCCGGAGGACGCCACGGAGGAAAACATTCAGTCGCGCCTCCGCGGCCTGACCCTGATGGCGCTTTCCAACAAATTCGGCCATCTCGTTCTCAGCACCGGCAACAAAAGCGAACTCGCCGTCGGTTATTGCACGCTTTACGGCGATATGTGCGGCGGCCTCGCCGTGATTAGCGACGTCCCAAAAACGAAAGTCTACGATCTCGCCAAATGGATCAATCGCGCTCGGGAAATCATTCCCGCAAACACGATTTCCAAGGCACCAAGCGCGGAGTTGCGTCCGAATCAGACCGATCAAGATTCGTTGCCGCCGTATGAAATTCTGGACGCGATTCTCTCGCTCTACGTCGAAAGCAAACTCGGCGTGCGCGACATTATCGCTCGGGGCTTCGATGAAAAAACCGCCCGCTGGATCATCCGCAAAATCGATCTCAACGAATACAAACGCGCCCAGGCCGCACCGGGTTTGAAGGTCACTAGCACCGCGTTCGGCATGGGCCGCCGGATGCCGATCGCCCAGCGATTTACCGAATAAATTCCATGTTATCCGCCTATCTAAAATCCACCCAGCGCGCGGTGGATTCCGCCCTGAAAATCTATCTGCCGCCTGCCGGCACGAAGCCGGCGACCATTCATCAAGCAATGCGTTACAGCATTTTCGCCGGTGGAAAACGGCTGCGCCCGATCCTCTGCGTGGCTGCCGCAGAATCCTGTGGAGGTCGAATGGAAAACGCCCTTCCCGCCGCCTGCGCCGTGGAAATGGTTCACACGTATTCGTTGATCCACGACGATCTGCCTGCGATGGACAACGACGATTTTCGCCGCGGAAAACCGACGAACCACAAGGTTTACGGCGAAGCGATCGCCATTCTCGCAGGGGACGCGTTGCTCACGCTGGCTTTTGAAGTTCTGGCCGCAGCAGCGCCGACGCGACGGTATTCGATCTCCGATCAAATTCGCGAACTCGCCCAGGCGAGCGGCAGCCGGGCGCTGATCGCGGGCCAAGTGGCCGATCTCGAAGCGGAAGGGAAAAAAATCACGCTGGCTCAGTTGCGTTTCATCCACGGCGCGAAAACGGCAGCGCTTCTCACGAGCAGCATTCGTCTTGGCGCGATCAGCGCGAACGCCACCGATAACGATCTAACTGCGCTCACTATTTTTTCGCAGAACCTCGGACTGGCTTTTCAAGTGATCGACGACATTCTGGACGTCACGCAAACCAGTGAAAAACTCGGCAAAAGCGCGGGCAAAGATGTCACCGCGCAGAAAGCGACATTTCCCGCTGTGCTCGGACTGGAAAATTCGCGCAAAGAAGCGCATCGCCTGACCGAACTTTCGCTTGCTGCGCTAGAACCGCTCGGCACGCGAGCCGAACGTTTGCGCGACCTCGCGAATCACCTCTTGCAGCGCGAATACTGACTGCGCTGAAACTCCGCTGAAAAAAATTCACAGCGGAGTTAGATACGATTCTAGGCGGCGTTTTTATTGCCGATAAACGTCTTCAGCATGATCTGAAAATCGAAGAGCGGACTCCAGTTTTCCAAGTAATACAGATCGCAGTTGATGCGTTCGCGCAGATCGGTGTCGCCGCGCAAACCAAGCACCTGCGCCCAGCCGGTGATCCCCGGTTTCGCACTATGTCGCGCGTTGTAATGCGGGATTTCTTCCTTGAAGTTTTGGATTAATTCCGGCCGCTCCGGTCGTGGTCCGACGAGACTCATTTCGCCCACGAGGACGTTCCAAAACTGCGGCACTTCATCGATGTTCCAGCGCCGCATGAAAGCTCCGATCCGCAGTCGGCGCGGGTCGTCTTTCGTGCTCCAGCCGGGTTTCTGACCGCTCTCCGCATCGAGACGCATGCTGCGAATCTTGATGATGTCAAAGATGGAGCCGTTGCGTCCAAGACGTTTCTGACGATAAAAAATCGGCCCCGGCGATTCGCGATTAACGATCAGTCCGAAGATCGCGATCAATGGCACCGACATGATGAGGCCAAAGACCGCTCCGAGAATGTCGATGAGACGTTTGAAAAGCGCGTTGCCGAATTTATCGAGAGCCAATTGGGAAACGCCGAGAACCGGAATGCCGCTGACCGTTTCCAACCGAAGACCCGAGACAAGAATCTGGAAATAGGACGGGATGATTTTGAATTGGACCATTTCTTTCTCGCAGAGATTGGCCAGTCCTACGATCTCCTCTTTTACGCAATCGATGTCTGACATGATCACCATGTCCACCATGTGCTCGTGGATCAGGCTCCCGATTTCGTCTACCGCGCCGAGGCTTGGCACGTCCTCGGGCAATATCTCGCAGCTGCGCGTTTGCGGTGCAGTCACGCAGCCGACAAAGTGATAGGCGGAGTTCGGCGCGCTGGCAAAAGAATCGACGATCTTCTTGGTTTGAGCATTCCAGCCAACGAACAAAATTCGCTGCCGCAGATGCTCGACGACTCCGCGGCGCAGGATGATCTGGTGAAAAATGGCGTGGGTCAGAAGCAAACCTCCAAAAATCAAGCCACCGCAAAGCACCCCGAAAATGCGCGAGATCGGAGGCTGCGCGTTGACCAGCAACGTGGCGCTGAGAAATCCGAACGTCCAAAAGAAGGTCGATTTCGCGAGAATGGTGAGGACGTGTTTGAAACGGAGCAGCAGATTTCGCTCGTAAAATTTCATGTGCGCGAGCACCAGCGCCATGGAGAAGGTGCCGAGGGCAAAATAGTTCCCATAAGCGTTGATAGGCATTTCCCCGGCGACCCCCAAATGTCTTAAAGGCGAATGAAAACGCAAAAAATACGCACCAACCATGGCGGCAAGAATCACAACAGAATCGATTACCAACATCAGCGCCACCAGATGCTCCTGAATGCGCGGATCGATGCGACGGGTTTTCCGCCGCTGGCTGGTGCCAACCATTGGACGGCGAAAGATGGCCCCGCCGTCCGTTAAGGCGCTTTCGAGCAGCGCTCCCCGATTTTGATATGATGCTTCCATAGGACTTAAAGTGAGATGTTAAATTATCTACAGTCTGACTTCTGGGAGGATCAGCGGCGCTAGGAACAGATTTCGTGCCAGAGGGCTGGTCTGGCTGAATTTTTTTCGGAAATCTTCTTTGGGCAGTCTTTGAATGCGACAGCCTTCTAACACGCACTTTTAGTAGTAGGTCATCTCTCCCTCGGCAAGCGCAATGATTTCGGCTTGGGATGCTCCGAATCCTGCTTGCGGAAAGTTTCTATTCTTTGCGAAGGTGAATATTAGTCGCGGCTCCCGTTCTCGCGTAATTGAGAGAATGTGGCGTCATTTTTGATAATTTTTGATCGAGAGATGGCTCTTTTTAGCCTTACTGCAAGAATCCGTTGATTCGCACTCGGATCAAAAAGTGACCGATCCGGAATCGTCAGGCTCGGATTATCCACCTTCATGAGTTCCCACGACCACGGAAAGACGTTGACTTTCTGCCAGGTGAAAACCCATGGCGCTGGAAGTCGATTCACTTCGTTGGTGATCCATTCGGTCGCGCCGGTGCCGGAACCGGTGATCGTCAGATTGACGGTGACGGTCGCCGTGTCGCCGCTGAATTCAGTCTGACTCCCCTGACTTTTTATCGTCAGCGCGAAGAATTGCTGCAAAACCTCCCGCAAATCTTTCATCGCAGTTGCACGGTTATGGCCGAAACGATCGCTGTATCGCTCGCAGAACTGGCCCTCCACCCGTCCCCAGCGACGATCCTCCAAGGCCGAAAGAAAGTTTTTTTGGTGAAGTTCGATTTGCCGTTCAGGCCGCCAGAGTTTAATACAAAAAAGCCCTGTAAATACGGCGGTAAAAACCAGAAGCCGCCATTTCCAGGCGCGCACTTTGATTGCAGGCAGTGTCATGAAGCTCGATACCATTAAATACCGCCCAAACGTAGCGGGAATTCTCCAGCGCGCGGATGGTCAGATCTTGATCGGCGAGCGGCAGGATTTCAGTGGGGCGTGGCAATTTCCCCAGGGCGGGGTCGATGAAGGAGAGACGTTGCAACAAGCTTTGAAGCGGGAAATATGGGAGGAAATTGGATTGGAGTCCGATCGATATCAGGTCGGCATCATGAAAGGGCCGTATCGCTATCAATTCATTAGAAAGCGCAAAAAGTGGGGATTTGACGGGCAGGAACAGCACTATTTCCTGCTTCACGCCGCGCCGGATTGCACACCGAAGCTCGATTTGCACCATCCGGAATTTATCCGGGTGCGCTGGATCTGGCCGCCGGAGTTTCATCTGAGCTGGTTGCCCGAAATGAAGAAGCCGGTTTATCGCCAGGTTTTTATCGATTTTTTCGAGGTCGATCTTGCAGATTGAGGTGATTTGCAAACTGATGCGGGTCGCTTAGTATTGGCGTCCCAATTATTTTCATGAGCATTATTAGTCCTGAACGGCTGGAGAAAATCCAGTTTAGCAATGATGAGATCGCCCGTTATTCACGGCATCTCATCATGCCGGAAGTGACGCTCGAAGGTCAGAAAAAAATCAAGGCCGCGAAGATTCTCTGCATCGGTGCGGGTGGACTCGGCTCGCCGATTGCGCTTTATCTCGCAGCGGCGGGGATTGGGACCATCGGCCTGGTGGATTTTGACACGGTGGATTTCTCGAACTTGCAGCGTCAGATTTTGCACGGCACGAAGGACGTGGGGCGGAAAAAAATTCTGTCCGCGCGCGACCGCATTCGCGATGTAAATCCGAACGTCCAGGTCGTAATGCACGACACCATGTTTCGCTCGGAAAACGCCATGGAGATTGTCGCGCCCTACGACATCGTGATCGATGGCACGGATAATTTCCCCACGCGCTATCTTTCCAACGACGTCTGCGTTTTCCTGAAAAAGCCGAACGTCTATGGGTCAATATTTCGATTCGACGGCCAGTGCACTGTGTTCGCGCCGCATCTCGGCGGGCCGTGTTACCGCTGTATGTTTCCAGAGCCGCCACCGCCGGGAATGGTGCCGAGCTGCGCTGAAGGTGGCGTGTTGGGGATTTTGCCTGGCATCATCGGCGTGATGCAGGCGATCGAGGCCGTCAAACTCATTGTCGGCATTGGCGAAACGTTGATGGGCCGGTTGATGAATTTCGACGCGCTGGCGATGAAATTTCGTGAATTTAAATTGCGGCGCGATCCGAAATGCCCCGTCTGCGGCGAGCATCCGACCGTCACCGAACCGATCGACTACGAGATGTTCTGTGGCGTGCCTCAGGCTGCGGCAAAGCTCGAGGAAGATGCCGACGTTCCATCGATTTCCTCGAAAGAACTGAAGGAACGACTCGATCGTGGCGACAAAATCGTCCTCCTCGACGTCCGCGAGAAATACGAATGGGACATCTGCCATTTGCCCGGTGCGACTTTGATTCCGCTCAACCAGCTTCCCTCGCGCATGAGCGAACTCGATTCTGCGGACGAAATCATCGTCCATTGCAAAATCGGCAATCGCAGCGTGACCGCTTTTCATGTTTTGCAGGATGCTGGATTCGGAAAACTCCTGAATCTCACGGACGGCCTCGTCACGTGGACGGATCAGGTCGATCCGGATTTCCCGAAATACTGATTCGAGTTGCATTCGACTCACGATGGATCGCGCACGACTCATTCAGATTCTGCGTTGTCCAGAAACGATGCAGCTGGTTTTTGAGGCGAGTTCCAGTGAACTCACCGAAATCAATCGCCGCATCGCCGCTGGCGAAGTTCGCAAACACTCCGGCCAAATGCAGATCGCGCCACTCACGACCGGACTTTTCCGCGAAGATCGGCAACTGCTTTTTCCCATCATCGATGACATTCCAGTAATGCTCCTCGAAGAAGCCCTTGTCCTACCCTGAAAAATCGGTAGAACGGAACGATGCCCACCGCCACGAGCCTCGAAAAACGGATCATCCTGGATGACCTCGCCCAGAAAGAAATCGTCGATGCAGAGACTTACAAAAAGAAGCTGAAAGAATACCAGCTTTCCTTGTTGAACCAGCAGTTGCGCCTCAGCAAAACCAAGCGCTCCGTCATCATGGTCTTCGAGGGCCCCGATGCAGCCGGAAAAGGCGGCGCCATCAAGCGCATCACCGAGAAGCTCGATCCTCGAATGTATCGCGTCTACTCCGTCATCAAGCCCACATCCGAGGAATACCAGCACCATTACATGTGGCGTTTCTGGAACAAACTCCCGCACTATGGGCAAATCGCCATCTTTGATCGCTCTTGGTATGGACGCCTCCTCGTGGAGCGCGTCGAGGGTTTCGCCAGGGAAGTGGAATGGAAGCGCGCCCATCGCGAGATTAACGAATTTGAACAAACGCTGAGCGATGATGGCGCGCTCATTTTCAAGTTCTACATCCACATCACGAAGGACGAACAACTCGCACGCTTTAAAAAACGCGAAGCTGATCCCTACAAACACTGGAAAATCAGCGACGAAGACTGGCGAAATCGTCACAAATGGAACGAGCACAACGCGGCCGCGCAGGATTGCTTTGAGAAAACTTCCACCCGCCAATCGCCGTGGATCGTCGTGCCGGGGAATTACAAATGGAGCGCCCGCTTGCAAATTCTCAAGACCGTCACGAAACGTCTTGAAGAAACCGATCTCAGTTAGAAAAACTGATCGGAGTTAGAGCGAAATCTAGCCGCGAAAGTTCGGCTGGGCAGTCTTTGCGGAAGCGCGATTAGCGAGATGTTTATCCGCTAAAATATGGGCTTGTTCGAGCAACGCTTTTTGCAGGAAAGGACGCGCCATCTGAAAAGCGATCCCGAGCCCGGCGACGAGTAGACCGCTCTTTTTGCTCGTCGTTTTTCCGGTCTTGGCGTTGATATAAACCTTCTTTTTGCGAGCTAGCAGCTTGGCTAGCACTAAACCAATCAGCGCTGCCGAGCCGAGCCACGTCATCAGGTTTCCCCGAATCGACGTCTGCACTCGCTGGCTGATATTTGCCGCATGCTCCAGATGTTCCGTGGCGTTCGACAGTTGCGTGCGAGACTTCGCTGCACGGTCGCGCAGGCTGTTTAGACGGTTGGTTGTGATTTGTGTTTCAGCCATTCGGAGTCTTTCTTTAATTCAGAGAGCGTGACAGGAAACCAGGAACCTTGCAGCGCTTTGCGGGCAAGCAGCAGCCCGATCGTCATGACAACCAGCGCGGCAACACCGCTGACTAGTAGCGCGCAACCCCAGCCCCAGTGGGCTTTTACCGCGAGCACATAGATCAAGCTGAGACTTAGGTAAAGCAGCCCGGCGCACAGGCAAAGCAACGCCACGACGAATCCAATGGCGGCTTTGACGAGTTTCCCAATGACGGACTTCGACTCGAGTCCGGCCATCTCGAAGCGGACCGAGAAATACTCGGCCATCGCCCGCAGCATGACCTGCACCGACTCGATTAATCCCGGCTGCCGCAAACCCATCGGAGTTCCATTGCTATCAGCCATGGCCACGAGGAACCGAGCTTACTTGCGTAGAATCAAGCCGAGAACGAAACCCGCACCGAGTGCGGTCAGCACCGACTTCGTTGGATTCGCGCGAATATATTCTTCGCTTTCATCCTGGAACGTCCGGGTTTTCTCACGAGCTTCATTCCATTTCTCAGTCGCGATGTCGCGATACTCAGCGGCTTTGGCGGTCGCGGTTTCCTTGTATTCCTGCGCCTTGGCCGTGGCGGCTGTTTTGAGTTCGCCCGCTTTTTCAGTGGCGGCTTGCTTTAAAACATCGGCGGCGGATTTCAACTCATTGACTGCAGCCGTCGCGTGTTCGCGACCGGTGTCGAGCTTGCTTTTGGCTTCCGCAGTCGCGGCTGGATCGAGGACGGGTTCGTTGAGTGGATCGTTGATCATAAGAGATATCTTTCTAAGGTTTAGTTAAATTATAGGCCTGCGAACACGCCTTCGGCAAGCGAGCTACAGGTCAATCTGCAAATAATACGGCGAAGCCTGCGCGAACGGCCTTATTTTGCCAGTTATTTTGCGCGAAAAACGATCCGGGCCTTGGTCAAATCGTAGGGAGACATCTCCACCTCGACCTTGTCGCCTGGGACGATGCGGATGAAATGCTTCCGCATTTTCCCACTGATATGCGCTAATACATTCACGCCGTTCGGCAGATCCACACGGAACATCGTCCCGGGTAGGACGTCCGTCACCATTCCATCAGTCTTAATTGCTTCTTCCTTCGCCATAGTCGCTTAATCAAGAGAGAAACCGGCGGGCTGCAAAGAAAAAAGACTGAACTTCTTTTATGCGCTTCCTGGATTCCGAACTAATCGGCCCAAAGCCGGAGATCCATCCTGCTGCCAGGTTGGCGGCGGAAACTGCATCGCGCCGATCTCGCAGAAACGCGATGCTCCACTTGAAGCGAGTTGCAGTCGATTCTCCGCCGTGTCTGGCCAAAGTCCGAGCGTGCTGACGCTATCCGCCAAGTCTCCCAATTTTGGCTGGTCGGAAAATCGCGCCAAAGTCACGTGACGATGCAGGCAGCTCAGCCCTGGTTCTCCGATATTAAAAACCACACCCCAAACAGGCTCATCAGCACTCAGCCAAATGCGCCCGCCGGTTAGCGCTTCCCACTCCGCTTTTGAACGCCAGCGCGCCACGCTCGCGCGATCCTCCACACTCATTTTTGCAGTCGGGTTGACCCTCACATAACGCTCTAACTCCGATGAGATTTTTGCGCCATATTCCAGCGCATCGATGGATTCATGCAGCCAGATAATTTGCGCGGAAAGACACCCCATCTGGTTGTATAAAGTCACATCCCGCACGAGCGGAACGACACTGGAAAAATCGTCATCCGAAAAAATCACCGCCCCACTCCAGCGATTTCCGTAGCCGACAAAAATCTGATCCTTGCGAACTAACTTTCGAAACGTTTCCACGGTCTGATCCGTTCCGAAAACCACCACGGCATCCGCATTCTCCAGCCAGCTTGTCGGCAAGACGGACGACACTGCCACCAACTCCCGTAATTGCGCTGGAAGTCGACTGACAAATTCCTCAAAAACCAACAACCCGGCACTGGGTATTTTGCACCAGTTTTGAGTGCCCAAAATCAGCCCGCGCACCAACGACTGCATGCCGGCCATGGCGGTGTTGCCACTAACAATGTGCAGCAAATGGCGCGGTGCTAGAACGTAGCCGCCATCGAGAGCCGTTTCTGATCCGAGTTCCAGTCGTATCAGCTCCAGCAACGCCGACTCATCGCCGAATGTTCCCATCTCGGGAAACTGCGCTACGACCGGTGCTAACCATGCGACACGTTCCCGGGTTTTCATCGATTAAGTTGATCGTCGGCACTTCGAGAACAACCACGCGCCACGGCCGCCGAATCACGCCCGATCAGGATGAAACTCGACTCAGTTTTCATCGCCAGGTCTTCCGTTTGAATCGCTAACACCGATCCAACATTAGCCAGGTCGTAGAGCTTCAAAATCCCCGTTTCACCAATGTTCACATCGAGTCCACTGAGCGGCTCGACTACTCGGGCGCGAATCCAATTTCCGCCTTGATGCAGGCGTCCAACACCAGTCGAATAGAACTGCGATGAAAGTTCCGTCATGCCGTATTCGTTGATGACTGCGTCCACCGAGACGTCGAAAAAGCTTTCTAACTGAGAGTAAAAGTCAGCCTTGGAAATGCTTCGGCCGCTGCCTTTGTAACCACCGGTTTCCAAGATGCGACTGCCTTCCGGCAAAGTTAGGTTTTCCGTGGCGCGTTCCATCAGATTGAAGAATGCGAGTGCCGTTCCTAACATTAGCACCGGCTGATTTCCGATGTCTTGCCGCAAACGTTTTTCGTCCAGAAATCCACCGCTCATATAAATGAAACTCGGATCATTTTTTGTAAGATGTCCCATCATGTGACTGAGCGAGGAATGCGGCGCCTCGACGGGCGACGGTGTGAGGACTAGCTTCAGTAAATGATCGACTCCGAGTGCACTCCAACCCGCATCGATCGCCGCTTCGTAAAGTGCTAGGTCGCGGAAATAGTGACTGCCAAATCCTTCGCCCGTGGTGCCGCTGGTGCGAAACTCACTAATAGCTAGGTCGAGGGGAAATGTCGTTAGTCGAGAGAGCTTGAAAGCCTGTTGCGGAACGGCGGGTATTTCCGTCCAGTCGCTGAGTGTTTCGCCCAAGCCGCGTGATTTGCAGAAGCGTTGGTAAGGTTCATTTTCGCGAAACTGGAATGAGTAAATTCTCAGCGCGAGTTCGTTGTAACTCCCTTCACTTTTTCGGATGAAACGGAGAACGTCGTCCAGCAGCGATGAATAGGTTTCTAACATTAATTAACGGTTGCCCAACTGGCTTGGATGGCAGCTCGTGGCGCAGGTTTTCGGAGGTCGAAATTTTCCGCCTGTTGTGCAGGAAGATTGGGGAACCATTTCCAGAGAAAGACGCCGCGCAGGAAATCGGCGTGACTGGTTTCTTGAAGGGCGGTCCGTAAGCAGCGCGCTTGCATTTCGGCAGCGTTTAGTCCGCCGGTTTTGTAGTCCCACGGATGCATCGGGGCGTCGCTGGATTCGTTGTAGCCGAGCTCGGTGAAGAGGATGGGTTTGCCGACGGTTTTGGAATAAACCGACAATTCGGCGAGCCATTTTTTCCATCCGAGTTGCAGTGTTATGTCGGACGGATTGGGCTGCTTCGCGTCGGTCAACGGGAAGTAGGCGAGGATGCCGACGAAATCCAGCGCATCCCAAAATGGCACGTCGCGGAAGGTGTCCCAATTGGCGCTGTAAGTTAGTTGGCCGTGATAAACCGTGCGGATCTGGCGGATCATTTCGCGCCATTCGGCTTCGTGTTTCATGGCGAGACTGTATTCGAGGCCGATGCAGAGAATGGGGATTTTTTCGCGTTCGCAGGTTGTGGCAAGGCCGGTCATCCAGCGGGTGTAACCGCCGAAGAAGCGCTGCCATTCTTCGGCTTTGGAAAACTCGATTTCGCCGCGCCAGGAAAATTTCGTTCCCCAATAGGCGAGGTGCGGGGTGAGCATCATGGTCAGGTTTTTTTCGTGAGCCCAACGCGCCGGTTTTACGATTTCGTCGGGCGCAGAATCGGATGGAACTCGAATGAAACCGTCCTCCCGAATTTGCGCGTAAGGATGAATTGCGAAGGCGTTGGCACCGATGGTTTGGATGTCGTCGAGCGTGGCAGCCATCTCCGGCGTGGCCCATTCCGGTCCATAAGTCTGGCAGGAAATCGTGATGCCGCGGAGTGGGCTGGCAAGAGCGCAGTTTGCCGAGCAAAGAAGCAGCAGGACGAGGCGAAAAAGCATTCGTTGGGATGATGACAGAAGCGGCGGCTTTGAGAAAGTGTTTGATTGAATTGCTAGATCGGGGCATCTAGAAAACGCAGGCGAACGGAATCAATCCGTCCTTCGATTTCTCTCTAACTCCTATGAATACTGAACAAGCCGTCAAAGAACGTTACGCCGCCGGAGCCCAAGCCCAGGAAGCGGCGCTCTGCTGCCCGGTGGACTACGATCCGCAATTTCTCAAAGTGATTCCCGCTGAGGTGATCGAGCGCGATTACGGCTGCGGTGACCCGAGCAAATATCTGCGCGAAGGCGAGACGGTGCTCGATCTCGGAAGCGGCACGGGAAAGATTTGTTTTATCGCAGCGCAGGTCGTTGGTGCGAAAGGTAAAATCATCGGCGTCGATATGACTGACGACATGCTGGAAGTCGCCCGGCGCAACGCTCCGATCGTGGCGAAGCGGATCGGTTATAACAATGTGGAGTTTCGCAAAGGCCGTATCCAGGATCTCGCGCTGGACCTGGAAAAACTCGATGCCGAGTTGCAGGCTAATCCCATTTCGAGTGCGGATAGTTATCTCGCCGCTGAATCGTTGGCGGCAGAACTGCGGGTAAAGTTTCCGCTGGTTGCGAGCGATTCTGTGGATGTCGTCGTTTCCAATTGCGTGCTGAATCTAGTGGAAGCCGGATCAAAAAAACAGCTCTTCGAGGAGATCTTTCGCGTGCTGAAAAAGGGCGGCCGCGCCGTGATTTCGGATATCGTTTGCGACGAGGAAGTTCCCATCGAGTTGCAGAACGATCCCGAACTTTGGAGCGGCTGCATTTCCGGCGCGCTGACGGAGGAAGGTTTCGTAAAGGCGTTCACGGATGCGGGTTTTTACGGATTGCAGATTTTGAAGCTCGACGAAAAACCGTGGCAGACGGTGCAGGGAATCGAGTTTCGCTCCATGACGATCGAGGCGCTAAAGGGAAAACAAGGTCCGTGCTTCGAGCGAAATCAGGCGGTGATCTACAAAGGCCCGTTCTCCGAAGTGCTCGACGACGATGGTCATCGCATGGAGCGCGGGCGTCGTTACGCCGTTTGCGATAAGACGTTTAATCTCTACAAACGCGCGCCGTATTCATGCGAGTTTGAGTTCATTGAGCCGATGACGGAAATCCCGCTGGCCGATGCGAAGCCGTTCGATTGCTCGCGCACTGCGCTGCGGCATCCGAAGGAAACGAAGGGTCAGGATTACAACGTCACGACTGCCGCCAGCACGTGCTGCGACGCGGGCGGCTGCTGCTAAAAAACTCATTCGAGTTATGGACCAATCACAAAACCTGGAAAACATCGTCGAGGGCATTGCCGCCACCTCGAAAGCCGTTTCCTCACGCCGCACCGCTCCATGGGACTGGATGGTCGGAGAATTTTTCGGGACGTTTTTGCTCGTCTTTTTTGGCTGTGGAAGCCTGCACGCCGCCGTGCTTTTGGGGGCGCAAGTCGGAGTGTTCCAAGTGGCCATCGTCTGGGGTCTGGGTATTGCCACGGCGATTTATCTAACAGGCGCGCTGAGCGGTGCGCATTTGAATCCGGCAGTGACTTTGAGCATGGCGGTGTGGTCCACTTTTCCGAAAAGCCGGGTCATTCCGTATATCATTTTCCAAATGTTAGGAGCCTTCGCTGCGTCTGCTGTGCTTTATGGGATTTTTGGCGATAGCTTGCGCGCCTATGAGACCGCTCACGACATCGTTCGCGGCCAGGTTGGTAGCGAGGCAACGGCCATGGTTTACGGCGAATATTTCCCTAACCCCGGTGGCAAAGCTCTCGATGCCGCGGCGCGTTTGAAAATGTCGATGCCCGCTGCGTTTTTTGCGGAAGTGATCGCCACGGCAATTCTGCTTCTCGTTATTTTTTGCGCTACCGACGAACGCAATAAAACCCGTCCGCAAACTCTTACACCGGCCACGATCGGGCTTACGGTCACGCTCCTCATTTCGCTGATTGGGCCACTCACGATGGCATGCATGAATCCGGCGCGCGATCTAGGTCCACGGCTCTTCTCGTCCGTCGCGGGTTGGGGTTCCATTCCATTCACTGCCAACGGGAATGGCTGGCTGACGGTTTATATCATCGCGCCGCTGATTGGCGGATTGTTAGGCGGCGGCATTTACAAATTTTTCTTCGCGCCCGGCTATCGGGAAACATGAATCGTTTCGCCGAAAAGCTTCGGGAGCATGGGCTAGAGTTGGCTCACACTCGAACGGAAATTTTGCAGATTAACGTCGGCAAACTTTGCAATCTCACGTGCAATCACTGCCATGTAAACGCCGGACCGAAGCGGAAGGAAATCATCACCCGCGAGACCATCGACCGCATTCTCGACTGGCTTGCAAAGACCGATGTTCCCACCGTCGATCTCACCGGCGGCGCGCCGGAAATGATCCCGGACTTTCGCTATTTTGTGAGCCGTGTAAAAGCGATGGGTCGGCATCTCATTGATCGTTGCAACCTCACCATTTTACTCGAACCCGGATGGGAAGGGACTGCGGAATTCCTTGCTGAAAACGAAGTCGAGATCGTCGCTTCAATGCCCTGTTACTCCCGCGAAAACGTCGACGCACAACGTGGTAACGGCGTTTTCCAAAACAGCATCGCCGCGCTGAAATTGCTCAACTCTCTCGGCTACGGCACCGATCCAAAACTCCCACTACATCTCGTTTACAACCCCGGCGGCGCGTTTCTTCCCGGTCCACAGGCCGAGCTGCACGCCGATTACACAACGGCGTTGGTTGAGGATTTTGGCATCCATTTCAACCAGCTTTTCACGATTACTAACATGCCGATTTCCCGCTTCGCCTCCTGGCTAAAAAACTCAGGCGAGTTAGAAGGCTATGAGCAGCTTTTGTTCGATTCATTTAACCCGACTACGGTCGATGGTTTGATGTGCAAAAATACGCTTAACATCAGTTGGCGCGGCGAAGTTTACGATTGCGACTTCAACCAAATGTTAGGCATGCAGTGGCGCAACGGCAGCGTTTACAAGCTTTGGGATATCGATCCAACTCAAGTGGAAAACCGCCCCATCCTTACGGGCGACCATTGCTTCGGCTGCACTGCTGGCAGCGGCAGCAGTTGCGGCGGCGCATTGACTTAAACAGCATGGGTCGGTGACTTCGCCGTGCATTAGCACATAGCGACGAATTGGCTGTGATTCTAATGAAACGTGGCGTCAGCGCGACATGTTCTCGCGCTCTCGAGCATTTAACGCTTACTCCTCCGTCGAAGATCCCTCATATGGCCGGGCGATGACTCCTGCGTATCGTGCAGAATCAAGCAGAGCTTTGGTTAGGTCGGCAAAAACAAGGAGTAGAAACGAAACCGCAACACCGCAACCGATTGCTTTTGCGATTGAGATAAATGCTTCCATCCATGTTGCTCGGTTGGCGGTTTCTTTCGCCTCAAACTTCTCGCGCTCAGTTGTGTAAGCATCTACCGCTTTTTCATACGCATCATCAAAATCCCACGAGGTGAGAATCGACTGACTAACAGCGGCTTTTACTTGAAGCAGCGTTTGAGCTACTCTCGCTGCATTCACCTGCTTCCTGTGCGGAAGCGCAGAGGTTTGAGCAGGGGCTACATCCTCTTTTTCAGACGTGCTTTCGAAGGCCTCTGGAAGAAGCTGCGTGAACTTCTCGAGTTCTTCTCCCGCTTCCTTCAATTTCCGTTTGTTTTCGGAATTTTCTGAACTCGCCTCCAGTGTCTCCAAAAACTGCTGCGAGTTCTTCAATGCGCGTAATCGTTGGTCGATTTCAGATTGAGACAGATCGGTATCGAACAGCCATGGATTCTGATCGACCGTTTCTCGATTTGTTGACTTAATCACAACGGCTGGGGGGGCAGCATTGGCAGACTCCGCTGGAGAGACTTGTTGTGCGTAGGAAATCAACTTCCGGTGAATCTCGGACAGGAGAGAATCGAATTTTTCTGCCAAGTAGGTCTTGAGCGCAGTTGAAGAATCGCCCGATTTAACCAAAGACTCATGGAGAAGATCGAAGTCGTTTTTATTCTTATACTGCAAGGGATATTCGATCTTAGCATCTGCTTCTTTGAACTTGTCCGGATAGGTGGCTGTTCTCTTGAACTCACTTACAATTACCTTTGTCCGTTCATGTACACGGCTAAGATTGCGCAATCGGAGTAAC
>JAYVOE010000028.1:0-6427 GCA_043758065.1 Spartobacteria bacterium | reverse complement strand
TATCTCGATTGGATTCGGCGGTTCATTGTTTTCCATGGCAAGCGACATCCGCGGGAGATGGGCGAGCGGGAGGTGGCGGAGTTTTTAAATGATCTGGCGAACGAGGGCCGGGTGGCTGCTTCCACGCAAAATCAGGCTCTCAGTGCGCTGCTTTTTCTCTTCAATGTGGTGCTGGAGATGCCGCTGGGGACGTTTGAGGGACTGCAGCGGGTGCAGCGTCCACCGAAGCTTCCGACGGTCCTCTCGAAGCGGGAGGTGAAGGCGGTGCTGGCGGAGTTAACCGGCGAATATCGGCTGATGGGCGATCTGCTTTATGGCAGCGGGTTGCGGCTAATGGAGTGTCTGCGATTGCGGGTGAAGGACGTGGATTTTTATCAACATCAAATCACCTTGCGCGAGGGCAAAGGCGGGAAAGACCGGGTGACGATGCTGCCCACGCTCATCATTCCCGCGCTGCGGGCGCACTTGGAAATCGTGAAGGCGGCGCATGAGCGGGAGCTGGCGGCGGGCCTCGGCACGGTGTGGTTGCCGGAGGCGTATGGAAAGAAAAACCCGGGCGCGGCGACCCAATGGGCCTGGCAATGGGTCTTTCCAGCGGCGAAACGCAGTGTCGATCCCGTTTCAGGCGAGTTACATCGGCATCACGTGGGCGAGAAAAATCTGCAAAATGCGGTGAAGGCGGCGGCGGCACGTTGTGGCGTGACCAAGCCAGTGTCGCCGCACACGTTTCGGCATTCGTTTGCGACGCATTTGCTGGAGGCGGGCTACGACATCCGCACCGTGCAGGAGTTGCTCGGGCACAGCAATGTATCGACGACGATGATTTACACCCACGTGCTGAATAAGCCGGGGTTGGCCGTGCGGTCACCGTTGGATTGAGAATGGGCGTTGGGGCGCGGTGGGAAAAAGACGATTTGATGGTAGGGACGAGCGGCTCGCTCGTCCGCAGTAGGAAGCAACCGGACATGCGGGTCGCATGTCCCTACCTGGGTCTGTCTCGCGCCGCCATCGGCGCTCGGCTCACGCTGATGACCTCTTCCGATTTATCCTGTGATCCGCGCGCCCCTTCCTGCCGGGTTACAGCTTCATTTTCTCTTCCCTGCGACAGGATTCACGTTTTGCGGTTTTAAATTCTCATCCCTGTAGCAGGATTTCTCTTTTGCAGCTTTCATTATTCCAGGCTGTTGTGCGTTCGGATATTTGCAGTCTTGGAAACACTTTTTCCAAAGAATTTTTCACTCTTAGTGTCATTTGGAGACTTGGCGACCGATGTTGGCATTTTCTTTGCTAATACTGATTTTGAGCTAACCGCCATGATGGCGGTAGAGAATCACCGGTCATAACCTGATACGGCATCACATTAGAAAGTAGATAATTATGGGATCATACTCATTACCGACAAACGGCAGCCAGCTCATCGGGCTGGGAACTAAAATGCACAGCGGCATGGTGGACATCGGATCGGGTGTTCCGATCACCATGCTAACTCCGGCGGAATTTCTAACTGCACTCAGTCAGTTTACGACGGAGGACTGTGGGTTTAACGCAGCGCGCAGTGCGCGACTCAGTGCATCCGAGGCGTTTCAAAAAACGATGGATACACTCTATATCTGGTTACTGGCCGCACGCAAAGTGTTGGCGGTCAACTTAGGTGAACAATGGTCCACCGCATGGGCGCAGGCCGGGTTTATCAATAACTCCACCGCTATTCCAGCCAAGATCGAGGATCGTCTCGGATTAGGATTGAATCTGTCGGCTTTTCTGACGGCCAATCCCAGCTTTGAGGCACCGACTCTCGACGTCACTGCCGCGCAGGCCACCAGTCTCCGCGCCGCCGCGCTCGCTGCGCAACGAGTAATGATCGATGCCACGCAGACCTTAAAAACAGCCAACCAGACCTGGACCGACTCCTACGATGTGCTGGTGAATCTTATGCGCACTCTCATCAAAAACTTGCAGGCAAAACTCGGCAAGGACGATCCACGCTGGCTCGCCTTCGGATTGCCGATGCCCGGCACTAGCTCGACGCCGGCACAACCGACCAACGTGGTCGTGCAACGCGATGAAACGGGTGCGTATTTTGTGCAGTGCAGCCCCGTCGCGCTGGCCACCCGTTACCGGGCACGGACGCGCATTTCCGGTATGGAAGTGGACTATAAACTGGCAGGCAGTGCCAAAGAACCGATGATCAGTCTGCCCAACATTCTCGGCGACATGGCCGTCGAAGTCATCGTGCAAGCGGTCAATGGAGCCTTGCAGGGAGTCGCCAGTGAACCAGTGGTTTACAATCTGCCGATTCCACAGAAAAAAGAGCCGGATGTGACGACACCGATGGCCGCGCCTCAGCGCCATGGAAACGGTTCCAGCAACGGCCACGGAAATACTACGTCAAATGGTCATGCGAATGGAAACGGCAGCTTGAATCATCGTCGCGCCGCGTAGTCTGCGAAGCACGATGGAGGACAAAGAAAAGCGAATGGGGTCGCACGGAAATGTGCGGCTCCATTTTGCGTTTATCGGGTTTACGCTTGTAAATAGTTCTCCTCTTCCACAAGCTGTCGCCTTCACGTCCAATGGCCCGCCCCCTCTCCTTTCTTCGGTGCCTTTTCCTACTTTGCGCGACCATTAGCGCACCTGCCTGGGGCATCCCATTGCGCTCTAACTCGAATGATAATCCGCCTCTCCCACCATCGCAGTTCAACCCCGATCCCGGCGCGATGATTCGTGAGCAACACGTCGAACCCGAGGTGCCCGATCTGTTTTCCGACACCCCGATTTTCCCACCCGATTACGGCACGGAAAAATTACCATCGGAGTTAGATCGCCGTCACACCACCGCGCCCTCCATCCAGCCGCCGCCGGGCCCATTTGTCTATCGCGAGTATCCCACTGGCAACAGTCAGGGCAGCTACCCGACCTACGCGCAGCCAATGGAAAACCGCTGGTTTTCCGGTTTCGGAAAATGGAAACGCTACTCCGATCCCACGCCGGAAACTGCCTATCAACAAGGCGACGTCCACCTGTTTCATCCCTACTTGCAATCGACCTTGAAAGGCGACGCGCCGATCATTGGACAAGACATTTTCCTCTCGGTGACGATGAAGAACTTTCTCCTGATCGAAGGTCGCAAACTGCCAGTCCCGAGTGGCATCAGCGCAGCACAACCTAACAGTTCGGAATTTTTCGGGCGCGGCAATCAATTGTTAGTCTCGAACGACACCTCACTCACCCTGGAACTCTTCAAAGGCGAGACCGCATTCAAGCCCGTCGAGTGGGCGATACGACTCACACCCGTATGGAATTTTAACCGTATCATCGTAGAGGAAAACGGCTTGGTCGATCCCGATCCGCGTGGTCCTAACTATCACGAAAATTCTCATTCGAGTCACAGTGATATCACCAATCCCGGTGATGGCGTGGACGTTCTCAAAGACGGTGGGCTTTCCCACCAACCCAAAGATCTAGCGAAAAACCAAAGCCGCTATGTAACTCGATCAAAGGATTATTTCGCGCTGCAAGAATGGTTCGGAGAAATCCATTTGCACGACTTGTCTAACAACTACGATTTCATTGCCACTCGCTTTGGCAACCAGCAATTCACCAGCGATTTCCGTGGCTTTATTTTCAGCGACACCAACATGGGCTGGCGCGTCTTTGGCAATGCAGATAACAACCGCATTCAATACAATCTCGCGTGGTTTAACATGCGCGAGAAAGACACTTACTCCGATCTAAACACGTTCGATTCGCGGCACCAAAACGTCTTTATCGCCAACGCCTATCGGCAGGACTTTATCTGGCCCGGTTACACCGCGCAAGTGAGTCTCCATGCGAACATCGATGAAGGTCAGCGCCATTACGACCAGAACGATTTCATAGTTAGACCGGCTCCCATCGGCGACGTGCGCGACCACGATGTGCGGGCCTACTATCTAGGTTGGGCCGGGGACGGTCACATCGGGCGCTGGAACATCTCGCACGCATTTTACGAAGTGTTAGGACACGACGAATACAACGGCATCGCGGGTCGGCCAGTCGATATCAACGCGCAGATGGCCGCGCTGGAAATTTCCTACGATCGCGATTGGGCGCGTTACAAATTCTCCCTCTTCTACGGCTCCGGCGACAAGAATGCGCAGGACGGAAACGCAACTGGGTTTGATTCGATTCTGGACAATCCATTTTTTTTCAACGGCCCATTCAGCTATTTCGTGCACGAGGGAATCAACCTTGCCGGCACCGCAGTCAACCTCACGCAGCGCGATAGTCTCCTCAACAATCTGCGGACTAGCAAAACCGAAGGTCAGGCAAACTTCGTCAACCCCGGAAGCTTCATCACCGGACTGGGAGCGGACTTCGATCTTACTCCGCGCCTCCGCATGTTTACCAACCTAAACTACGTCTGGATGGTCGATACCGACGTGATCGAAACTGTCCTGTTAACTAACAAGTCGCACAATGACCTCGGGCTCGACGCCAGCATCGGCTTCCAATGGCGACCGCTGCTCACCGATAACATCATTGTTAGTGCGGGCGTCGGCCTGTTTTTTCCTGGGCGGGGTTACAAGGATATCTACCGCAAGAGCACGACATCGGTCCCTGGCTTTACACCGTCGGGCCAGGAAGGCGAAGTGGACAAAGCCCTCTACAACGGTTTCCTAACCATCACCTTCACCTACTAAATGCGGGCGCTGGCATTCTTATTAGCACTAGCCAGTTTCGCGATGGCGCAAATTGGACCGGAAACGTCGGTGCCACTTTCCAGCCATACCAATGCAACTCCGATGAAAAAGACGCTTGTCGATCAATCGCGTGAGGCGGCGAATGCTAAGTCGGCGAGCTGTATTTCCTGTCACGGCGGCATCGAAGACATGCATCAATCTCCCAACGTCGTGCTGGGCTGCACCGATTGTCACGGTGGCGATGCCACTCAAATGAAAAAGGAGTTGGCGCACGTGCGTCCGCTGAACCCGGAGTATTGGAAAACGTCTGCAAATCCAGTGAATTCCAACGTGCTGCTGAATCACGAATCGCCCGAGTGGATTCAATTTGTGAACCCCGGCGATCTGCGTGTCGCGCAGCAAGCCTGTGGATCTTGCCATGCCGATATCGTGGAGAAAAACAACACGAGCATGATGACTCACGGCGCGATGCTCTGGGGTGCGGCGCTCTACAACAATGGTGCCGACCCGCACAAAAACTACGTTTTCGGCCAGAGCTATAGTTCCACGGGAGTTCCATTGATATTACGAAATCCAACTCCTGTGACGCCGGAAGATACGGAATTACATGGTATTCTTCCAGAGCTTCGACCGCTGCCACGTTTCAATCTAAGTCAGCCGGGAAACATTTTGCGCATTTTTGAAAAGGGCGGCGAGAAACAACTACAACTCGGCAATCCCACACTGAGCGAACCTCCCGGAAAACCCTTGCGCCGTCTCTCAGATCGTGGACTAGGAACGTTGAATCGGACGGACCCGGTTTTCCTCGGTTTGCAGAAGACTCGTCTAAACGATCCATTGTTAGGCTTCCTGGGTTCTAACGATCATCCGGGTGATTATCGCTCCAGTGGTTGCACGGCGTGTCACGTCGTTTATGCAAATGATCGGTCGCCGACCAACTCTGGACTAACATCGCGTTATGGGAATCAGGGGCTGAGTTTTTCGGGCGATCCGACGATTCCGAAGAACGAACGCGGACATCCAATCAAGCATCAGTTTACCCGCGCGATTCCGTCGAGCCAGTGCATGAATTGTCACATGCATCAGGGCAACGCGTTTGTGAATCCGTTCCTTGGCTATACGTGGTGGGATCAGGAAACGGATGGCGAATTCATGTATCCGAAGCAGCAGAAAAATCCAACCGACGATGAACTGGTTCTAGCGACGCGCAAAAATCCCGAAGCGGCGGCTGCACGCGGACTTTGGGGCGACTTGGGTTTTTTGGAAAAGACAGCGGAGTTAAATCCGATTCTGAAGAATACGCAGTTCGCTGATTACCACGGGCACGGCTGGGTTTTCCGCGCGATTTTTAAAAAGGACAAGGAAGGTAATCTCCTAACTATCGATGACAAAAAAATAGCACCGGATGATGCGCAGAAATTCGCCAAGGCTGTCCACCTCAACGATGTGCATTTGAAAAAAGGAATGCAATGTGTGGATTGCCATTTTGAAAGTGATGTTCATGGCAATGGGAATCTTTATGGCGAAGTCAGGAACGCTGTTAGTATCGAGTGCATCGATTGCCATGGAACTGCGTTGAAAAGGCCAACGCTCCTAACATCGGGCAATGCGGGTCAAATTGATCTTGGTAAAACCAGCAACACGCCGTGGGGGCCACGCTTCGTCTGGCGTGGTAATGCGCTGTATCAGCAGTCCACGGAGAACCCGGATGTGAAATGGGAAATCCCGCAGACGCTGGACACGAT
>JAYVOE010000027.1:0-2212 GCA_043758065.1 Spartobacteria bacterium | reverse complement strand
GAAATCCGAAATCCGAAACAAAATGAAATCGCCAAATTCAAAAGCGGTTTTCTTTCTGATTTGGATTTCGGATTTGTTTCGAATTTCGAGATTCGGATTTCGATACTGCTCCCTTCAATCCGTGTCATCAGCGCAATCCGCGGTCTATTCGACCGTTATTTCAGATCCGCAAACAATGTTGGGTGCGCTCCCTCGGCCGCGAGCGCTTTGGAACGGCCTTCGCGTTTTTCCATGATGTATTTGTCGAGTTCGGGATCGAAGGGAATTGGGTAATTTCCCGTAAAACAAGCCAGGCAAAAGTGGTCTTCAGGCAATCCGGTGGCACGGACCATTCCAGCGACATCGAGGTAGCCGATGCTGTCTGCGCCGAGATATTCGCGGATGTCGTCGAGGCTCAATTGATTAGCCAGCAACTTGGATGGATCGGGAAAATCGATGCCGTAATGGCAGGCAAACTTATGTGGCGGACAACTAATACGCATGTGGACTTCCTTCGCGCCCGCCTCTCGCAGATTGATGACGCGCGCCTTCGCGGTGGTGCCGCGAACAATGCTGTCATCGACGACAACCACTCGTTTTCCATCGACGGATTCTTTGATGAGATTCAGCTTCACCCGAACATTGAAATCACGAATGAGTTGAGTTGGTTGGAGAAAAGTCCGGCCAATGTAATGGTTCCTAACAAAGGCGTGTTCGAACGGAATATTCAGCTCCTCGGAAAAGCCCATCGCGGCGTAATTTCCCGAGTCGGGAACGGGCACGACGATATCGGCCTGACACGGATGAAGTTTAGCTAGCTCACGTCCCATGCGAGTGCGGACTTTACTAACATTGATGTTAGAAATGATGCTGTCGGGCCGTGCGAAATAGACGTATTCAAACATGCAGAACGCCTCCTTTTCCACGTCGCGAAATGGATACTCCGAGCGGAGTCCGTGTTCGTTGATGATAACAACCTCACCCGGCTCAACTTCCCGAACGAATTCCGCGTGAATCAAATCAAACGCGCACGTTTCCGATGACAAAATATAAGCGCCGTCGAGTTTACCAATCGAGAGCGGGCGGAAGCCAAACGGATCGCGCACGCCGATAATTTCCTCTTCGCTCATGATAACGAGCGAAAACGCGCCTTCCAATCGACGCAACGCCGAGAGCGCGCTATCGCCGCTTTTGCTCGGTTGCGCGAGCAGATGAACGATGATTTCGCTATCGACCGTCGTCTGGAAAATGGAGCCGCGAGCTTCGAGTTCTTCGCGAAGTTGCGCGGCGTTGATGAGATTTCCGTTGTGCCCGATGGCGAGCTGACCGCGATGACAATTGATGGAAAGTGGCTGCGAATTAATCAGCGTGCTGGAGCCGGTCGTCGAATAACGGACGTGCCCAATCGAGTTGGTGCCTTTGAGTTTTTCCAAGTCGGTCGCCGTAAAAACCTGACTAACCAGCCCCATGTCCTTGTGCATGACAAAGGGCGCGCCCGGCTCGCTGGAGGTGATGATTCCCGCGCTTTCCTGCCCGCGATGTTGCAATGCAAAGAGTCCGTAGTAGGTCAAAATCGCCGCATTGGGGTGACCGTAAACGGCGAAGACGCCGCATTCGTGTTTGAAATCAGAAGTGCTCAAAATATCGGGTAAAGCTGGATCGTCGGCTCACGGGAAGTTGCCTTAGAATGAATCTGCGGGCAAGCCCACACCACTGTTTCGTAGAGAAAAAATAACTCACCGAGTGATCCGTGCCCGGATTTTGCGAAGAACCTCCACCACGATCCCGCCTCGACGACGCCAGGCGAGTTTACGCTCCTTATTCGCCGTCTGCTTCTCCAGATTCCATTGGAACTCCGGTGAAAATTTTGGACGTCCTTTCGTGGGCAGCATGAAGCCGAGAATGTAGGCGCGGCGTGGGTTGGTTGAGGAATTCGGACCCGCCCGATGCGGCGTGCGACAGTGGTGAATGGTGCAGCCACCGGCCGGCAATGGGCAGGAAATGATCGGAGTTCCAGCGAAATCTGAGACGCATTCCAGCGCGTGAACCGTCGGGTCGTTATTCGGCGAACGATGCTCCAGCACCGGTCCGCGATGGACTTTCGGGACAAATTGCAGGCAGCCGCTGGATTCATCGACCGGCTGGAGCGGCATCCAGATGCTGATTTCCTCGTAGCCTTGGGGATGATTTCGGCGAAACGCTTCGTCCTGATGCCAAGGCGTTGGCGCGCCGA
>JAYVOE010000026.1:0-17455 GCA_043758065.1 Spartobacteria bacterium | reverse complement strand
CTTTGCGGGGGAATAATCCGAACGTCTTCGCGACGTTAGTACTAGCGACATTCACAAACGTGTGGATATCGATCTTACCCGCCTCAACTCCGTAGGTGTAGAGCAAGTTCACGCGATCTTCCAACGCCGGAATCCCATTCGGAATCTTGGTAAAATCTTCCGCGCCCATCGGCTTTTGCCCACCGAAATCGAACGGCGCGTGATCCGTTGCCACTGTCTGAATTAGCCCACTGCGCAACCCATTCCAGAGCACGGCCTGATTACTAACATCGCGCAGAGGCGGCGACATTACATACTTCGCGCCTTCGAAGTTAGGACGCTGCGTGTCTTCGTTACTTAGCAGCAAGTATTGAATCAGCGTTTCCACCGAGACCTTCACTCCGCGCATCCTGGCCGCGACCGCTTTTTCCAAGGCTTCGATGCAACTCAAATGAACAATATAAATCTCCGTTCCTAACATCTCCGCAAACGTCATCAAATGATGCACTCCTTCCGCTTCCACGATCGGCGGACGACTCTCATAGTGCTGTTCGGTCCCGGTCAATCCAGCTCCTAACAACTCCTTCTGCCGCTCGGAAACCAACGTCTCGTTTTCGCAATGCGCGCAGACCACCACGCCGAGTTCTGAGGCGAGTTTCAGCGTATTGTAGAGCTCCGTGTCGTCGATTCCGAAGGCGCCTTTGTAAGCCAGGAAAATCTTAAACGACGCGATCCCCTCAGCCACAATCGACTCCAACTCCGCTCTGGTATTTTCGTCAAACCGCGTCACGCCCATGTGAAACGAATAATCGCAGGCCGACTTGCCCGCCGCCTGTTCCTTCCAGGTCGCAAAACCCTCCGTCGCCGACTCCTTGCGCGAGGGACAACACATGTCGAAAATCGTCGTCGTTCCACCGATCAGCGCCGCCTGGCTGCCGGTCGTGTAGTTATCCTTCGCATACGTCCCCATGAAGGGCAGATAAATATGCGTATGCGGATCGATAAACCCCGGAAAAATGAGTTTCCCCGTCGCATCGATCACCTCCGCATCGGAGCCATCGGGCGGCGCGTCGATGTTAGGAGCGATCAGCGAAATCGTCTCGCTCTCGCACCAAATGTCGGCCACATAACGTTCCGTCGCCGTGACGATCTCCCCATTCTTAATCAATAAGCTCATGGGAAAAATATCCTCTCCATACCGAAGCCGATTCCCAGCTTAAAATGCGAAGAGTCGACTGTAACTCCGCTCATTTTTTACCCCGCCACGTTGCAACGCGACCAACTAACGTTCGTCAATCGTGGGAGTTCCCCGGGCACCATGCCAGAGGCGGAGAACATCCACCCGGCAGGCGTCGCGGTCGAGCCTGTAAATGATCCGATAAGAACGCACCACGATCTCGCGAATGGATTCATCTTCAAACTCCGGAACCACTCTTCCGAGCTCTGTAAACTTTCCCAGCCGTTTCGTATTGCTAATAAGAAACTGGCCAAAACTGACGGCCCGCTCCGGTGAATCGAGAGAAATGTAGCGGACAATGTCGCGCAAATTCCGTCGCGCAGAGGGTGAGAAACTTATTGAATAACCCATGATGGCAGTTCGCGCTCGATCTGCTCGATGGGAATGCGTTCACCGCGCTCCACTTCCTCCAAGCCTTGCCGCACCGCTGCCACAAACTCGATCTCCTGAGCAACCTCATGGAGAGACACATGATCTGGCAGTTTTCCCAGTAAATCTTGAACGATCTCTTTCGTGCTCATATCAGCACTGTGCCTTCAAATCCTGAATTCAACAACCCTGCAGTGCCGACAAGGAGAAACATTCCGCTTTGCTATTCGCCAAATGAAGAACAGAGCGGAGTTAGAGTCGATTCTACACCGTCAGCTCGGTCTTCGGGTAGCTGCCGAGGATTTTGATGAAGCTGCAATGCGTTTCCAGGGCTTCGATGGCTTGAGCGACGTTGGGGTCTTCGTGGTGGCCGTCGAGATCGACGAAGAAATAGTATTCCCACGCTTTGCGCTTGCTGGGGCGGCTGACGATTTTGCTGAGGCTGATTTGCAGGCGGTCGAAGGGTTCCAAGGCGTGAAAGAGGGCACCGGAACGGTCGCGCACGCAGAACATGAGGGACGTTTTATCATTTCCCGTCGGCGGACATGTCGTGGGGCTGATGACGAGGAATCGCGTCGTGTTGTTCGGGTTGTCCTGCACGCCGGCCTGCAATATTTCGAGCCCGTAAACTTCAGCCGCCATGCGTCCGGCGAGGGCGGCGGCGTTGGGTTCGCTGGCGGCGAGTTCGGCGGCGCGAGTGGTGCTGGAGACTTCGATGAGGTCGATGCCGTGCATGTGGTGCTCGAGCCAGAGGCGGCATTGGCCGAAGACCTGAGGGTGCGAGTAGATTTTCCGAATGTCGGCGCGCGGAACCTTCGCGATGAGGTTGTTTTCGATGCGAAGAAGGATTTGCGCGCAGATGCGGAGGTCGCTCTCCATGAAGGCGTCGAGGGTGTAATTGACCGCGCCTTCGGTGGAATTTTCGATGGGAACAACACCGTAATCGGCCTGGCCGCGGGCGACTTGGGTGAAGACGTCGCTGATATTCGTCTGGGCAACGTAACGGACGCTAGCGCCGAATCGACTCCGAGCGGCTTGATGCGTCCAGGTGGCTTCGGGCCCGAGATAGGCGATGGCGAGATCTTTTTCCAGAGCCAACGACGCCGACATGATCTCGCGATAAATGGCGCGAATCGCTTTGGCGTCGAGTCGGCTGTCGGGGATGGCCTTCGATTTGGCGACGAGTTTTTGCAGGAGGGATTCCTCCCGTTCCGGCGCGTAAATGGAGAGGCCGTGCGCCTTTTTCGTCTCGCCGACTTCATGGACGAGGTCGGCGCGTTGGTTGAGGAGCTCGATAATTTGCGAGTCGAGCGCGTCGATTTTCTGGCGGATGGGTTCGAGGCTCATAACGCTGAAATTAGATCGGAGTTTGATTCGATTGGGGCGAGCGGCAACTGCTCCGCTTCGGGCGCGACGGGAATCGGCGCTTTGGGCAGGTGAATGTGCCTCAGCTCGGTCGAATTCGGCAATTCATCGAGTGATTTTAGTCCGAAATGTTCCAGGAAAAACTGCGTGCTTTCGTAGAGCAGCGGCCGCCCCGGCACTTCCGCGCGCCCGGCGATACGGATCAGACCCGCCTCTAAAAGTTTCTGGATCATGCCATCCACCGCCACGCCGCGCACGGCCTCGATGTCGGCTTTCATGATCGGCTGGCGATACGCGATGATCGCCAAAGTCTCCAGCGCCGGCGGACTCAGGCGCGACGGTTTTCCCTCGGGAAAAAGCTGCCGCACCCACACGGCGAACGTCGGCTGCGTCGTCAATTGCCAGCCGTTCACCTGCTCGATAAGCTGAAACGAATGCCCCGCGTGCTGGTAATTCGCCTTCAATTCATTCAACGCGATCGCCGCCTCTGCCTCCTTCGTTTTCGCGAGATCCATCACGTCTGGCTCATCGGAAAAATCTGTTGCCCCGCGCAAAGCCGCGACGATTTCCTTCGGCAACAGCGGTTTCTGGGAAGCAAAAAGCAGCGCTTCGATGACCTGTTTCAGACTCATGTCGCGCGAGTAAAACGTGAACCGAGTCCCATTTCAATCACCAAGGCGAGCCCTTTCGATTCGCCCACGAGTCCGATGGAACTCCGCTCTATTTTTTCGGCGGCTGGACCTGGCCGGGCAGAGTGATCTTCTTCGGTTTTTTGGTTTCTTTGCGATGACTGTTATTTCCTTTGGCCATAAAATCTCCTTCGTTGGTGTCGGTAAGCTGCCGCTGAATCCTATTCAAGTCGAACGGAAATTCCTTGCTCGCGCAGGTAACGCTTCACGTCCTCGACGGTGAATTCGCCGAAGTGGAAGATGCTCGCAGCTAATACGGCATCGGCTTTTCCTTCGGTAAGGACGCGTGAAAGATGCTCCAGTTTCCCCGCGCCGCCGCTGGCAATGACGGGGATTCCGATTTCCCCGCTGACGGCTGCCGTGAGTGCAATATCGTAGCCGTCCTTCGTGCCGTCGGCGTCCATGCTCGTCAGCAGGATTTCTCCTGCGCCGCGTTTGGCCGCTTCCTTGGCCCACTGAATCGCATCTAACTCCGTTGGTTTTCGGCCGCCGTGTGTGTAAACGGTCCAACCACCACGGTCGTTTTTCCGGGCGTCAATCGCGACGACGACACATTGCGAGCCAAACCCCTCCGCCGCCGCGCTGATCAAACCCGGATTCGCGATGGCCGCCGTGTTCATGCTGACTTTGTCGGCACCAGCGAGCAGCATCGCCCGGACATCGGCCACGGTGCGAATCCCGCCGCCAACAGTCAGCGGCATGAAACATTGGTCGGCCGTGCGTTCCACCACATCGATCATGGTGTTGCGCGCGTCGGACGAGGCCGTGATGTCGAGGAAGACGAGCTCGTCGGCGCCCTGATTGTTATAGGCGAGGGCGCATTCCACGGGGTCGCCGGCGTCGCGCAGCTCGAGAAATTGCGTGCCTTTGACCACCCGGCCATTGGTGACGTCGAGGCAGGGGATGACGCGTTTGGTAAACATATCGTTGGAACTCGGATGAAAAAAACGGAGACGCACAGTGAGGCCGGTTTGATCGGGCGGCTCAAGAAATTTTTATTTGCGTTTATCGCGAAGGTTACTAGTCTGCGGGCGTTTTGCCGGACAGGGCTGGTGAAATGAGTTGTATAAAAATTAGCAAATTCTATGGGAAACGAATCAGTAACCACCGGGGAAAACGAGACGCCAGCCAAGGGCGCGGCTCCATTTAAAATCAATTCGGCGCCGCAAATCGCCAGCCGGGTGGAAACTCCCGCTGCGGAACCCATGCGAGTTCCATCGGGTTCTGCCCCGGTCGCGGCATCAGGGCCGTCCATTTACGATCAACTCGGAGATCTGCCGACGACGTATCAGACGGGTGAAATTTATCTCGCGGCGCGCGATCCGCACTGGCTGTTTGTTTATTGGGATCTCGATCTGGAGTGCTTCGACCGCAAGCTGATGATGGAGGACGAGGCGACGTTTTACCTGAAAGTCTACAAAGGAAACGGTGAGTTGGTGGATCAGATTCGGGTCAATAACCAGGCGAAGAACTGGTATTTTCCGATCAATGACGCGGGCATTTCTTATTACGTGGAGCTGGGTTTCAACGATCACCACTATAAATGGGCGATCGTGGGGCGGTCCAATGAGGCGTTTGCGCCGGCGGATGCGTTCAGCGAAGGGCCGGTGGAGTTTGCGTCGGTGCCTTTTCATTTGAGTTTCAATCGTATGTTGGAAATGGTCCAGGGCGAGATGCAGTCGGGTAAGTCGCTGGTGAGTTCGCTGGCCAGTTTGCAGGGCAACGCGACGAAGACGCTCCAGCAAATCGCGAGCGACTGGACCGATGAGCAGCGGAAGTTGCTCGAGGCGCTGATTGGACCCGGACTCGTTTCAGAAATCAGTCTCGGCTCAGGGGATGTGGATCAGATTTTCCGGATGCGGCTGAGTCAGGCCTTGTCGGAGAATTTGTCGTCACCAAGCAGCAGCGAGATCTCGTTTCTGCAAGGATTGGTCGGGCTCACGTCGCCGCAACACGAGAGCAGTCTTTTCAGCGGAGTTGAAGGGAATTGGAGCGGTGAATCCAGCTGGTCGAGCGCCGTGGGTGGCGAGACGAGCTGGTCGAGTGCGCTCGGTTCGAGCTGGAGCGCGCAGCCATTTGGGAACGACCGCGAGTTTTTCATGCACGTGAATGCGGAGGTCATTTTCTACGGCGGCACGCATCCCGATGCGACGGTCTGGATCGATGGAAAAGAGATCGCCCTCGCGAAAGATGGGAGCTTCCGGTATCACTTCAAGTTGCCCGATGGGGAGTTTGAGATTCCGATCGTGGCGGAGTCGCCCGATGGCGTGGAGATTCGTTCGGCGAAGCTGGTTTTCAAGCGTGGCACTACGCGCAGTGGCGAGGTCGGGCACACGCAGCAGCCGGGTTATTTGAATACGCCGATCGGGGCGCCTTAATCGCGGGAAATGGGCGGCGCGGGTGTGCCGTTTTTTCCCAGTCGAGTTGCAGTGTAATCGCAGCACTGGTATACATTATTGAGGCGCGGGGTTAACTCGCGTTTCCAGAACCCAAAAATGATGAATAATTTCACTCCTCGTGCGCAACAGGTCCTGGCTCTAGCCCGCAAAGAAGCGGACCGGTTTAACCACAACTATGTGGGGACGGAGCACCTCTTGCTCGGTCTAATCAAGCTCGGCCAGGGTGTGGCTGTGAATGTCCTGCAAAAGATGGGACTCGACCTCGAAACCGTCCGCATGGAAGTGGAAAAGCAGGTTGGCTCCGGTCCTGAAACGAAGATGGTCGGGAATATTCCTTACACGCCGCGCGTCAAAAAAGTGCTCGCGCTCGCTGGTAAGGAAGCGAAGACGTTGAACCACAGTTACGTCGGCACTGAGCACATTTTACTCGGCCTCCTCCGTGAAGGCGAAGGTGTCGCAGCTCGCGTTTTGAAGACGCTGGAGATCGATATCGAGCGGACCCGAGGCGAGATCATGAAGGAGCTCGATCCGAATTACACGCCGCCCGATGGCGAGTCGGACATCCCTCAAGAGCCGTCTGGTGGTGGCTCGGGCAAACAAAAAGACGTCAAAACTCCGGCCCTGCGTGCATTTGGACGCGACCTCACCGAAATCGCCAAAAAAGGCGAATTGGACCCAGTTATCGGACGCAAAAACGAGATCGAGCGCGTCATTCAAATCCTCTGCCGTCGCACGAAGAATAATCCGGTTTTGCTAGGTGAAGCGGGCGTCGGCAAAACGGCAATCGCCGAAGGTTTGGCTCAGGAAATTGCCAGCGGGAATGTGCCCGAATTGTTGCGCGATAAGAAAGTCATCACGCTGGATTTGGCCCTGATGGTCGCTGGCACGAAATACCGCGGCCAGTTTGAGGAACGCATCAAGGCCGTCATGGACGAAATTCGCCGGACGAAGAACGTGCTGCTTTTTATAGACGAGTTGCATACGATTGTGGGTGCGGGTTCTGCCGAAGGCGCGATGGACGCGTCGAACATTATCAAGCCCGCCCTAAGCAGAGGCGAGTTGCAGTGCATTGGCGCGACTACGCTCACGGAATATCGCAAATACATCGAGAAAGACGCTGCGCTGGAACGCCGCTTCCAGACCGTGAAAGTCGAGGCTCCGAGCGTGGACGAGACCATCGAAATTCTGAAGGGACTTAGACCGAAATACGAGGCGCATCACAAAGCCAAGCTGACCGACGAGGCGTTGGAATTTGCGGCAAAGCTTTCGGACCGATATTTGACCAACCGTTTTCTGCCCGACAAAGCCATCGACGTAATGGACGAAGCCGGTGCCCGCGCTCGGATCAATTCCATGACGCGTCCGCCGAACGTGAAAGACATCGAAGCCGAGATCGAATCGATCAAAGCCGACAAAGAAGGCGCGATCAAAGCTCAGGATTTTGAAAAAGCCGCCGCTCTTCGCGACACCGAGAAGCAGGCCAAGGAAAAGCTCGAATCCATCCTCACTCAATGGCGTGAACAGCGCGAAGAAAAGGAAGTGCTCGTGACGGAAGACGACATGATGCACATCGTTTCCAAATGGACGGGCATCCCGCTCAATCGCATGGAGCAAAAGGAAATGACCAAGCTCCTAACCATGGAGACGGAGCTGAAAGGAACAGTCATCGGTCAGGACGAGGCCGTTATCGCGGTCAGTAAAGCATTGCGCCGCAGCCGCGCAGATTTGAAAGATCCGCGTCGTCCGATCGGTTCCTTCATTTTCCTCGGGCCGACTGGCGTTGGTAAAACGTTTCTGGCGAGGACTTTAGCCGAATTTATGTTTGGCGATGGCGATGCCATCATTCAGATCGACATGTCAGAATACATGGAGAAATTCACGGCTTCCCGCCTGATTGGATCGCCTCCCGGTTATGTCGGATATGAGGAGGGCGGGCAGCTTTCCGAGGCCGTTCGTCGCCGTCCTTACAGCGTCGTTTTGTTTGACGAAGTGGAAAAAGCACACCCCGATGTGATGAATCTGATGCTCCAGATTTTGGAGGAAGGAAAAATCACCGACTCGCTCGGCCGCAAAATCGACTTCCGAAACACGATCATCATCATGACGTCTAATGTTGGCGCCGAGACGATCAAGCGCCAGAACACGATGGGCTTCGGCGCTCCACGCAACGAACACAACTACGATTTGATGCGCGAGAAAATCCTCGAAGAAGCCAAGCGTGTTTTCAAACCGGAGTTCATTAACCGCCTTGACGATTTGATCGTCTTCCACACTTTGGAGAAACCAGATCTAATCAAAATCGTCGATCTTGAAGTTGCCAAGACCGTCAAACGCCTGAAATACAAGGAAATACACATCACGCTGGATCCATCAGCCGTCGAATTCCTCATCGAGAAAGGTTACGACCCCGCTTACGGAGCGCGCCCGATGCGCCGCGCCGTGGAGCGTTATTTGGAAGATCCGCTGGCCGAGGAACTCCTCAAAGGCGTCATCAAAACAGGCGACACTTTGGTTGCAAAAAAAGGCCCGCGCGAGATCGAGTTCGTCGTGCAGGAACCGGAGACAACCTCCGAGCCCGCACCTGCGGTCTGATAAAAAAATTAGTTTGGTTGCATCAAGGCCGCTGGAGGAAACTTCAGCGGCCTTTTATCATTCGAGTTGCATCCGATTCAGCGCGGTGATTCGTCGCGGTAAAAGTTCTCCGTCACCTGCGCGACGACGATTCCAAACTTCGTAATCGTGGAGTGATTCAGCAGCGTCCGCCCATCCGGCTGCAACGTCATCCACTGGCTCATTCGCACCCGGGAAAGGGGATTTCCTGCCGTGAGTTCGATCGTGAACTCCCAATGGAAAACATTCCCCGCAGCCTCGCCGATGACCTGACCCACGATATCGTTCGCACTCCCCTGAAAACGGTGCGCATCGAGCCGACGCAACTGCCAGGAACGATGTTGTTTTTTCCCGGCGCTAAACTGGAGATCCTGTTCGATCTGTAGCGTTCCATTCACCAGTCGTCCCGTGGTCTGCGTGGTCACGATTTGAGTCGGATTGCCGCGCCGATTTTCCATGAATCCATTGGAACTCGCATGACCAGTAAAATAATGGACCGGATCGAGAACGGGCTTTCCCTTGGCAAAATCCGATGGCTTCAAACTGGCGCAACCCGCCAGAAATCCGAGAGAAAGTAAAAAAAGGCAGCGCACCACGGATGATACGTCTTTGCGCAGCCTTGCGTTTGCGGAATTTCCCCGTTTATCTTTGGGAATGACTGACCCCGTTCCCTTCGCCAAAGGCACTACCGAGCATGTTCTTCTTCCTCGCATGTCGAATCGTCACGGCCTCATTGCCGGCGCGACGGGCACGGGAAAAACCGTCACGCTGCGAGTGCTTGCCGAGCGTTTCAGCAACATGGGCGTGCCCGTTTTTCTGGCTGATGTGAAGGGCGATGTCTCCGGAATCGGCAAGGCTGGTTCGTCGAATGAACGGATCGATCAGCGAAAAAAAGATTTGGGTTTGAAGGAACTCAACTTTCAGAATTTTCCCGTCCGCTTTTGGGATATTTTCGGAAAAGAAGGTCATCCCGTCAGAGCAACGGTCTCCGAAATGGGCCCGCTTCTGATGGGCCGTTTGCTCGGGCTCAACGAAGTCCAGGGCGGCGTGCTCAGCCTGGTTTTCAAGATTGCCGACGACCAGAAATTGCTCCTCCTGGATTTGAAAGATTTGCGCGCGATGCTCACGCATGTCGCCGACAACGCCGCGCAATATCAGACGAATTACGGCAACGTTTCCTCAGCCAGCGTCGGTGCAATTCAGCGAGGATTGCTCGCCTTGCAATCGCAGGGCGGCGACCAGTTTTTCGGCGAACCAGCGCTCGATCTCGATGACCTCATGCAGACGGAAAATGGCAAGGGCGTGATCAATCTGCTCGCCGCCGACCAGTTGATCAATTCGCCAAATCTCTACGCAACCTTCCTGCTCTGGCTGATGTCGGAGTTGTTTGAAAAACTGCCCGAAGTCGGCGATCCGGAAAAACCGAAGATCGCGTTTTTCTTCGACGAAGCGCATCTGCTTTTTAATGACGCGCCGGATTTTCTCCAACAAAAAATTGAGCAGGTCGTGCGTCTGATTCGGTCAAAAGGCGTCGGCATTTACTTCATCACGCAAAGTCCGCTCGACATTCCAGAATCGGTTCTAGGTCAATTGGGAAACCGCGTTCAACATGCGCTGCGCGCCTTCACGCCGCGCGATCAAAAAGCCGTCAAAACCGCAGCCGACACCTTCCGCGCCAATCCGAAACTCAACACCGCAGAAGCCATCACGCAACTCGGCGTCGGCGAAGCGCTCGTCTCGACGCTCGATGAAAAAGGCACGCCGGAGATCGTTGATCGCTGCCTGATTTATCCGCCAGAATCGCGTCTAACTCCGCTCACTTCCGAGGAACGCGCGAGTGCGATCCAGTCGAGCGATCTGTTTGGTCATTACGAAAAACTCGTGGACCGTGAGTCGGCCTACGAGTTATTGCAGGCAAAAACCGTCGCAGCCACCACGGAACCCGGAGCCGCACCCGCAAAAGCCGACGACGGGAAGCCGTCGCAATTTGCGAAGATCGCGACCAGCGTCGGCACGAGCGTCCTACGCGCGATGGGATCGCAGATGGGCCGAACCATCGTGCGCGGTGTGCTCGGCAGCATCATGGGCGCCGCGATGGGCACAGCCGTGCGCCGCTCCACCCGCTATTAGACTTAGGTAGCAGTGGGCCCGCAGGGATTCGAACCCTGAACCAAGGGATTATGAGTCCCCTGCTCTAACCGTTGAGCTACAGGCCCGTCACTTGCGCGCAAACTATGCCAGAGGGTGGGGGAGTTCGCAAAGAAGTTTGGTGTCGAAGAATGGTCCTTACGATCAGGTTTTGTGAACTGGGAGCTTTACCGATACGAGTTCCATTCTAATCTAGCTAACATGAAGTTCTCCCTCGGAATCGACTATGGCACCAACTCGGTCCGTGCGCTAATTGTGGACACTGTCGACGGTCGCGAAATCGCCTCCTGCATCGTCAATTATCCAAGTGGTCGCGAGGGGATTTTGCTCGATAAAAATGATCACCATCTTGCGCGGCAAAACCCAGCGGATTATCTTTTCGGCCTCGAAAAATCCGTTACCGGCGCCTTAGCAGAGGCAAAAAACGATCCGCAATTTTCAGCGGAACAAATCGTCGGCATCGGCGTCGATACCACGGGTTCGAGTCCGATCCCAGTCGACTCAAACAACATTCCACTCGCACTCGACTCAAAATTTTCCGGCAACCTCTCCGCGCAATGCTGGCTCTGGAAAGATCACACCAGTCACGTCGAGGCTGCTAACATTACGAAAACTGCCGCTGCGCATCGTCCACAATACATCGCGAAATGTGGCAACACGTATTCGTCGGAGTGGTTTTGGTCGAAAATCTGGCATTGCCTGAACGTCGCGCCGGATGTTTTTGATGCGGCCTACAGTTGGGTGGAACTCGCCGATTTTATTCCGTCCGTACTAGCTGGCGTGACGAGTCCATTGGAAGTCAAACGTGGAATTTGTGCGGCGGGTCACAAGGCACTCTACTCCGATGATTGGAACGGACTGCCTGATGAGGAATTTCTGGCGCTGCTTGATCCAAAACTGGCCGCGTTGCGCAGCCGACTTTACGACAAAGCTTACGACGCTAGTACCGCCGCCGGAACGCTCTGCGAAACGTGGGCCACGAAGCTAGGTTTGCCAGCGGGAATCCCCGTGGCGATGGGCGCGTTTGACGTGCATTACGGCGCGATCGGCAGCGGTGTGCGCGAAGGGACTTTGGTGAAAGCGATGGGCACTTCGACCTGCGATTGTTGCGTCGTTTCCATGGAGAAAACCGTGGCCGATATTCCCGGTATCTGCGGCATTGTGCCCGGCGCGATTCTTCCCGGATTCTACGGAATCGAGGCCGGCCAATCTGCCGTCGGCGACATTTTCAAATGGTGGGTCGAATACGTTCTCGAAAACAAAAAATCTCATGCCGCACTCATCGCCGAAGTCGCTGCGCAACCGCCGGGACGTAGCGGTTTGCTCGCGCTCGACTGGCATAACGGGAATCGCACGATTTTGGTTAATCCGATGCTCACCGGCCTCGTCGTTGGGCAAACTTTACATACGACTGCGAGTGAACTCTACCGCGCCTACATCGAGGCGACGGCATTTGGCGCACGCGCGATTATCGAGCGGATTCGCGAATACGGCGTGCCCGTAGAGCGCGTCGTTTGCTGCGGCGGCATCGCAGAAAAAAACGCCTTCCTCATGCAAATCTACGCCGATATCACCGGCTGCACATTGTTAGTCGCCGGTTCGGCGCAAGCCTGCGCGCTCGGTTCCGCTGTCGTCGCCGCTGTCCTCGCGGGTGCGCAACCGGATTTCCCAACCGCTCAGGCAAAAATGACCCGGCTCAAGTCGGTCAGCTACGAGCCGATTTCTAGCAACCAAAAAATTTATGACGAACTTTACCGTTTGTATCGTCAACTCCACGACGCCTTCGGCGGTACTAACACTCACGCCGATCTAAGTCACGTCATGGAATCTCTCATTAACCTCCGCACCTCCTAACATCATGCCCACTCAAGAAATCTGGTTCGTCACCGGCAGCCAACACCTCTACGGCGAAGCCGTTTTGAGCCAGGTTGCAGCGAACTCACAAACCATCGTCGCCAAACTCAGCGCCAGCAAAAAGCTTCCGCTCAACCTCGTTTTCAAACCCGTCCTGAAAACGCCCGACGAAATCCGCCAGCTCTGCATCGAGGCGAACAGCACGCCGGAATGCGCCGGCCTCGTCCTCTGGATGCACACGTTTTCCCCGTCGAAAATGTGGATCGGCGGCCTGACCCAATTGCAAAAACCGTTCCTGCATTTGCACACGCAGTTCAACCGCGATTTGCCTTGGAGTTCCATCGATATGGACTTCATGAACCTCAACCAATCCGCTCATGGCGACCGCGAAGCGGGGTTCCTGCACACCCGCCTGCGGCTCCAACGAAAAGTCGTCGTCGGCCATTGGTCGGATGCCGAAGTGCAGGATCGCATCGGCGCCTGGATGCGCGCCTCCCGCGCCTGGCACGATTGGCAGGGTGCGAAGTTCGCGCGGTTTGGTGATAACATGCGTCAGGTCGCCGTGACCGAAGGCGACAAAGTAGCTGCCGAAGCGAATTTTGGTTTCTCCGTCAACGGTTACGGAATCGGCGATCTCGCTGCTAGCATCAACGCGGTGCCCGGCGCTGCGGTAACCGATCTTTGCGCGATCTACGCGAAGTTTTACACACTCGCTCCGACCCTAAAAAAGGGCGGAGTTAGACACGAATCACTGCGCGATGCAGCGAAGATAGAAATCGGACTCCGCTCATTTTTGGAAGCGGGAAATTTCAAAGGCTTCACCACGACCTTCGAGGATTTACACGGTCTCACCCAGCTTCCAGGGCTCGCCGTTCAACGTCTGATGTCCGACGGATACGGCTTCGGTGCCGAAGGCGATTGGAAGACTGCGGCTCTGTTACGCGCGATGAAAGTGATCGGCGAGGATCTGCCCGGCGGCACGTCTTTCATGGAAGATTACACTTACCATCTCGACCCGAAAAATCACCTCGTCCTCGGCTCGCACATGTTAGAAGTCTGCCCGACCATCGCGACCGGCAAGCCGACTGTGGAAATTCATCCGCTCGGCATCGGCGGAAAAGAAGACCCCGTTCGCATGGTCTTCGACGCACCCGCCGGCAAAGCCCTCAACGCTTCGCTCGTCGATCTCGGCAATCGTTTCCGGCTGATTGTTAATGAAGTCACCGCCATCAAACCGCCGAAGCCGTTGCCGAAACTGCCGGTCGCTCGCGCTGTCTGGAAATGTCTTCCGAACTTCAAAACCGCCTGTGCCGCATGGATCTACGCGGGCGGTGCGCATCACACCGGCTACAGCTACGCGGTCACGAGCGAACATTTGGAAGACTTCGCGAAAATCGCCGGAATCGAGTTTGTGCCGATCGACGCAGATACTAACATTCGCAACTTTCAACAAGACCTGCGCAACAACGAAGTCTATCACCTACTAAAAAGCGCACCGAGTCGGTTCTAACATTCACCTCTAACTCCGATGGAAAACGCCGAACTTCGCGAGGAATGCCTGGAAGCTAACTTGCTCCTGCCCACAACGGGACTGGTGGATCTAACATTCGGCAATGTCAGCGTGGCCGACCGCGATGCTGGTTTGCTAGCCATCAAACCGAGTGGTGTTGATTACAAAAAACTCACTGCGCAGGACATTGTCGTGCTGGATTTTGAAGGACGCACCGTTTCCGGAACGTTGCGTCCATCGTCCGACACGCCGACGCATTTGCAGTTAATCCGCACGCTTCCTAACATTCGCTCGGTCGTCCACACGCACTCGCGAACCGCGGTCGCATTTGCACAAGCCGGACGAGAAATTCCTTGTTTCGGAACGACACACGCCGACTACTTTTACGGCGCGGTTCCAGTCACGCGCTTGATGACTCCGGAGGAAGTCAGCCGCGCCTACGAATTGGAAACGGCGAACGTCATCATCGAGCGTTTCGCCGGAATAGATCCGCTCGCCATTCGCGCTGTGTTAGTTTGCGGCCACGGTCCATTCGCCTGGAGCACGAGTGGGTTGCACGCTGTCGAAGTCGCCCAAGCACTGGAAATCGTCGCCGAGATGGCTTTGAAAACACTAACACTTTTTCCTGGGGTTCCACCGCTGCCACAGCACGTTCTCGACAAACATTATCTTCGCAAACACGGGCCGACGGCTTACTATGGTCAGTCGCCGAATGCGCATTAGAATCCTATCTAACTCCCCTTAAAAATTACCCCCCTAACAACCCTCCTAACCATTGCCGCTCTCGCGGTTATTTATTCTAACAGCCTTGCCGACGGCGAAAAACGCGTCTCCTTTATGACGCCGGATAACCACTACGTTTCCATGGAAGCGATGGGCGGCATCAACGCTAAATCGAGTGCGATCACTGGAAAGGAAATGTTCAATTTGCTCGATCTCAATGAAGGTAAACTCGACGACGGCGACGAAGTCATCATCTCAACTCCGGGCGACAAGCCGACCTACTCGCGCGAGGGCGATAACCAGGTGGACCGGGTAGGTCAGAAGCCCGATGCGGCTTGTAAATTCACAGTGAAAAGTCAGGGGACTTCCATCCTATTGAAAACGCCGGGCGGCAAATTCATTGGTGACGCGCGGTAGCTTATCCCGAAGCGAGGTGCCGGCATTATTTGACCTGACCCAGTTTTCGCACGCGGAAGCCGGCTTTCTCAATGAGCCGAGGCAGGTTCCGCACAGTATCCCGGTCTTTTTCTTTCTCAGACTCGGAAAGGTCATCCCACGCGACAAGCAGCGGGTGGTGCTTTCGGGCATTGTCTCGTTTTGACGCGTAGATCCAGCCTTGACGCTTACGATCATCCATCCATCGCTCATGCTCGCGAATTGCAAGCTGTTCAATTTGGATGTCAGTAATCGTGATTTCCGACGGGGGGGTGCCATAGCCGGGGGCCAGTTCATAGCCGAGCCAGTGCAGTTTGTTTGGAATGTCTGCGACCTGCGCGCGGTTGGCTTCGCGAAGGGATTCTGGAAGATTTTCCCAAGGGGACAACGCACTGTTAGTTTCGTGCGTTTCGCCTCGATCCGTGGCTTCTGCACAGTAAAACTCGTGCGCGGCTTGCGCCAGTTCCTCGATGGCGAACACGCGGTGCGGCACCACCCGGTAGATGCGGTGCCGCCCCGGATAACCTTTCGCAAGCTGCATGCTCCCCGCATATTCACACACAAAATCCTCACCGGCCCCTCCTCGTCCATCGAGCCTTCGGGTCTCCGAGTTTAACTGGGACAAAGCCGCGAACTCCTCGCTCGCAAAAACCTCTCCAGGCTTGGCGACAGGCTCGATGCGCGCCGCGCGATTCACGTGTGCCCCGGTGAATCCCAGCCGTCGCACAACCGGATCGTAGTGCATGAAAACGGGTCCGGTGTGAAGCCCTACGCGGATGTTCAGCGGATGCTTTAACGGCGCGGCTTCTGCGCCGGCGTCGCTTTCCCAATAAAGACCTTTTTGCAGCCACTCCGCCTCGCCTTCCTGGATCATTTGTGTGAGTTCCAGGGCGAAACAGCCTGCATCGTGAGCGAAATCAAAGACTGCGTAGATCGCATCGCCCCAAGTGTTCAAGCTCCGCGGCGCGTGCCTGCTGGTGGCCGCAAGTTGTGACACACGCTCCAGAAAAATTCCCACAAACTCGGGAACCACATGCTCGGTCAGCTTGCTATAGCCGACAATATCCGCGAACAGCATGCTCTTCACCTGGTGTTGGAGAATAGAGCGCTCACAGCGTCTGCTCGGCTCCGTTAAACGACTGCCGGTTCCGCTCTGCGCTGAACGTGTCGGCATTTCCAGAATGATCGGCTCCCGCTTGAGTTCCTGACGCCAGAACTCCGCGAAGGACGCAGTGCCGCCCACCTTGTTTTCGAAAACTCCATCCCAGAGGACCATCGGCTGCACATCGAGTCGCGATGCCCGCGCGGTGTGCAACGCCAGGCCGGCATTCACCTCCATCGTGTATTGCCATGCGATTTCACCCGCCGGCTCATAGATTTGGCCGATTTCGCGAACCGTGGCCGCTTCCTGAACAGCCTGACGAAAAAGCGGCTCCCAAATTGCCGGGCTGCCGAACGGCTCAAAGGGACGCACGCTCGTCCGGCAAAATTCCTCCTGCGACCACGGAAGAACCAGGTGGACGGCGCCCTTTCGTTTCAGCAGCGCCTCGATGAAAAGCAAATCCGCCCCGGCGGCAGCGCTGACCATTCCCGCGCGCACATCCAACTCATCCAATTTTTCCCGAAGCCGCTCCCGCACCGCGTCGATGGATTCGACCGGAAACCGCGTGCGTTCACCGGCACGATCGGGAAGATGCCCCGCAAAAACGATCAACTGGAGCGCTGGAAATGCCGATTTGAAAAGATCGCGCGATTTGCCCAGTGCTTCCGCCAGAAACTGCGTCCGGTGGCGAGCTTCGGCAAGATACGCAGTGGTGACGCCATCCATCGTTTGCAGTTCCCCGTAGCTGCGCGCAGCCTCCTCGATTTCACCAAGCACCGCGTGAGCAATCGCTCGCGACTGCCTCGTCTGCAATCGCGGTCCATCCGTGTCATCGAGCTTCCGCGTCAGTGCCAAAACCTGGCGCGCTTTGTCCTCAGCCTGTCCGCGCAACGACGAGCCCGGCTCGCCTAGGATCAGCGAAGCAGCCGCCGTCAGGACGAGCGCCTCCAGCCGTTCCGGCTCCACTTCGAGCGCGCGCTGGTAAAAAGCCAGGGCTTCCCGAGCCGTCTGCAGCCTCACCGCTCTCGCCGCCGC
>JAYVOE010000025.1:0-70450 GCA_043758065.1 Spartobacteria bacterium | reverse complement strand
AGGAAATCTGGCTCTTCAACTTGTCGCCGGCCTCATCGCGGATAGCTTGGCTAACTCCGGTATCGAGGTTGTAGATTCCAACATCTTCGATGCGGTATTCGAGTCGAGCCTGAGTGAAATTACCAAGCGCCTTGCGCAACGTGGTGGCAAATCCGTAGTTCCGCTGCGAATACACCGTGCTCTGGTAATCCGCCTCACGATAGTAAAGCTCGCCGCCGAGCGAAAGCTGACGATCCATAAAATAAGGCTCGGTCAAGCCAAGGATAAAATCCTTGCGGCGCGCACCGTATTGCAGCTTCAGGCGGAATTTCTGTCCGGCGCCGGTGAAGTTTGGATAGCCCATCAAATCGAAGTTGCCCTGAGTCACTTCTGCGAAGCCAAGAATCGAGTCGATAGAACTGAAACCGAAACCAAAATTCAGCGATCCCGTGCGTTTCTCATCCACGTTGATGTTTAAATCCTTGCGCCCGGGAACCAGCGTATCGGTCGGGTAAGTCTCCACTTTCTCGAAATAGTCGAGCCCTTCGAGGCGCTTTTTGCTCACGTCCACGCGGACAGTGTCATAAACATCGCCGGGCGCAAGAACGAGTTCGCGGCGAAGGACTTTATCCTTCGTGCGGGTGTTGCCGGAAATGTTAATGCGCTCCAGGTAACTCTGGACGCCTTCCTCGATTTTGTATTGGAGGTTGAGCGAACCCGCTCCGGCGGGCGTGGTGATCGAGTCCACCTTCATGTCTGCGTAGCCGAGGCGGCCATAGGAATCTTCAATCGCCTTGATATCCTTCTGACTCGCATCAGGTCCAAACACGGAACCTTCTTTCATCGTCAAAATCCCGCGAATTTGCTCCGCTGTCGCCAGTTGGTTGCCCTCGATCGAGACTGAGCGGACCGTGTATTTTGGCCCTTCGAAGATCGAGATATTGAGATCCACTTTCTTCGCGCTGATGCGGCTGACCTGCGAGTCGATGATCTTCATATCGGCATAACCAGCATTCTGGTAAAGCAGTTTGATCTTCTGCAAATCCTCGTCGAGCTGCGTCGCGCTGAGCTGGCCGGATTTGTTAAAAAACGCCAGCAAGTTCTTCGGGCGGGTCTTCATCACTTTGATGATGGCCTTTTTCTTGAACGCCGTGTTTCCAATGAAATTGATGCCGTCCACTTCCGTTTTTGCCCCTTCGGAAATGACAAACGTCACGCGGGCTTTGCCGTTCTTGTCGACCTCCGACTTATATTGAATGCCGATATCGGTGTAGCCGCGCTTTTGGTAGAGCTCGATGATCTTCTGGCGATCGGCTTCGAGAGTGTCCTCGTTCAAAATCGCGCCGGGCTTGGCGGTAATTTCCTTGCGAATACGGGCCGGCTTGATGATTTCGCCGCCATCAATGACGACTTCGCTGACCGTTGATTTCCCTTGAACTACGATGAAAACTTTAATGCTGCTGCCAGAAGGTTCGCCAAACATACGAACGTTCGACAAGGCGCCCGTGCGATACAGGCTCTTAATGTCCTCCTCGACGACGGGCTCGGAGTAAGGCTTACCCACCGTGGTGCGGATGTTGGCCAGGATGCGCTCCTTACTGATCGGGGCTGGACCCGCGAATTGCACCTCGATCGATTGGACCACCGGAGCATTGTTCGCCGTTTGCGAAACGAGCGGCAGCGCGGTGAAAAAGAAGAGAAATGCAGCTACGACGTTTCTCGAAATGGCTTGGATGGGTGTCATAAATAATAAAGTGCCTAATCTGGGCGGGGCCAGAAAACCGGCTATAGATGGAGGAAAAGTAAGAGAAAGGTCAAGCGTTTCCCCAAAAGAAAAATTTGAGCGGAGTTTCAGCGCACTGTCATTTCTGAATTCCATGCAACCCGGATGAAAACTTTGCCGCCGAGATTTCTTTAGTCCAGCAGTCGATACCAGTTGTCCCGTGGACGCGCTTCGTAGCCCGCTTCCGTGACCAATCGCCGGATGTCATCCACCGCCAGGCGAAACGACGTCCCTGCGCTGCTGACGACGTTTTCCTCCATCATCACGGAGCCGAAATCGTTCGCGCCGTATTTCAAAGCGATCTGCCCGATCTTCGGACCTTGCGTGACCCACGAGCTCTGCACGTTATCGAAATTATCGAGGTAAATCCGCGACAGCGCCTGCATCCGCAGATATTCCGCGCTTCCGACCGGCTCAGCTTTCAACACCGTGTTTTCCGGCTGAAACGTCCAGCAAATGAACGCCGTAAACCCACCGGTCGCGTCCTGTTGATCGCGCAACCTCTGCAAATGCTCGATCCGATCCTCCACCGTTTCCACGTGGCCAAACATCATCGTCGCACTCGTGTTCAAGCCGAGTTCATGGGCAATCGCCATCACTTCGAGCCACTGATCGGAGTTGCATTTCAATGGGGCAATCCGATTCCGCACTCGGTCCACGAGAATCTCGCCGCCACCGCCCGGGATCGACCCCAGCCCAGCTTCCTTAAACTTCGTAATCACCTCACTCAGAGTCATATCGAACACGGATGAAAAATGGTTGAACTCCGGCGGGCTGAACGCGTGAATGTTAATCTGCGGAAATTTCTCCCGGATGTGATGCAGCAGATCGAGGTAATGATCGATCCCGAGCTTCGGATGATGCCCGCCTTGCATCAGAATCTGCACGCCGCCAATCGCGCTCAGTTCCTCGATTTTCTGATCAATTTCCGCGTGAGTTAGAACGTAATGGTCGGCATCCTTTTCCGTTCGGTAAAATGCGCAAAACTTACAGTAAACATTGCAGACGTTGGTGTAATTGATGTTGCGATCGATGATGTAAGTGACGATCTCATTACCTCGCCCGCCGTAGGAATCCGCTTTTTTCTGCTGGCGGCGCTGATCGGCCAGCCAGCCGAGTTCCGGCAGCGGCAATCGATAAAGCTCCATGGCTTCCGCACCGGAGATGCGTTCACCAGCGATCACTTTGTCGATCACAGACGTCTCAGAAAATATGGCTGACATCAGTTTTGCTAATAGTTGCAGGGTAATGGCGGGGAAGAAAATTGCAAGGTGCGGCAGTTGACATCTCCAGCCCCAGTCTTTAGGGAGTGGCTGGAAAATTATGGAGTTCGTCCCGAAAATCTCTGAGCCGCCCAAACCGGGCAGCGCGCGCTTGGTGAAAAAAGAACCTCGCCTCGAACCCGGCGCGCGAATTTTCAATCGATTCATACTCCAATCAGAACTGGGCCGGGGCCGTTGCAGCACCTCCTGGCTCGTCGAGGATCCGCGCTTCCGGCGCGATGTCGTGCTGAAGCTTTTCCGCTCTCAAGGCGAGGAAGGCACCGAGGAAGAACGTGCTATTTGGCGGGATTTTTTGCGCCGTCTTCGCATTCTAAATCATCCGGATATTGTGATCACGATCGAGTATTTCCACGAAGGCTCCTGGCTGGCGCTTTCGAGCAACTACGAAAATGGCCCGACTCTGGCGGCACTCACCCTGCAAGTCGGCCGCAAGCTGCCGTTTCAGCAAATCGAGGACATTCTCCGGACCGTTGGCTCCGCCGTAGCCGCCGCGCACGACAAATGCCTCATCGTTCACGGCAATCTGAACGCCTACAACATCCTCGTTCCCGTCCGGCGCGCGACTGCGAAAATCACCGACTTCGGCTTTCACCCGCCAACGCCGCCGAAGACGGATGACGCGCCCATTTCACTCGAACTCCCATGGAAAATCGCTTGCCAGAGCCCGGAGAGATTGCGCGGCGGATCGCCTTCTCATGCGGACGACATTTACGCCTTTGCCGCCGTCGCATTCCAGCTATTCACCGGCAAAAATCCGCCACTCGACTCCGAAGGAAATGTGGATAAAACCGCTGCCGACGCTCTGCTGTCGGAAGTTCCCCAAAAATGGCGCGAACAAGTCCTCATCGCCCTCTCGACAGAGCCGACCGAGCGTCCCGAAGTGTTGTCGCTGATGCTGCAAGAGCTGGATATTTTTGTCGAATTTAACCCGCTCCTCCAGGAATGGGAAAAAACCGAGCATCAAGTCGCCGTCGAGCGCAAACGCCTCCGTCCGAGAAAAATGCCGGGCCAGGAAAAGCCGACGCAAAAGCTAATCCTGAAAATCCTGACCTTGATCTGCGCCGTAGCCATGCCAGCCGTCATCGGCTGGATCATCTACCGAAATCACACCGTCGATAAGCAATTGCGAACTCAGCGTGTCCTGGACGAGAAACGCGAAAAAGCCCTCGAAGCTGAGGAAAGCATCCACATTTTACAACTCAACGACCGCATCGGAGGCGATTTCGCACCGTCCCGGGCGAACCTCGACCTGTATCGGCAAACGCTCAACGCCCCCGCCAGCACGCCCAAGCCGACACCACTCGTCATCAACACCGGTGCCAGCGATTTCTACAAGGAAGGCCGCGTAAAAATGAAAGCCGGCGACGTTGCCGGCGCCCTGGAGAGCTACGAACTCGCCATCGTCTTGCAACCCGACTGGCCGGATCTTCTCGAAGCGCGCGGGGACGCTTTACTCGCGCTCAACCGAGCGGCCGACGCCATCCTGGAATACAGCAAAGCCCTCATTGCCGAGCCGACGCGGATGGGTTCCCTGATCGGTCGGGCCAAGGCGCATATCGCCGCAAAGGAAAACAAAGACGCCGCCGCAGATTTGCAGAATGCGCTGAAACTCGACCCAGAAAACGCCGAGGCAAAGGAACTTGTGGAGAAAAACAACTTCAGCCTCCACACCGAGCCCGGCATCATCCAGTAAAAAACAGATTCGAGTTCCAGTCGACTCGGTTACAAATGTCCAGACTGCCGAAGTTGCCGTGTGATCGCGGTCTGCTCTGCCAAAAGACCGGCGTAAAGTTCCTGATTCGCTGTTTTCGGATGACAACGCGTCGAATCATCTAACGCCACTGCTTGATCGCACAGGCTGGAAAGCGAAACGCCGCATCCATTCGCCATGCCTTCCACCCAGATGGCTTGCAACGCCGCTCCAAGGGCCGCGCCCTCCGCCGTCGCCAGGCAAACCACCGGCACTCCGAAAACGTCCGCCGCAATTTGACGCCACACCGCGCTTCTGCTGCCGCCGCCCGTGAGTCGTATCTCACTCGGATGAATTCCCAATTCAGTCAATCGCCGCAACCCATACGCCAGGCCGAGCGTCGCGCCTTCCATCACCGCCCGCGCCAGGTTCGGCGGCGTCATGTTTTTCGGCGTCAGCCCATGGTAAACGGCCGTTCCGTTGGGTAGATTCGGGGTGCGTTCGCCGTTCAAATACGGTAGGAAAAGCACTCCGCCCGCACCAGGTTCAGCTCCGGCAATCGCCGTATTCAGCGCGGCGTGGTCCCAGTTAAAGAGCTTTCGGACCTGCTCCGTCGCCACCGTCACATTCATCGTGCAAACCAGCGGCAGCCACTGATCCGTGCTGTCGCAAAACGCCGCCACTTCACCCTCGGGATCAATCACCGGCTGATCGGCACAGGCGTAAAGCGTTCCCGACGTGCCAAAACTCGCCGTCACCACTCCAGTTTGGATGTTTCCCGTTCCGATCGCGCCCATCATATTATCGCCGCCGCCGGAGGAAACGATCACGTTGGCCGACAATCCCCAACGCTGCCGCAGCTCCTCGCGCAGCAAACCTGCCGGGATTTTCGACGACTGCGGCGTGGGCAGCTTGTCGATCAAACTCGGATCAATGAAATCGATCAGTTTCTCGCACCACTTGCGACTGGTCACATCCATCAAACCCGTGCCGGAAGCATCGCCAAACTCCATCGTTTTCTCGCCCGTCAGCCAGAAATTCAAGTAATCGTGCGGGAGCAAAACGATTTGAGTTCGAGCGAAATGGGCCGGCTCATTTTCCTTCAGCCAAAGGAGTTTCGGCGCGGTAAAACCCGGCGAAATCGCATTTCCAGCCATTTTGATGATGCTCCGCTGACTGCCGAATTCCTCCGCAAACGCTTCGCATTGCTGCGCCGTCGAAGTGTCGCACCAAAGCTTTGCCGGCCGGATCACTTTTCCATCCTTGTCCAGCACGACCAAGCCATGTTGCTGCCCGCTCACTCCGATCCCGCGAATGGCTTCCCGCCGACTGCCGATTTGCGCCAGACAATCGGAAATTGTCGCTTCCGTGGCGTCGACCCAATCCTGCGGATGCTGTTCCAAATGGCCCGGCGGCAACCCGTCGATAAGACTGTAACTCGACTGAGAACTCGCCAGAATCTGCCAGTTTTCCGAGTCGAGCACGATGCATTTCGTGCTTTGAGTGCCGCTGTCGATTCCGAGATAAAGCATAAGATGAAAGTTGCCGGGGTGTTTTGTCTTTACGTAATTTGGAATGGGAGTATTGAAGATTGCGTCGCTTTTTCCATAGAGAAATTTCGCAAATCTATTTTCCCTCGTTTCATGCTGACTCGCCTGCTTCACACCCGCTATCGCGTTCAGGATTTGGAAAAAACCGTCCATTTTTACAAGGAAGTGCTCGGCTTGGAGGAAACCCGGCGTCATACCTCCGGTCGGGGTTCGCAATTAGTTTTCTTCAAAGCTCCGGGCAGCAGCGAAGAGATTGAAATTTGCAAATTCGACGAAAGTGGCCCGGTGCTGGTCGGCCCCGACCTGACTCATCTTGCCTTCGAAGTCGCTGATTTGGAAGCATTTGCGAAGGAAGCCGCCGCCAAGGGATATCCGCTGAGCGACGGACCACATTCCTCGCCGAGTGGCAGTAAAATCGCTTTCATCGACGCGCCGGAAGGTTACGAGATCGAGCTCATCCAACCGGCACCCTAACATATCGCTTTAACTCCCATGGATTTCGACTGGCTCGACGCTCCTTTTAATCTCAAAAAAATCACCCCGCGAGAGATCGAGGAGTCTTTTGAAGATCCTTTTAGCCTGCGGTTTCTGCCGGATTCCGTCGGCCCGTCGAACGATGCACGCTATTTTTGCCTCGGCAAATCTGTCGACGGACGCCCCATTTTCAGTGTCTTCTGGACCGATGGGAAACGTTATCGCGTAATCTGTTCGCGGGAAATGGTCGGAGAGGAAGTGAGCTATTACGACCGCAAAAACGCCGAATTTGCCCTATGAAAAGTATTACCGCGTGGTCTGAAGTTCCGTCATTTAGCTCCGAGGAGGAGGAAGCCGCTTTTTGGGCGGGCGCCCGCCTGGAGCAACATCTTCTCCAGGCATCGCTCCAGAAGACGGAGATGCGGGATTCGACGACGATTACTCTCCGATTTGATCCGCGAATGCTGGCGCGCATTAAGCGGTTGGCTCGTTCTCGATATTTAAATTACCAGAGCATGATCAAGCAATGGCTCAGCGAGCGGCTCGAGAAAGAAGTCTAACTCCGCTCAGTTTTCCGGAGCGGATCTAGATTTCAGTGTAACTCCGCTCAATTTTAGCGCGAAACAACGTCGGGATGCTGAATCTTCGGCGCAATTGCCGCGATAAATTTGGTCAGCTTTTTCTCGGTTTCCGGCTGAAGATTCGTTCCCGACCGACCCTGATCCGGCACGATTCCGCTAACGATGACATAGGCCCAACGGTGATTCACGTTGTGGAAAACACGATCCCAACTGGTCAATAAAACGCGCTCGCGATGTTCTGGAGTCGTCTTGTCTTTGCCGACGAACCAGTAATAAAAGACGTTTGTCAGTGTGCGACGATCGTTCTGCCCCACCTCAACAATTCGGCGGAGAGTGAGTTGCATAACGTTTTGCGTTTGCCCGTTATCCAGTTTTATCGCGACTTTGCGTGCGTCGCCAATGGTCCAGCCTTGAGCGGGCAGGCAGGTTTCCGGACGATGAATACTGCGCTTTTCCCCACCGCTAAGGACGATCTGGCAGGAAATGTAATCGCCTTGCAACGAAGAATAGACTTTCTTCGCAAACTTCGTATCGCCAGGAAGAATGACCTTTTCTGAGAGCGACGTTTCCTGATCCTGGCCCATGTATTGCCCGAGAAAAATGGGCAGATCCAGCGTAACGCCCGCTTCGGTGACGCCACTCACGTTGCTGGTGAAATGACACATCGCGAGCGTTCCAAACCCGATGATCAGCAGCGCAATCGAGCGCCACGGGCTGATCTGGGCGCCATTGGCAAACGTCGATCCGGCGGAGGTCATGATTTGACTGGAACACCCATGGGTTTTTTAGCCGTCCAATTTCGCATCAGGAGATTTCCCAGCAGGACCATTCCACCCAGGGCTATGACATAAACGAAATATCCCGCGCCGGTGTGAAACCACGTAGGATGATCCAGGGTGCCGATCGAGAACTGAGCGCCAAAGCTAAGTGTTCCGAAAGTGAGAAGGAGAATCCGAACGAAATTTCCTGCGATGGCCAGCGGAAATGCCATCAGAAAAAGGACGACTTTTTGCCATGTTTTCGGCAGCGTCAAATAGCCATAGAGCGCGGTAATCATGGTCAGCGCAAAAAGCGATCGAATGCCGGAGCACGGATCCGCGATGTCCACTTGGAACCGCTCGCCTGCGGCAAAATGGCGCACATAATCGGGCGCGGACACGAGTGCCGTGCCGTTTAATAGCGTTGGAAGTCCGATCAAATTCAGAAAATGGAAGCACAGAGCTGACATTTTAATCCGAAGCGGAAAGGCGATTTCGGCATCGAGAAAAATGAATGGCCAGGCAAATCCCAGGAAGGCCCACGGAAAGAGGATGACTTTGAAAAACTCCCAGCCGAGGAAAAAAATGACCACGCCTCCCAGAAAGATTTGCACGCTGACGAAGCCAAAATATTGGACGCTCGTCTTGTACCCGATCCAATAAAGCAGCATGGAAAAGAGAATGGGGACGAGTCCCCAGAGTGTGCCGCGGATCGGAGTTACAGCCAATTCACGGCGTTTCCAGTAAATCAATCCAGCCGCAATCGGAAAAACTAGGAGGCAGTGTCCCCAACTCCCATAGTCGGTCGATAGCGCGTAGAAAATTCCGTAAAGGCTCCCTAACGTGTCACCGTAGCCACTGGCATACGGGAAGACGAAATACAATCCCACTGCGATGGCGAGCGTCGCTAAAACGGGAAAAATCCACTGTAAGCTGAGTGATTTAGATGGGGACATCATGCAATGGAAAGCTGCGGCGAATTATTCACCGGTCGCGTCTATTACGCAAGAACCGGCGGCGCTACTGGATACGCAATCTCCAGAAACTGGCTTAAACCTTCCCGCCAGTGCAGTGGATTTTCGCCCGTTTCCTCAGTCAGCCGCCTGGTATCCAGAACAGAATACAACGGGCGAGAGCCCGTTAGAACCGTCATTTTCTCCAATGGAATCTCGACGATTTCATTGCAACTCGGATGAGAACCTCGTTCGCGTAACTGACGCAGACATTCGTGAGCGAACCCTTCCCAACTGGCCTCGCCGGAGTGGACAAGGTTGAGCAAGCCGGTTGTTTTTTTTGCGACCAGATTTCGGACCATTTGCGCCGCGTAGCCGACGTGCAGGCAAGATCCACGCTTGCCACTGGCGACCTCAACCCGCCGTTGATGCATCAGTAAATTTGGCAGAAGGCTCAGAAACGTTTTCCCTCTTTCTCCAAAAAGCCACGCCACCCGAAGCAAAAGGTGCTGTTCTCCGTAAGGCAAAAATGCTTTCTCCACAGCCGCTTTATGCAACCCGTAAACAGACAGTGGATGGGGCGCATCTTCCTCTCGGTAAGGCACTTCGGATTTACCATCAAAAATGTAATCGGTGCTGAAGTGCACCAGGCGGATCGTTCTCTCTGCAGCAATCTGAGCCAGGCGGATGGGAGCCTCACGATTGACAGCGGAGGAAAGGTCTGGCCGGTCTTCACAACGTTGGAAATGACATAAAGCGGCGCAATTTATCACCACTTCCGGCTGGGATTCGTCCAGAGCAGCAATCACGGCAGCCTCGTTGGTGACGTCCAGATCGGCGTGGGCAAGTCCAACAACTCGCTCCCCGTGCTTAGCGTATTCCCGGACCACGTGGCGCCCCAATAGACCTCCACTGCCGAGGACGAGGATGGACGATTTTGGGTGACTCATGTGATATCGTTCTAAGTTAACTGAAATTGTCCGTGAGGGGAACCGCGGTTGATACTTGATCCACTGTCACGGATTCAAGACAAATGGGTGACAAATGCACACATCGATCAACGCAGGGTCTGAATGAGCAAACGTCACAGGCAATAACGCGCTGAACATTCTGAAATGGAGCGAACCAGTTGGGATTGCCGGAGCCGAAGATGGTCCAGACGGGTTTCCCCAGCGCGGCCGCTAGATGAGACACGAGGGAATCGTTGCAAAGAACGGCATCTGCAGCCGCAATCCAGGAGAGCAATTCCTCAAAACTCTGAGTCCTGACCGCGATCTGATTTTTCCCGGCTGGGACGAGCGAATTACTGTCTGGCGGCGAGATTAGGATGCAACTCGAGTCTAAAAATCGGGTTTGCAAAAGCGCTTGGAACCGTTCGATCGGCCAACGCTTGGTAGGCAACCGGCCACCGGGATGAATTAGCCATATTTTCCGGTTGGGATTCCGCAACTGCGCGGCATCCGAGGCTGGTTTCACATCGAACCACGGCACTTCTGTGTCCCATAGAAGCCCTGCGGCCTCGGTTAATTGCTGCCAATCATCTAGATGAGACTGCTGATAACCCCTGCGCTGAATCGGATGACTTAACGGACTCAGCAAGCCCAGGATTTGTCCGATTCGCATCCGACGACGGCGCCACGGGCGCTCGTGAGCGTAGAAGTTTCGTCGATTTACCGGGAATCCAAATGTCGTTTTCGTCCCCGTTTGTCGCATCAACCAATGGACGCGCGAATCCGCCCACACGCAGAGTGCTAGATCGCAACGCAATCCCCGCAGGACTTTTAACAAGCGGAAGAGTTCACTTAAACTCGAGTGGATTTTTGCTGCGGGCAATTCCCACCACGGCTCCCAGATGTGGATATTGTTCAGGGGAAGGAACTTGTGAAAGATTGGGACAGAACCACCTCGGCAGACGACGTGAAGGTTTTTGCCGGTCATTGCTCGCACGAATGGGATGCTCAAGACCGAGTCGCCCATGTGATGCAGCTCGAAAAGTATCACCGTCATCGCAACAGGGTAAACCGCTTTTTCCAAAGGGTGGTCGGCGAGGGGACTGTAAATGTGGTCCGGAAGTCTGGCTTTTTCAGAGTATAAATCGCGTAAGAGAACGGCGACTGACGGTAAATTCCGCCAATCCAACGTCGAAACCGGTGATGTGCTGCGACCAACGGAGTCATCGAGCGCATCCATGCGGCTCCAGAGTCACGCAATTGGTTTCGCTCATGCTCTGCTTCAGCAGAGGTGCCGAGATTGCTCTCCATATCGGCAAACACGGAGGTAAAGTCAGGAATTGACGCCATTTTGACATGACGTTTCAGACAGCGCAGCATCCATTCTGCGTCGCCCACTGCTCTCCAACTCGGATCAAAAAACAGCCCTAGTTCTTCAAAGATTCGCCTCCGAAAAAAGGTTGAGCAGGTAAACGTGCTGAGATGGCACAACCGCGTGTGCGTCTCCAGCGGCGGTAAAACTTTACGGCTGCAGACGTATTCTCCCTGGCCATTCACCACAATGAGTCCGGCGAAAAGCATATCGACCTCCGGGTGTTGATCAAAATATTGCACCACTCGATCCAATGCGCCGGGGAGGTATTGCTCATCGCAATTCAGATAAGAAACGATGTCGCCCGTAGACCGGCGCAGGCCGCGGTTGACAGCGTCATACATGCCAGTGTCTTTCTCGATAAATGCTCGAAGTTCCGGTTGGGATTTTAAGAACTCGGCAGTGCCGTCGTCCGAGCAGGAATCCTGCACAATATGCTCTAACTCGAATCCATTTTCCCGTTGATCAGCAATGGATTTGATCGCTAAACGCAGCCACTCCACTTGGCGGAAACTTGGGGTGATGACGCTGATCTTGGTCATGACACGGCTACGTGTTCGCTGAGACCCGCCAGAAGGCTTCCATATTGGTCGGTGACTCGCTCCCAAGCATAGAAGTCGCGGGCGCGAGCGAGAGCCAGCCCACGGAGTTGGTCGCACCGGCTGGGATCATTGGCGAGGAGACTAATTTTCTCGGCTAAATCTGTCTCTAGATCCTGCGTTGAGCCAAATACTTCTCCTGCTTCGGCGATGACCTCACGTGTGGCGGGCGATTCACGAAATAGAATAGCGTTGCCAAATCCCATTTGATCCAGCAAAACGAGTCTCGTTGCCTCGATGGCCGCTGGGAGAACGAAGAACTGACAGTTCTGGCTAAGTGCTTTGTAACCTTCGCCAAAAACGCCTCCAGTGAAGATCATGGTCGTCGTCGCAAGTCGTTGCAGATGTGCATAATACGCCGACTCGTAACCATGAGAACCGACGATCACCAAAGGCATCTGAACGCCCGATTTTTTATAGGCTCGCAGCAGAAGGTCAGCGTCATTTTCCGGCGATAGTCGGGATACAAAAAGGATGTAATTTCGCGGCTCCAAACCCCACTTTTTGAGTTCAGTTAGAGGCGATTCTGGCACGTCGACGTTGGCTCCGTAGGCGATATAATCCGGTTTGTAGGAATACTGTTTTTCGTAGTGGGAGACGACCGTCAGATTGTCTGCAATAACACGGTCGCAAAGTCGCATGGCCCAGCGCTCGCTTTTTCTCAGCCACCAGCGTGCGAAACCGCTCCATTTTGGCCGTTTGTAGTCGATTCCATCGACATTAATGACCAATTTTCGCCCGCCGAAACGCAACAATATCGCGAGGGAAGCGTTGCCCACGCCACACAAGTAGATGACGTCGTATTGGGCGAACATTGCGTGAAACGACGAGAGGAGCGTATGGATGATCGTTTCGGCGCTGCGAATCCGGATGGTAGGAAGGTAAATAAGTCGCATTCCCCGATGAGATGGCGGCTTTTCCGGGTAGTAATTGGATCGGTTGTAGACGCTGACCTCGTAACCACGCTCGACCAGGCGGCTACCGAGTTCGTCAACGACCGTCTCAAATCCCGCGTAGCGAGCCGGAACGCCGCGTGAACCGAGGAATGCGATCCGTTTCCCGGAAAAAGTGCTTTTTTGATCGGACTTTGGGAGTAATGTGTCCTGAATTAAATATCTCAGGAAGAGGGAGTTATACTTGAAATATCGTGGCCAGAGGCGGGCGGGTTCTTGATAGAGGCGGTAAGCCCAAGTGAGGCCTTTTTGCTGCATCCAGTCCGGGGCATAGGGGCGACGGCCCGCCAGCAGCTCGAATGCGTCGCCGACGGCAAAAAATGCGCCGCGGGTGAAACGCGAGCGCTGTTCGATGATCCAACGTTCCTGGCGTTCTCCTCCCAATGCGACCCAGATAAAATCCGCGCCGGAACTGGCGATAACTCGTGCGTGCTCTTCGTGGTCGGCCTCCGTCCAACTCCGAAACGGCGGCGAATAAGCTCCTGCGATCTGGATTTCTGGCTGGAGTTGTTTCGCGGAAGCGACCAATTCCTCAAGGCAGGATTCGGTGGAGCCAAAGAAAAAATGTTTCCACGGCGCAGGCGCATTTACCAAGGCGTAGCGCATGAAATACGGGCCGTAAACACGATCGGTTAATCCCGCCCCCTGGCGATTCATCATCCAGACCACAGGCATTCCGTCTGGCAGGATCAGATCAAAATGTTGAATGATATCGTTGAAACTCGAATCTTTCCGGGCCGCTGCGATAATATGCGTGTTGCAGGCGGAAACAGCGGCCGGCTTTTCGAGCTGGATGAGGCGCTTGGCTTCGGCGAGCCCGCTTTCGTAATCGACGCATGCGACCGGCACACCCAGGACCGGGATGGTTTTTAACATGGCTGGGGGAGCGATTTCACGGAATCCATTCTTTCGTCCGTGCCGAATGGCATTTCAAGAAGGGTTTCTTCCGGTTCCTGAAGGTCGCCCGAGGATCGCTCCGCGCCAAAAGGCTTTCGAAACCGTGAAAAATGCATCGGAGTTCCATCCAAATGTGCGGAAATAGCGACGGGCATTGCCGGGCAGATAGGACTTTAAGTGCGCGCTGTGGGGATGATGAAAGGAAAGGTAGGCGAGGTTTTGCAGCAATGAATCGAACTTGCGGCGGTTCGCATCTTCCGCTTGCCGGGTGTCTTTTGGCGGCGGCGGGAGATGATGAACAAAGAGGTCCGGGAGAAAAAGCCCGCCGCCAAATCCGACAAGGCGCATCGAATATTCCAAATCTTCACCCAGCATCCAGAAATCGGTACGATGAAACCCAACGGCGTCCACGGCGTCGCGCCGGACCATCACGCACGCCCCGGTGCACCAAAGAAATGGAAGCGGCTCAGTTCCAAGAAGCTGAGCGCAGTCTTGGGACGTTTGGACTTTTCGGATGTTGGCTCTTCGCGGCGGATCCACCGGCTCTGGAAATGCCCAAATTTTTTCATCGGAGTCCAAGAGCATTGGACAAGTGATCGCCGCACTGGCCGATGCGGAATGCAAATGCCGCACCGCTTCGACGGGGAGCACCACGTCGTCATCGAGAATTAAAAAATGGGTTAATTCCGGGAGACGTTTTAAAGCTGTCTCCATCCCATTTTTCCAACCGGCGCCGGGGCCGGGGTTTTCCGGGGCGGCGATGTAGTGGGTTTCCAAGTGAAATTTGGCGAGCAAACCTTGCGTGGAAGCCCGGGCCGTATGGTCCACGACGACGACTAAATCAGGTCGCAATGAGGAGCCTTCCAGAGATCGGAGGAGCCGGGTGAGTTCGGGCTCGCGCTGGAAAGTGACAATGATCGCAGCAATCAATGGCGGGCGCATGGTCAAACAAAAAAGGCGCAGAGTGTAGTCTGCGCCTTTTTAGAAAGTGAGGGGAGTTCCAGTCAATTCACTGGCGTAGTGTCGGGAACGAGACCGCCATTTGTTGCTGGCGGGAAGACAAAGGGTGCTGGCACGGGACGACCGGTAGGATTGAAAACGATGCCATCGACATCGCCCGGATCGTTCGCATTATCAAAACCACCGCCACGGCTGGCGCGCGCACCCGCGTCTGCAATGCTGCTGGCATATTGCGGCGCGGATTGAGAGGCGGCGTCCACAATCCGACCCCCGCAACGACCATCCAACGCACGGATGACGTAGATTACGATGTCGTCGACCAGACGTTCAGAGGGATCAGCCCCCAAGGCTTCGATGGCGACGCGAGTAAATTGCGCGGCGCATTCGCAGCCTAGATCCGACTCGCTCTTGCCATCACTCTTTCCGTCGCCGTTGCGGCATGTCGAGCAGCGCACTGCCGATGCGACCACTTCGGGAACCATCTTGGTATCTTTGCCCAATGCCGTAATGGCAGTCCGCACGATTTCGCGATGGACCGCTTCGCCGTGAGCGCGATTCATCGCAGCACAAACGATATCAGGAGCTTGCTTGTGATTTTCGCTGACAGCCTGATACACTGCCCGAAGAATCACGTCGCTCTTGATGTTGGCGGAGTTCACAGAAGCCGCTGGCATCGCAGCTACGAGCAACTGATCTCCGGTTGCGGCATGCATTGTGGTCGAAGCGAGCAAAAGACTCGCCAAAGCGAGCAAGGAACGAAGGCTTTTTGCGAGAGATGGTGAGTTCATAAGCATCTGAGGAACGTGATTTAAAAACTAATGGAGCGGGTAGCGGGAATCGAACCCGCATGGCTAGTTTGGAAGACTAGAACTTTACCACTAAGCTATACCCGCTTTGTGTCAATGAGTTTGCCGGTAAATCGCCATTTGGCAAGTACTTTAGTGCGTTCCGCGGCAATCTCCGACAGATTGCGGCGCAAACATGGGTTCCGCCGTTCTTACTGCTTTTCTCTTTGCGTTCTCCGCTATTTTTGGTGGGCGTTCAGCTCGCATCTTCGGTTCGTTTACGGCAAACATGGGCCGCGTCATAGTGGCGCTGACTTTGCTCGGGATTTGGTCGTTCACCTTTGGAAAAGGTTTCAGCGGAGTTGGATTGCAATGGCTGATTTTGAGCGGTTGCGTCGGTTTCGGGCTTGGCGATATGGCGCTGTTCGGCGCGCTTCCGCGGATCGGCCCGCGGCTTTCCCTGCTGCTCACTCAATGTCTGGCCGGACCGGTCGCCGGACTGGCCGAGTGGCTTTGGCTGGGCCAAAAAATTTCTTTCCGGGAAGGATCGTGCGGCATCCTGATTTTGAGCGGAGTCGCAGTCGCCTTGCTCCCCAATGGAAAAATTCCCACGCCACGGTTTTTCTGGAGCGGCGTCGGCTTCGGCGTTCTCTCCGCCCTCGGCCAGGGACTCGGCGCGGTCATCAGCCGCAAGGCCAACGCCCTCAATTTCGCATCGCACACCGCGATCGACGGCGGGACCGCAGCATTCCAGCGCATGCTCGGCGGCTTCCTCGTCACCACGATTTTCATTCTCATCGTCAATCGTCGGCGTTCGTTCCATTTCACTGTAACTCCAATGAAAAAACTGCCCGTTGGCTGGCACTTGATTCTGCTCAATGGACTCGCCGGCCCATGTCTCGGCGTAGGATTTTATCAATACGCCCTCTCGACCACACCCAGTGCCATCGTCCTTGCGATCGTCGCGACCAGTCCGGTGATCGTCATGTTGCTGCAATTTTTCACGGGCGAGGAAAAGCCGGGCGTCATTTCCATCCTCGGGGCGCTCGTCGCGGTCGGCGGAGCGGTTGCGCTGGCCTCCATCCAAGGTTAAAAATACCACGCTTGCATGGGAGGTTTCTCTCCTTACCATTCGACTCTCACTCGACTCACTTTTTATGCCCACCGAATACGCCCATCCCGAAGCCCTCGTCAGCACCGAATGGCTGGCCGCTCACCTGAACGATCCATCGATCCGCATTGTCGAAAGCAACGAAGACGTCCTCCTGTATTCCACCGGCCACATTCCCGGCGCAGTTCACATCGACTGGCGATCGGATCTTCAAGACGACACGATTCGCGACTACATTTCCCCGGAGAAATTTGCCGCTGTCGCCTCGAAAAACGGCATCACCCCGGAAACGACGGTCGTTTTCTATGGCGACAAATCCAATTGGTGGGCCACCTACGCGCTCTGGGCGTTCCGCCTTTTCGGCCATGAAAACGTGAAAGTCCTCAATGGTGGTCGCGACAAATGGATCGCCGAAGGTCGCGAAATCACCCGCGAAAAACCCTCGCTCACACCGACCAACTACCCCGTTCCTGCCGAGCGCCTCGACGGCAAAATCCGCGCTTTCTACGAGGACACTCTCGCTCATAGCAGAAATTTCCGACCGCTGATCGACGTCCGCTCGCCCGGCGAATTCAAGGGCGACATCACCCACATGCCCGAGTATCCGCAGGAAGGCGTCCTGCGCGGCGGCCACATTCCCGGCGCGGCGAGCATTCCCTGGAAAACCGCCGCCAACGACGACGGCACCTTCAAATCCGCCGCCGAACTCACGAAAATCTACACGGACGGAGTCGGCTTGAAGTCCGATGACGACATCATCGCCTACTGCCGCATTGGCGAACGTTCGAGTCACACGTGGTTCGTCCTCACCTATTTGCTCGGCTACGAAAACGTCCGCAATTACGACGGTTCCTGGACCGAATGGGGCAATCGAGTCGGCTCGCCGATCGTGAAAGGACTCTAACTCGCCTCACTTTTTCGTCTCTTGAGCTTCGAAAACCACTACCCGCCCAAACTCACGGAAATCATCGAGCTTTTCGAGTATTTGCCCGATGAGGAAAAGGTGGACGCCCTCATTGCCTACGCAGATCAGGCGAAAAACCAGGCTCCGCACGAGGGCGAAACCTTCGATCTCGAAGACGTGCGCAAAGACGAGGAATGCACCGACACCGTGGGCGTTTTTCTCCGTGTCGATGGACAACAAGGTGCGCATTTTCGCATCAGCCTCGGGCCGCAAGTCCAGACACTGACCAAGGCCATGACCGCCATTCTCTGCAAAGGGCTCGAAGCCGTTCCTGTCCAGCAAATCCTCGAAGTCGAGAGCGATTTTGTTCCCAAACTCGTCGGCGGCGAGCTCGTCCGCGTCCGCAGCCAGACGGTCTATTACATTCTGACTCGGATGAAAAGCGCCTGCAAAGTCTGGCTCAACCGCCAGCGCACCGCACTTCATTCGAGTTAGAGCGCACTCACTTAAATACATTCAACCCCGCCCAGTTTCCCGTTCCTCCACCAATCCTATGAACCGAGTCCCACGAGATGGATCATCCACCTAGCCAATTTTACATTATGATCAAACTCGCCTCACTTTTCACCCTCGCCCTCGCCTCAGTCGCCGTCGCCGTCGCCGGTTCCGTTGTCGTCGATGACGGAAAACAGATCGCAGTTCCAGTGCAATCTGTGCAACGCACCGAGATCAATTTCCGCGTTCAATCCGATTACGTCGGCACGGGCGATTTCCGCTACCGTCCCGCTGGCGATCAGGACGCCTTTCATGCCAACGTCAGCGCGGGCGTTGCCATACCCGTCCGCGACACGACTTATTTCACCGTGAATGCGTTTTACGATCGCTACGACTTCGGCACCTCGCTCGCGCCGGTACCCACGACGCTTCACAAACTCGGGGCCGACATTGGCGTGGAATTTCGCGCCGAGGGCGACATCGCGGCGTCGCTCTACGCCAGCCCCGGAATCTACGGCAGTGAGATCGGCAGCGATTATTTCAATGTTCCCATCACCGGCTACATCAGTTATCGCCTCACGCCCAGCCTCGTCGCCGTCGTCGGCGCGCGTTACAACCAATGGGGCATGTATCAAATTCTGCCGTCCGGCGGCTTGATCTGGACGGTGAACGATCATTGGAAAGTCCGCGCCCTCTTGACGGCTCCCAAGGTGGAATATTCCCCGAACTCCGATCTGACTCTCAGCTTCGGTGGCGAACTGACCGGCGGCACTTACACCACGGCCAAGACCGAGCAGAATTACCCCGATAAACACCTCGATTACTACGAGATCCGCGCGGGCATCGGTGCAACCTACCGCGGCTGGAAACCGATGACGCTCAACGTCAACGCCGGCTGGTCCATCGAGCGCAACTTCCGTTACGACGACATCGACGTCGAGTATCGCGTCAAAGGCGCGCCTTATGTCGCCGTCTCCGCCAAGGCCGTTTTTTGAGCGGAGTTCCATCCGATTCAGGCAAAAAAAGAGCCGCGATTATCAGTCGCGGCTTTTTTTGATTCGAGTTGCAGTGAAATCTTACGCCGCGGCGTTTTCCACCGGAGTTTCACCCAAATCTTCGCCCACGGTGTAGCGAGTGAAGCGACGCAGGACGATGTTTTCGCCCAATTCGACGATCTTCGTTTTCACATAGTCGCCAATCGATTGATCGGGGTTTTTGATGAACGCCTGATCGAGCAAACAGACGGTGCTGTAGAATTTCTCGATCTTCCCGTCCACGATCTTCTCGACGATGTTCTCTGGCTTGCCTTTGACCTGACCAGCGGCAATGTCGCGCTCCTTCGCGATCAAGGCGGCGGGCACTTGCTCACGCGTCACATAGCTTGGGCTGGCGGCGGCGATGTGCAAGGTGATGTCTTTCACGAAATCGCGAAACGTGTCGTTCTTGGCGACGAAATCGGTTTCGCAATTAATCTCAACGAGGACGCCGACTTTGCCCTGCATGTGAATGTAAGAGGCGACAATGCCTTCCTTGGCGGCGCGACCAGTCTTTTTGCCGGCTTGCGAGAGGCCTTTTTTGCGGAGGACGACTTCGGCCTGCTCGAGATCGCCATTGGCTTCGGTGAGGGCGCGTTTGCAATCCATCATGCCCGCGTTGGTTTTGTCGCGGAGTTGTTTGACGAGTTGAGAATTAATTTCGACGGCTGACATGGGAGTTAGAGTGAAGTGTTAAAATGATTTGCCCCGGATTTTTGTGAAACCCGGGGCATCGCTCCAGCTACGAAAAGCCGGAGAAAAAACGTTATTCGGCGACGCCGGAAAGAGCGGCTTGCTCCTTCTTCGCGGAAGAACCGCTGCCCGAAACGATGGCGTCCACCAGTTTCTGGAGAACGATGCGGATCGCACGAATCGCGTCGTCGTTACCAGCAATCGGGTAATTGATCAGCTCCGGATCAGCGTTGGTGTCCACCACGGCGACGGTCGGAATCTTCAAACGCCGAGCCTCGGCGACGGCGATGCCTTCGCGAGTGGTGTCAATGATGACAATCGCGTCAGGAAGTTTGTCCATGTCGCGGATGCCATCGAGGTTGCGAGCGAGCTTGACGCCTTCACGAGCGAGGGCGGCGAGTTCCTGCTTGCCCATCATGTTGTATTCCGGGGCTTTTTCGATGGTCTCGATGTATTTGAGACGACCGATGCTCTTACGAATGGTCTGCAAATTGGTCAGCGTGCCACCGAGCCAGCGCTGATTAACGTAATATTGGCCGCACGCAACAGCCGCTTCCTTGATCGCTTCCTGAGCTTGCTTTTTGCAGCCGATGAAAAGGATTTTTCCGCCGCGAGCTGCGACGTCATGCAGAAATTGAGTCGCGACTTCGAGCTGCCGAACGGTCTGGCCGAGGTCGATGACGTAGATGGCGTTGCGTTTCTCGTAGATAAACGGGCGCATCTTGGGGTTCCAACGCTTGGTTTGATGGCCAAAGTGGACACCGGCTTCGAGCAGCTCGGTCATTAGTTCGATAGAAGACATAGATTGGAGTTAGGTCGGATTCTGTAAAATACGGGAGTGGACTTATAGCGGTCTCGGAGGGGGAATCAAGTCATTTTTTCCAAGTGACGCCGCAGGTTTCTCCCATGTAGGCTGCGCGGTTCCCATGAGTGACCCCATCAGCTATCTCAGCCAGGCGCGCCGCGTGTTGCAGATCGAGATCGCCGAATTGCGCAAATTGGAGGACCGGCTCGATGAATCGTTTGTAACTGCGATGGAAATTTTCCTCAAAGCTACCGCGGCAGGAAAAAAGATCGTCGTCATCGGAGTCGGCAAATCCGGCCACATCGCCGAGAAGATCTCCGCCACCCTCACCAGCACCGGCTCGCTCTCCGTCGTCCTCCATTCCGTCAACGCCATCCACGGCGATCTCGGCGTCGTCTCGGATGGCGATGTCATCCTCATCCTCTCCGCATCCGGCGAAACCGAAGAAATCGTCGGCCTCCTCCCTGCGCTGCGACGTTTCTCCGTCGAGATCGTCTCCATGACCGGCAACGCCCAGTCCCTTCTCGCCAAAAACAGCGCCGTCCACCTCGACGCCTCCGTCGAACAAGAAGCCTGCCCGCTCCAGCTCGCGCCCACCTCCAGCACCACCGTCATGCTCGCGCTCGGCGACGCCCTGGCCATGGTCCTCCTCGAAGCCCGCGGCTTCACCACGGAGGACTTCGCCAAATTCCACCCTGGCGGCAACCTCGGCCGACGCCTTCTCCTCCGCGTCACCGACATCATGCGCGACCGCGAACGCCTCGCCCTCGTCGCCCGCACCACCACGATCCGTAGCGTCCTCCACGAAATGCGCGCACGCCGCAGCGGCGCCGCCGTCGTTACCGAGGCCGACGGCACCCTCGCCGGCATCTTCACCCACGGCGACTTTGCCCGTCACTTCGAGACCGACCCCACGCTCGGCGACCACCCCGTCGAGCGCTATATGACTCCCAGTCCCATCACTATTTTCTCCAGCGAACTCGCCGTCGCCGTCCTCGAAATCCTCGAAACCCACCACATCGACGACCTCGTCGTGCTCGACGTCGACCGCCGCCCAATTGGCATTGTAGATTCGCAAGACCTCGCTAAGTTCAAACTCCTTTAATACCTAGCACCTCAGATAACTCCCTAACTCCACTCACTTTTTATATGCCCGCAGCCAACGATCTCCGCAAAGGACAAGCCATCCGCTACAACGGCAACGTCGCCATCGTCCTCGAAGTCATGCACCGCACCCCGGGCAACCTGCGCGCCTTCGTCCAGGCCATCATCCGCTACATCGGCACCGGTAAATCCGCCGACGTCCGCTTCGGCTCCACCGACAAGATCGAACTCATCGACGTCTCCCGCCAGCAACTTGAGTATTCCTATAAAGACGGCAGCGACTTCGTCTTCATCGACCCCGCCACCTACGACACCGTCACCCTCTCCGGCGAACTTTTGGCCGACACCAAAGACTACCTCATCGAAAACCTCCAGGTCGAAGTCCTCTTCGTCGAAGACAAACCCGTCCAGGTCGAAATGCCCGCCAGCGTCAACATCCGCGTCATCGAAAGCGCTGAAGGCGTCCGTGGCGACACCGCCAGCAACGTCCAAAAGCCCGCCACGCTGGAGACCGGCAAAGTCGTCAACGTCCCCCTCTTCATCAAAGAAGGCGAACTCATCAAAATCGACACCCGCAACGGCCACTACATGGGCCGGGCGTAGAGAGGCTCTTTTGTGGGCCGCGCGTATTTAGGCTCGAGTTAGAGCCGTATCAGGCTGGGCATTGAGCTCTGCCGACGACAACCCGATACAGGCCAGCACATCCTCCTTCGTCAACGAGGGATATTCCTCCAACACCTCTTCCACCGAATATCCTGCCGCCAAAAATTCCAGCACCGTCTGGGCAGTGATGCGCGTGCCCTTCACGACAGGTTGCCCATTGCAAATATCCGGGTCGATCACGATGCGCGACATGACTGAAAGTTATTAACCCGTCTCCCGATCGGCAATCAATATTCTTGATCGAAATGAGGAGTGGCGCAGACGCTGGTGACTAAAAATCAGTCCGCATCGGCAGAATATCAGAAGACACTGGCGTCCACACCAGATCGCATCGGCGTGATATCGGTTCACAAGGCCCCGGAGACGGACGAAAACGCAGGAAATTCAGTCCGCACGGGGCGAAAAACAGACAACGCTCGCACCCGAATCAGACCGCATCGGGGCGAAATCAGATGTTTCGCGCCAAAATCAGACAACAATGGCCCGAAATCAGATGTTTGGGGCCCAAAGGGAGGCGAAAACCTCTCGTTGAACCTCCTCAGCGCACTTCCACCAAGAAATCTTGCTAAAAGGATCCACTTCTATTAACCCTCGCCATTATGCCTGATTCCACCACTCCCCCACCCGACGATTCCACCCCGCCTAAAAAACCAGCGACCCCGTCCGGCCTGAACCAGGCACAAATCGCCTCCCTCGCCAAAGCGCTCGACATCGCCCAGGCCGCCCTCGATCCCGTCCGCGTCGCACTGCTCGTCGAAAGCGACGGCGATCCCGATCCCGCCTCCGACGATTGGAACATTACTGAAGCGAGTCTGAACGAACTCATCGCCAACATCCAGGCTTGCCAAAACACCAGCACCCAAGCCACCGGAGCCATCAACGAAAAAAAGCTCATCACCGTGGAGGAGACGGACGAAGAGATCGATCTCGTTCATGAAATCCAATATTTCCAAAGCCGCGCCAAGCAGAAATTTGCCCGCAAACGCCCGCAACTCCTGCCGAACTACCACATCGGCCATCGCATTGCCGGCAACCGCGACAACCTCGAACAATACACCCGCGACATCATCGTCCACGCCACGGCCGACAACCTCCCCGGCGTCGATGCCGCCCGCATCACCGGGCTCGGCAGCAAACTCGCCGCCTGGATCGATGCCGACAAAAAGCAGAACAAAAAACAAGACGACGCCACCGACCTGCGCGGCAGCATACGCCTGCAACTCGAATCGATAACCGACCGCCGCATCACAGTGCAATACGCCGCCGACGCATTATTCCCCTACTGGGATGACAAAAACTACACCACCCGCCGCCTCTTCCACCTCACGCTGAACCGCCCCTTCGACGGGTAATGTTGGCTAGTTTGATTCATCCGAATCTGAGAATTTTATGAAACTTCGGACGCGACCACGGCTTGATCGTTGGTTAAGAAAGATATTTTTCCCTACGCGCGACCATAGCTTTCTCGACAGGCCTGACACGCAATTACATTTTGAATCGAACATCAGATTCTCGAGCCCAGATTATGCCTCCATTTACGCTTTAGAATTGGAGACTCGCCAATGGATAAGAGATTTTTGGAGTCGTTCGCTAGTATCTTGGATTGCGCTTTTTTTATCAGGTATAGCTCTATCTGTTTCGATCTGTTCTTTTGTCATCTCCGCAAAAAATACAAAGGAGCAATCACTTGAACATTTCAGCCCTGCACATCGATGAGAAACTGGAGTCTACTGCTGAAATCTTATCAGAGCAGCAAGTCTGGTTAGAGGTGAACTAGCCTCCTGATAGCTGACCTCTAACGGCATATGATCTATCAATTTCAATATGTAACATTGAATTGGAGGCCACCCAAGCTTTCGGCTAGCGAGGAAATAGAAATGGGGAAAGCCGTCTTCAGCTTGGGAAAGGCTCACTTCCGAAAAGAGTTTCGCAAGAAAGTTAAAAACACTCAATCACCGAAGCAGATAAATGCTGCCGCACGTTTCCGAGATCGTCCTGTCTGGCTCAAGGCCATCCTCGTGATTTTCTCCATCAGCCTAATGATTTTCGCCTTTGTTGCCGTACCGGTAACGCTGCTTTTAACCATTTTGATTCTATTCGTATACTTGACTAGTTTTGTTTGGTGTCTAATCCAGCATGACCGCTGGCTTTCTTCCTGCCTTTCCGCATACGTCAGATACAAGGAAAGCACGAAGGTCATTATTAGATGTCCTTGTTGCGCCCAAATGCTTCGAATTCCGGAAGGTTATGGGAATATCCGAGTAAAATGTCCACCATGCGGAAACAGATTTCACCGCTGCACCTAATATAAGCTTTTTGCCCGGGGTCTTAACCGGCTTCTTCTTTCGCACCGATCAGGCTCGCGCTGACGGCCGACATCTCGCGATTTAGTCGAAAGGTAAGTCCACTGTCGTTCTGCGCCACAGTCGAATCCAACTCCGCTGAGAAAGTTTACAGCTCAAGATCGTCGCGGCCCAGTTTTGACTTCCTCCGGCCACTTCCATATTATCCGCATCGCAATGCCCAAAGGAAACAAACGTCGCTCGATCCGACCCCGTGAGAAATCTACGCTGCTGCGGACGACCATGGCTTACGAACAGCGCGCGCCGCTCACCATCCCAAGCCGATGGTTGAAATTCGTCATCGGGCTGTTTCTCCTGCCGGTTAGCTGGATCGCGACCGAGGCGTTCTTTAACTGCTTCTCCGTCGCCACGTTGCAACATCGTTTCTGGGCCACGGAGGAATTCTGGTTCTTCGGTCTCGGCGTCATTTTGTGGCTGATCGCGTTTGTTGGATTACCGAAGCCGTTGTTAGTCTATGTCTATGGTCACGAGCTGACGCACGCCGTCTGGGTCTGGATCATGGGTGGTCGCGTCAGTCATTTCGAGGCGACTAGCGAAGGCGGCCACATCATTACGGACAAGAGCAATTTCCTCATCGCGCTCGCGCCGTATTTTTTCCCGATCTACAGCCTCCTAACCATCGCGATCTGGGGCGCGGTGTCGCTCTTTCATCCCATGGAGAGCTATCACGAATATCTCTTCGCCCTCATCGGCGCGTCGTGGGGATTTCATCTCACATTCACGCTCTGGATGATCCCCAAAGGCCAGACGGACCTGACGGAACACGGCACGCTCTTTTCACTCGTCATCATCTATCTGATGAACCTCGCGCTGCTCGCCACGTTTCTCATCGTGGCCTCGCCGCATGTCGCGCTGCACGACTATCTGCGCGAGGCGTTTTGCAGCACGGTGGACTTCTCCGCCAGCGCTCGTAACATCCTGCAACATCTCATCAGATAACGTTCTAACTCCGATCACTTTTTCCCCGTGAATTCCGTCCCCTTGATCACCACCGCTGTGTCGGCGTTTATGTTAGGATCGATCCCGAATGGATTTCTCGTGGCCAGGACAAAGGGCATCGACATCCGCGAGCATGGCAGCAAGAACATCGGCGCGACCAACGTTCTACGAGTGTTAGGAAAAGGGCCGGGTTACACCGTATTCGCGCTCGATGCCTTAAAAGGTGTGGCAGCTGTTTTGTTAGGACGTTTCCTCACCGGCGCGCATCCCGATCAGCTGGGAGAAATCATCGCGTCGATCAGCTGCATCCTCGGCCATAGCTATACGCCGTGGCTCGGCTTCAAAGGCGGCAAAGGCGTCGCGACGACCGCCGGCGTGTTGCTAACACTCTTTCAACCGCTCGTCATGTTAGTCGTCCTCGCCACCTGGCTGATTTTATTTTACAGCACGCGCTACGTTTCTGTCGCTTCGATCATTGCCGCTCTTACGATTCCAGTCGCGGTCTACCTGCTAGTGGTCCGCGAAAGTTCTCATGGGAGTTACATCCTGATCTTCGCTATTACCGTTAGCTTGTTAGTGGTGCTGCGCCACAAAGCTAACATCGCCCGACTCATCGCCGGAACGGAACCGCGGTTTACAAAAAAGAAATGAAAACCGCCGTCATCGGAGCCGGAAGCTGGGGCACCGCACTAGCATTAGTGCTAGCACGACAAGGCCACGAAGTCGCGCTCTGGGCTCGCGGCGAAGAATTCACCGCGCAACTCCGCCGGGATCGCGAGAATACGACTTACCTCCCCGGCATCCAACTGCCCGAGCTGATCACCCCGACTCACGCGCTGGAAGATTGCGCTCAAGCTCAAATCGTTTTGTTAGTTCCACCTAGCATTGCCTTGCGCGGGATCGTTGCGCAGATGGCCAAAATTGGATTTGAGTCCGAGTGCATTCTGGCGAGCTGCACCAAGGGGATCGAGTTCGATACCGGTGAGCGCATGACGCAGATCGTGGCCGAATATTTTCCTAACAATCCGGTCGCCGTGCTATCCGGTCCGTCCCACGCCGAAGAAGTCGCGCAGCAACGTCCGACCTGCGTGGTGTTAGGATCAAACGATCACGAAGTCGCGGTCGATTTGCAACGCGTTCTCAATGGCTGCGCCTTTCGCGCCTACACCAGTGACGATGTCGCCGGAATCGAGTTAGGTGGCGCTCTGAAAAATATCTTCGCGATTGCCGCCGGCATTTCCGATGGCCTCGGCATGGGCGATAACACCAAGGCGGCGCTCGTTACACGTGCCCTTGCCGAAATGATCCGGCTCGGCGTTTCACTCGGCGGACGTCGCGAAACGTTTCAAGGACTCAGCGGCATCGGCGACTTAATGGTCACCTGTTTTAGCCGTCACAGTCGCAATCGCGGACTCGGAGAACGCATCGCTCGCGGCGAGACATTAGCTAGTATTTCCAGTTCCACGAAAATGATCGCCGAGGGCGTGCCGACCACGCGCAGTGCCCGTCAATGTGCGCTCGCAGCCAACATCGAGACGCCGATTGTCTCGGAGATTTATTCCATTCTCTATGAGAACGCCCAGCCCGCCGAAGCGATGCGCCGCTTGCTCGCCCGCGATCCGCGACCGGAGCGCGATGTGTGAAATTCACTTGGCAAGCAAACCAGATTCGTGTCTAACTCCGCTCAACTTTTGATGCGCACGATTTCCCTACTGCTGGTTTTATTGAGTCTCACCTGGGCCATGACTGCTCAGGCGCAGATGTTTGCCACGGTGCAGGAATGCGACGCGCGTTACGGCAAACCAACCGCACCGACGGACAAGACGAGTGACGTTCGATTCTATAAGAATGAAGGTGTCAGCGTAAAAATCCTTTTCGTCGAAAATAAAGCGGCAGTCATCACTTACACGTCGCTAACGAGTTTAAAGCTAACCGCAGAATCGCAGATCAAACTGCTCGACACCAGCGCTGCGGGCAACAAATGGGAAGAAGTCGCCGGCGAAGGTGCGCAGACCTGGCAACGTTCCGATGGACAGGCCTTCGCCATTTATGATCCGACCAACGGCGAGCTGAATATTTTCAGCACGGATTACATCGAGAAATCGAAAGCCGAAGTCCAGACGGCGATCAACCAGCAATAGCTAGTCGCGACGCTCGATCACGTCGATCTGCTGGCGCAAACGTGCGATCGAGTTGGCTGCTAACACTCCGCGCCATTGAGTGCCGGGATAGATCAGGCTGCGCCGGCCAATGATGGAGCCAGGACTAAGCACCGCATTGCAGCCAATCTCGGAGTGATCGCCAACGATAGCGCCAAACTTTTTCAGTTGAGTTGCAATGATATCAGCTCCGGCAGAAACCGTGACCGGCGTTTGATCAAGCTTCATGTTAGAAAGAATCACGCCCGCAGCAAGATGCGCCTTGTAGCCGAGAATGGAATCTCCGACATAGGAAAAATGCGGGATCTGTGCGTCGTTGAAAATCACACAGTTCTTAAACTCGCATGAGTTTCCTAACACCACGTTGTCGCCGACGATGACGTTGCCACGAATATAACAGCCTGGACGAATCTCGCAGTTTTCCCCGATCCACGCTGGACCAAATATGGTCGCGCCATGGCCGATGACCGTTCCTTTTCCAATCCGAACGTCAGCGGAAATGAACGGAGTTCCAATCGATTCACCTTCGTTGAGCGGCTGAAGATTTTCGCTTAGATACGAGGCAATCAATGGTAGCGCCATCCAAGCAAACTCCAATCCCGCGAAAAGATCCGCGTGTTTCGTCTGGGTGAAATCTAGAAATTCCTCGGGCCGCAAGTTCACGATTGGATCACCTTCGTTCCTTCCTTCGAATCTTTGACGATCCAGCCTTTCGCCAAAATGAGATCGCGCAAACGATCACTTTCCGCCCAGTTTTTTTTCAGTCGAGCTACAGTCCTATCTGCTAACAGTTGCTCGACTTCCGCTGGCAGTTCGTTGCTTGGTTTCGTAATAGCTAGAACTCGATTCATCGATTCCCAGCTTTGCAATAAACTGGCGGCCGCCGCGGGTGCTAGCTGTCCCGCGTCCATCTGTGCGTTCGTCTCGTTGATCAGCAAAAAGAGATGTCCGAGCGCGGCGGAAATGTTGAGGTCATGATCCAGACTCGCATGGAACTCCGATGAAAATTTCCACGTCGTGTCATCGGCTGGAGCGGTAGCTAGGTCCTCGACTCGACGCACCCAATTGTCGATCCGATGCAACGTTCTGCGCGCGGCTTCGAGGCCGTCCATGGTGAAGTTCAGCGGCAGGAGATAGTTTACGCTGAGCAGCGCATATCTCACTTCGCGACCTGTCCAGTTTTTAGCTAGCAAGTCGCGCAACGTGTAGAAATTTCCAGCGGACTTAGACATCTTTTGGCCGTCGACCATCAGGTGCGTGCAATGCATCCAGTATTTGGAAAACGTCTTTCCGGTGCAGCATTCGCTCTGCGCGATCTCCGCTTCGTGATGGGGAAAAATATTATCCACTCCGCCGCAATGGATATCTAACTCGGGTCCTAACAATGCGATCGCCATCGCGCTGCATTCGATATGCCAGCCGGGACGACCGGGGCCCCATGGACTCTCCCATTTCACATCGCCATCTTCGGCGTCCCACGCTTTCCAGAGAGCAAAATCGCCGATGCTTTCTTTTTCGTATTCGTCGTTTTGGATGCGACCGGTGGGACGCAGTTCTTCCAGATTCAGGTGCGCTAGTTTTCCATAGTTAGGAAACTTCGAGAGTCGAAAATAGATCGAGCGATCATCTGCTTGATAGGCGATGCCTTTAGCTAGAAGGTCACCGATCATCTCGATCATTTTCGCGATGTATTGCGGCTCGGTGGCAGAGGGATTGTAAGTCGCGGGCGCAATGTTCAGCGTTGCGAGATCATCGAGGAAAGCTTGTTTGTAGACAGCGGTGAAATCCGCCAACGGCACGCCGGCGGCTCGCGAGTTACGAATAGTTTTGTCGTCCACATCGGTCATGTTCAGGACGCGGAGAACTTCGTAACCGCGGTTTTCCAAGTGGCGCTGGAGAAGGTCTTCGAAAACGTAGGCGCGGCAATTTCCGATGTGCGCGTAGGAATAAACCGTGGGGCCGCAAGTGTAGATGCGCACGATTTTTCCTGCCGGATCGAGCGGCGCGAAAGTCTCCAGCGAACGGGAGAGCGTGTTCGTGAACTGGATCGACATCTTAGGCGATCGCCACGGGCTCGGGTTTTTCGGGCACGGTTTCCACGCTGGCAACGGCCATCGCAGCGATGCCTTCTTTGCGCCCGAGGAAGCCGAGCATTTCGTTGGTAGTCGCCTTGATTCCGATGCGTTCTTTTGGCAAATGCAACACGCGCGAGATGGCGGCTTGCATGGCGTCGAGATGCGGCGCGATCTTTGGCGCCTCGGCGATCAATGTGGCGTCGATGTTAATAATGCGTCGGTGTTGCGTCGTTAATAACACTTGAACTCGACTGAGAATTTCCAGGCTGCTGATCCCGCGGATCGATTCATCGGTGTTAGGAAAATGATGTCCAATGTCGCGCATTCCAGCGGCTCCCAAGATGGCGTCGGCGATGGCGTGGCAGAGCACGTCTGCATCGGAGTGGCCGTCGAGCCCGAGCGCGTAGGGAATTTCCACGCCTCCGAGGATCAACCGCCGACCCTCGACCAGCCGGTGCACGTCATATCCGATGCCAACAGTTTGCATGGCGTATCCTTTGCGGAGCGCGTCGCGAAGATCAACTCCTCATTTGCCGCGCCGCGTTCCTAGACTTGACTGCAACTCGAATGGAAACTAGGAAACGCCCATGCACACGAAGTCCATCTTCCTCGCGATTCTGCTCACCCCGGCGCTGGCGCAGGCGCATCCCGGTTTTCCCGGCCACCTCCATATCGATGGAACTCCGATGGATATTTCGAGTCTGCTGCTGCTCGCTGCGGTCAGCGTGATCGGTGCGGTGCTGGTTTATCGGGCAGCGAAATCCCGGCGCTAAACGATGGACGCCTGGACGCCGAAAAAACTCATTCTCGCGAGTCTCAGCGTGGCGGTTTTTTCATCGGCGTTGACCGGCGGAATCGTGGTCTGGCTTCTCAGCGGGCAAAGAAGCGCCGAGCCTGCGGTGTTTTCTCCGGCGACAGTTGTTGCGCAACCGGCTCCGCTCGCTGGCCCCGAGGCCAAACCGCCGACGGGCATCGTCGAATCGGCGAACTGGTATTACGATCATCAGCGCTGGAGCGAGGCGATTCAGGGCTACGAAAAGGCGCTGACTGCTGGCTTCGATAATCCCGATGTGCGGACCGATTTGGGAAATTGCTACCGCTTTTCCAATCGGCCGGAAGCCGCGCTGGAGCAGTATCAGCTTGCGCAAAAACAGGATCCGAAACATGAACACAGCCTGTATAACCAGGCCAGTCTTTACAGCGAAACGCTGAAAAATCCCGCGAAGGCCGATGAAGTGGCGCGCCAGTTTTTGCACTCGTTTCCGAACAGTCCGAGTGCGGCGGCGGTTCGGAAATATCTCGCGCCGCAATAGCCAGAGTCGGATGTGACTCCGGTCACTTTTCGTGGTAATCTCGCGGTTCGTTATGGAAAAAAAGCGCGTTCTATTAGGGATGAGCGGCGGAGTTGATAGCTCCGTCTGCGGCCATTTGCTGAAGGAACAGGGCTACGATGTCGTCGGCGTCACGATGAAAGTCTGGCCGCAAGACTGCATGTCGCGCGCCGAGGATAAATGCTGCGGCCCGTCGGCGATTGCAGACGCTCGCGGCGTGGCGCACGCGCTGGGGATTCCACATTACGTGGTCGATGAATCGAACCAGTTTGAGCAGCTCGTGATCGAATACTTTTCAAGCGAGTACCAAGCGGGTCGCACTCCGAATCCGTGTGTGATGTGCAACGAAAAGCTGAAATTCGGCAATCTCTGGACGAAGGCGAAGGCGCTTGGCTGCGACTACATTGCGACGGGCCATTACACGATCATCGAGCACAACGCCGACCGCGCAGTTTTGCGCAAAGGGGTCGATCCTAAGAAGGATCAGTCGTATTTTCTTTTCAGCCTGAATCAGGACCAACTTTCTCACGCGCTCACGCCGCTCGGCGGCATGTCGAAGCCGGAGATTCGCGCGATTGCCCGCCAACTCGGTTTGCGCGTGGCCGATAAAGTGGACAGCCAGGAGATTTGTTTCGTGCCGGGGAATGATTACAAAGCCTTCCTGCGCGGCCACCTCGGCGAGAAGGAATTTCACCGTGGCGGCATCTACGACAAGGCTGGAAATTTCATCGCCCAGCACGAGGGCATCGAGATGTTTACCATTGGCCAGCGCAAGGGACTTCCCGGAGGATCGCCGCGGCCGATTTACGTGATCGATATCGATCCGGAGACCAGCAGCGTGATCGTCGGCGAGGCCGAGGACTTGGTTTCATCGGAGTTTGAGTTGGATCGCGTCAACTGGGTGAGCTTGGGCGAAATCACCGAACCGATTGAGGTGAACGTGAAAATCCGTTACGCGCACGCCGGGGCCGATGCGACGATTTATCCGAACGGCAATGGCACGGCGCGCGTCGTTCTGCACGAGCCACAAAAAGCCGTCACACCGGGACAAGCGGCGGTGTTTTACCAAGGCGACGTCTGCGTGGGCGGGGGCTGGATTTGTCGGCAACCGGCGGCCATCGCGCCGGAAATTTTACAGGCGAGTTAGAACGATATGGGCGGGCACCAAACGCTCAGGTAGAAGTGAACGGAGTTGCAGTCTATTCTGCGTCCTCGGGCGACGCTTCTTTTTCGACCAACGCTTTCTCGCAAACGACGAGGTGCTCCTCCGTGTCGAACCACAGCAGCACATCGCCGACGGCCGCTGGAATCACCCCGGGCTCACCGCAGATCGGGCACGATTTTTTGCCTTCGCCCTGACGCAGGACGTTGAGCAGACTTTCCCGTTTTGGAAAACGCTCCAGCGGACTGCCGTCGACCGCGACGCGTCCGTCGAGCACGACGCCGTGAATGGGAATTTCTCCACGCGAGTTCAAGTCCAATCTGACTCCGTAGAAAAACGCCTTCCAGCTCTCTTTTTCCATGGTCACGTTACGCTCGGCGACACCGTGTTTTCCCTTGGTGACCGTCAGTTTCGCCAGGCCGCGCACGTGTTTTTCCACGAGCGGCGCGACTACAGCAGGCAACGCATTGTGGTATTCCTCGGCAAACGCTTTTTCGATGGCATGCGCCGGGTTTTCTTCGATCAACTCGACCATGGCATCGCGGCGGTTTTTGGCGAGCGCGATCCCTTTTTCGACCAGGCCCGGGCGTTCCGCGGCGGCGACGTTGCCGTATTGCGTCCACCAATCGTCAAACTTCGCAAAAGCCATCGGAGTTTCATTGGACTCTGCGCCGACGCCGCTTCCCCAGGCCATAAGCCCGAGAAAAACACAGGCCAGAAAGCGAGGAGTGGAAATCACCCCGCACCAATGCTCCTAACATCGCGCGTCGTCAAACGCATTACACTGGAACTCGAATGCAACTTGAGCGCGCCCGTTTTCCCAGCTATGGAGGCGGGATGCTGGCCGATTACCACACCCATACGCCGCTCTGCGGGCACGCCACGGGAGCCCCGGTCGAGTATGCGCTGGCCGCGATGGCCATGGGACTGGCCGAGGTGGGAATCTCGGATCATTCTCCGATGGCGGAGTCGTTTGATGATTGGCGGATGGCGGCTGCGGATTTGGACGAATATTTCGCGCTGGTAGCCGAAGCGCGTGCCGCAGTCGCACCGTTTCCGGTCCGGTTGGGATTGGAAGTGGACTATATTCGCGGTCAGGAAAGCTGGATCGGGACGCTGGCTGACCGTGCGCCGTGGGATTTTTTAATCGGGTCGGTCCATTACATTGCCGAGGGTTGGGACGTCGATAATCCGAAATGGATCGGGCGTTTTGACGAGCGCCCGGTCGAGGAAATCTGGGGGCTTTATTTCGCGGAATACGAGCGTTGCATTCGGAGTCGGCTCTTTGATTTTGTGGCGCATCCGGACTTACCGAAAAAGTTTGGACATCGTCCGGCCGGCGATCTGCGGCGGTTTTATGAGCCGGTGATTGCTGCGCTCGCAGAGACGGGAACGGTAATGGAAGTGAGCACCGCCGGCCTGCGCAAACCGGTCGCGGAAATGTATCCAGCGCGCGAGATGATCGAGATGGCCTTCGCCGCTGGAGTGGAAATTGTCGTCAGTTCCGACGCACATTCGCCGGAGGAAGTCGGGGCGGATTTCCCTGTCGCGGAAAAGCTCATTCGCGAGGTGGGTTACACATCGACGGTGCAGTTTGCGCGGCGCGAAAAACGGAGCGTGCCACTTTCATGAAGCTCGTGGCCCGGGGACGGACGGTCCTTTTTCCGAGGCGTCCGCTCATCATGGGCATCTTGAATTTGAACGACGATTCGTTCTCCGGCGATGGAACGCTCAACGCTGAATTGGCTCTAACTCGGATGAAAAAAATGATCGCCGACGGCGCGGACATCATCGATCTCGGCGGTGAAAGCGCGCGGACGAATCGCAGCGCGATCGCGGTGGCGGAAGAAATTTCGCGGGTTGCACCGGTCGTGGAAAAGTTCAGTCGAGTTGCAGCGGAATCACAGCCGCGCGACGACGTTCAGCTTTTTCCACCGCTCCTTTCGATCAACACCTGGCGTCCACATGTGGCGCGCGAATTACTTCTAATCGGCGGCGACATTCTCAACGACATGGGTGCGCTGCCGACTTGGGAAAATGCTGAGATCGCCGGAATTCACGGGGCGGCGCTCGTGATTATGCATTCCGTCGGCGAGCCGAAAGTGGCCCACACGCACGTGGGTTACGACGATATCGTTGGAACTCAACTGAGTTTTTTCCGGGACAAAATCGCGGGTGCGCTGGCGACGGGTTTGTCGAAGGCACAGATCATTCTCGATCCGGGAATCGACTTTGCGAAACAGCGCGAGGACAATTTGAAAATCTATCGCGAGTTTCAGCAGATTGCGGATCTTGGTTTCGCCACGCTGCTGCCGGTGTCGCGAAAAACGGTGATCGGCGACGTTCTCGGCGTGCCGCCAGCCGACCGGGATGCGGGCACGGTGGCCTGCATTGTGGCGGGCGCGCAACGCGGCGCGACGATCTTTCGCGTGCATCATGTCGCCGCTGCCTGGGCGACGTTGAAAACGCTGGAAGCCCTGCGCGATTAAACTGTCGCGGGCATTTTTTCTGATCCGACCAGACGTTCGAAGATCGGCGAAGCCATGAGGGTGGTGATGACGGCCATGATGACGAGCGTGGCGAAGAGCCCTTCGGAAATGATGCCGCGTTGCAGGCCGATGTTGATAATGATGAGTTCCATGAGGCCGCGGGCGTTCATGAGGACGCCGATGCCGAGGGCTTCGCGGTTCGGGAGCCCAGTGGCGCGTGCGGCGAGCCAGCAGGCGATGCCTTTTCCCAAAATGGCGGCAACAAGAACGAGGGCGCACATCATCCAGAGGAAGCTGGTGTTAAGCAGAGTGATCTTGGTGTTCAAGCCCGAGTAGGTGAAAAAGAGTGGCAGCAAGAGTGCGACGGTCAGTGGTTGGATGCGCGCGATGAGGTCGCGGGCCATGATTTTACGAGGCATTGCGGCACCCATGACGAACGCGCCGAAGACGGCGTGGAGGCCGATTTTGTCGGTGATGAATGCGCCAAACGCCATCAGCGCCAGGCCGACGACGAGGCCCGCGTCGTTGAGACTTTCGTCGCTGACGAACCATTTTTCCATGCGAGTTAGAAGCGGACGGACGACCGCCAGAGTGATGACGACGTAGGCTGCGCCGCCGCCGATGTTTACCCAGGCGTGCGTCCAGTTACTGTCGAAGCTGGCCAGAACGACCGCGAGCAAACACCAAGCCACGGCGTCGTCAATCGCCCCCGCACCGAGGGCGACGGTGCCCATCGTGGTGCCGGAAAGTTTCTTGAAATGAATGATCCGCGCCAGCATCGGGAACGCGGTGATGCACATCGAAGCGCCGAGAAAAAGCATCGCTTCGACCAGGGAAGTTTTCGCCGGAAATAGTTTGGTGTAGTGGAAAAACACGTAGCCGAGACCGGCGCCAAGAAGAAACGGCGCGAGCATCCCGGCGACGGAGACGGCGATGGCGCTGCGCAGTTTTTTCTGGACGATATCGATGCGAAATTCCATGCCGACGACGAACATGTAGAGGGCGAGGCCGAGTTGCGAAGCGGGGAAGAGATAGCTCTGGGTGTCGCGGAGTTTTTGAGTCGAGTCCCATGGGAATAGGGCGTGCTGCCAGGCGGGCGCCAGCCATCCAAAAAGCGACGGCCCGAGGAGCACACCGGCGATCATTTCCGCCACGACCTGAGGCTGGCCGAAACGCGCGGCAATGGCACCGACGAGCCGGCAGAAGAGTAGGATGCAACCCAACTGCAAAAAGAATTGCACGGCAAGATCGAGATTTTTCATTTAGCCAGCGAGAGAAAGGAATTTAATGGGAGCAGCTTGATACGTCTGTAACTCAAATGGTTAGTAGGCCGTTTTCGGCGGACGGAAAACCTGGAGGAAGGTGCCCCAGATGATTGTGATCTCCAGGCTGAGTCTCCAATTTTCGAGATACTCGATGTCGGCAGCGACGCGTTGCTCGATGTCGCGTTCCTCCTTCGCTTCGCCTCGGAAGCCGCGCACCTGTGCGAGACCCGTAATTCCAGGTTTGACTAAGGTTCGTATGTGATAATTACGAAGAAATTTGGAGAACTGCTGGTTGTGTTCGATCAAATGCGGACGCGGGCCGACGATGCTCATCTCGCCGCTGAGCACGTTCAGAAACTGAGGCAATTCGTCGATGCTGAGCTTCCGTAAAATGGCGCCCAAGGGGAAAATTCGCGAGTCACCCATGGTAGCTTGTTTCGCCTCCGACTGGTTGTGCACATACATCGTGCGATATTTTTTGATGACGAATGTGCGGTTTTGCATCCCGGCCCGTTGTTGTCGATAAAGCAAAGGCCCGGGCGCTTGCAGGCGATGAAATATCGCGACCAACAAGCTGGTGAACGGAAGAATGAAAACGCAGACCGGCAGCGAGATCGCGATGTCCAATCCCCGCTTAAGGTAAGCGTTGATGACATTTTCCAGCGGCTCTTCGCGCAGGGTAAAAAACCGATGGTCGCCGTCCGCGAAATATTGCAGCGGATAGCCGAGTTTATCCTGGATATCGCTATAAATGAGCAACCGCACACCGAGGCTTTCGCAGAGCCCGATGAGGTGACGGTTGAACTGCGAAAAGAAGGGGAGTTCGGTTAATATGACGAGGCTGGCCTGGTGTGTTTGAAGCAAAGATTCCGTCTGGTCGATCGTGCCAAGGACCTGAAAACCCTGCCGCCGCGCCTCGTCGCTTTCCTCCGTAATCACGCCCACCGTTTCATAGCCGAGCTGGCTTTGTTTGCTCAGCCAATTTTTCAATTTCACCGCATTCTGGACTGGGCCGATTAGGATCGCGCGATCCCGTTTCCGACTTTGGAACGCATGCTGCGAGATGAGCGCGGGAAGCACGCGATGGCTGTAGTAGAGCACTAAAAATATCGACGAAATATACGCCACTAAAAAGGGACGGGAGATGGTTAGATCCTTCGTCAGGAAGAGGAAAAACGTAATCGCCGCCGTGATGTATAGAGTTTGCCGCAGTGTGCGGTTAAACCGATTTGAAACTCCGATATCGAGCAAGTGCTCGCTGGATTTCGCCTCTTGCGATCCTTCCACAAACAGCCCTAATCCGACCAGAAACGCGTAGATCGCATAGCGCTGTAACCCGAACCACTGTCCCGCGGCAAAATCCACCACAATGACCAGGTAAAGCGCGGCGAACAGGAGAAGTGCGATCCCGATCTGGCACACCACGACGAGCTTGTGGAGTCCGAGAATACGTTGGTTCAGCATGGGAGTCGGAGCAAAAACAGAAGCGAGTTACAGCTTACTCACGTCGCGGGACACCGGGCAAACCTGTTTTAGTCGAGCAGTGGCAGCATGGCTTAATTATCTGGCAGAAATAGCAATTTTTTCGTAACTTTGGCCCGTGTCGCCTTCCCCACAGCTCGATAGCGAATCCGCGATGCCGGACGAGCCATTAACTTCGGAGAAAAAACGTAAACACCGTAGCCGCCGTCACACTCACATCGGCCACATCAATCACACCGCGTCCCGCTGGGCCTTGCTCCCCGTCCTGGCCGTCGTGTGGATGGCCCCGTTCCTCGGTGGTTCCGTCGATATTTGGGCAATGGCCACGCTGTATTGCCTGCTCGCGGTTTTGTTCATCGTGTATCCAGTCGCCGCTGGCATTAAAATCCGCTACCGACTCTTTCTCATAGCGCTGCTCATTCTGCCGTTGCTCGCTTTCCTACCCGTCAGCCTTACCGGGATTCCCGATTGGAGAAATGACCTCACGCAACGATTGGCCATCCATTTTCCCTCAACCATCTCCCCTCAGCCGTGGCTCACCGCGGACTCCTATCTGGCTTGGCTCGGCGGGGTCGCCTGGATTTATTGGCTGAGCGGACAAGGCTGGACCCGAGAGGTGCGGAAGCCGCTCGCAGAACTCTTCGCCGTCGGAATGATCCTCCTCACCGTGGCCGGCTTGATCGGATTTTATACCGCACGTCCCCTGCCTTTCTGGCACGCGCAAAGGTTATTCGGCCCATTTCCCAACCGGAACCAGACCGCCGATCTGCTATCGCTCACCTTCGTTTTGCTCGTCGCCTTGCTGCACATGGCCGTCGCCAAAAAATCGCGCATCGCCCCGCTTTGGATCGGTGGTTTACTGATCGTCGGCTACGGTCTCATCATCAATTTCTCCCGCGCCGGAATCATTCTCCCAGCACTCGGCGTCGGCATCTATTGGCTGATTACGACTCTAACCGTCCCCTCGCGAAAGAAGATATGGATCGGACTCGCCTCACTTTTGCTCGTCCTCGCCCTCCTGCTCGCTTTCGGCGGAGAAACGTTGGAACGCTTGACTCAAGGCGACAATCATCAAGCCATGACGGACGACTTTCGCCGTCTCATCTTCCGCGACACGTTTGCCATGACGCTTCAACACCCATGGATCGGGCTCGGACTTTCCAACTTCCGTTACGTCTTCCCCCTTTTCAGAAAATTGGCCGTCGTCGACAACGGCATCATCCACCCCGAAAGCGACTGGCTGTGGCTCGCCAGTGAAATCGGATGGCCCGGCACTTTGCTAATTCTGGCCGGATCTCTTTGGCTCGTCTGGCGCGCATTTTGCGCATCATTTAAACGCCCCCATCCACTCCGCCTCGCAGCAGCAATCTGCGGTGGACTCTTCGTTTTGCACGGATTTTTCGACGTTTCCGGTCATCGCTTCGGCACGTTTTTTCCAGCCACATTTCTTTTTTGTCTCGCTTGGCCCGGCCAATTGATTGCGCGGCCCATCTCCCCGAATCGCTCCTACGCAATCGCTCTCGGCCTCGTCTTGATCGCCGTCGGGTGGTTCCTCAATCTCGAGTCCCCGCCTCTGTGGCCCGGTCATGCGGCTCTCACTCAAATCAAAAAATCGGCTGCCCAACAAATTGCCCAGCAAGATTCTGCCGACGCCTTTGCTATCACCGATTCCGCCCTTCGCTGGGTGCCACTCGACTGGCAACTGTATTATCAACGCGGCACCAGTCGTATCCTACTGCGCCGTGAGTGGGCCGCCAGTTTCCAAGACTTTCAGCGAGCAAACAGCCTTGAACGTTTTTCACCCATCATGCCCGAAAATGAAGGCCTCGCCTGGCTTTCGTATCGCCCGGAACTGGCAGCGCTTCCATGGGCGGAAGCATTGCAGAGGATGCCACCCGAGCAAAGTGATCGGGCCTACGCACGCTATCTCGATCTTGCGGCACCCTACCCGCGTCTCCGTTCACAACTCGAAGCTCTGGCAAGCAACGATGTCAGTCGAATCATCATCCAACTTAACCACGTGGATCAAACCCGCTTCCGAAAACTGCTCGCGGATTTCCTAGTGAAAAACCCCACGCTGGAACACCTCAAGCCAGCCAATCAGCGCGGGCTTTTAGACGTCTGGGTGGGACGCGGAAATCCTGCGGAGGCCATCGCGTTTATCGAGAAAAATCCTTATCTGCTCCCGACCTGCAACCTGTCGCTAGCCGCTGCGTATGCGCGCCAGAATCGGTTCGAACTCGCGTGTAAACTCGCCTTTAAGACACTGACTCCGCCGCAGCTCCCGAAACTCAGCACAGCGGCATCCGAACCGGAGCTTCAGCGAGAATTCTATGCTCGCGGCAGCCTTGCCACCGGGGTTTCATTACTCCAATCGCAACTCCGCCGGAACGATCGTTACGGCGCGCTCGTCACATTGGAACGTCTGCAAACCTTCAAGGGAGCGCCATTGTATTTGCACTATTTCGAGGCACGCCTACAGACACAGAATGGAAACTGGGACAAGGCGTGGAGCATCCTCGACGACTACATTTTTCGCGCCCGGCTCTGAGCACGGGTTAAAGCATCTGATCGATAATACTCTTGAGCCGTTCGAAATCGATTGGCTTGGTCAGGTGATGAGAGAAGCCCGCTTCCATGGCCCGTCGCACGTCGTCGGACTGACCATAACCACTCAGGGCGACACCCTGAATGTGGTGTTTTTCCCGCAAACTTCGCATCAAATCGTAGCCCGTCGCGTCTGGTAGACCCAGGTCGCTCACGACGAAATTGAACGGAGTTCCAGCCGATTCTTGCGCGTCTGCGAGGGCCAATGCCTCGCTCACACAGCCCGCCGAAAGAACGGAAAACCCAGCGCGATTCAACAACCGCGTCAGCATCATCGCACTATCGGCATGGTCCTCGACGACCAGAATGCGGTAGGGGACCGGGTCACTCATAGCTAGTCTGCATTACGATTTTTGAGCTTGGAATGGACGCCTTTTTCTTGGGCAAGTGGCGTATTCTCAGGCGCTTCCGGAACATTCGGATAACGTTCCCATTTCCGACTAAAAAAATGCCACCACTCCGTCTTGCAGGCATAAAAGCCTGCTTGTTTCATCACTCTCTGCAACACAATCAGATTTCTCAAAATGAGCGGGTTTCCGCCGTCATAAAAATAAGTCGCCGCATGTCCCATCGCATCAAACTTCGTCGGCATTTCCAAATCCCGACCGGAAGCATCCACCAACGTCACATCCACGGCGACACCACGATTGTGCATGGCCAGACCACCAGGAGCCGCCACGTAGCTGGGATTGCTGATAATTTCAAAAAGAGCCTTTTGCACCTCCAACGGTCGATAGGCATCCCAAACCTTCAGCCCCAAACCGAGGGGCCGCAAAGCCTCCTGTGCCGAGTGTAATTCGAGTGCCACACCGCGCCGAAGCTGCGCCCGGAAATCCGCCGGATAAAGCACGCGCCCGGAGAGGTTGTCACTCGTCGCATATTTAAGCTCCACGAGGATCGTCGGGTCGATCGTTTGAATCTCCACGAGATCCGATTCCGACTCCGCCTGAACGGTCGCACCCAAAAAATAGATCGCGAGTGCAGCGAGGTATGGCAAGTTGCGAAGCATGAGCAGGTTTGCAAACTAGGGATGGAAATTCCGCCTGTCGAGCTACTGCCTAGATATCGATGGAACCCGAATTATTAGCTCCCGCCGGTGGCTGGGATTGTCTGCGCGCCGCTGTCGCCAACGGAGCGGACGCAGTCTATTTCGGACTGCCAAAATTCAACGCACGGATGCGTGCAGATAATTTCACGGAGGAAGAACTGCCCGAGGTCGTCCGCTTTGCCCATCGCCATGGAGTGAAGGCTTACGTGGCATTTAATACGCTCGTTTTTACATCCGAGTTAGAAGCGGCTGCGGACCAATTGCGGCTGCTCAATCGTTCCGGCGTCGACGCGTTGATCGTGCAGGATGTTGGCTTGGTTCGACTCGCAAAAAAGATCGTTCCGGAGCTCGCGATCCACGCTTCCACACAGATGACGATCACCTCCCCCGAGGGCGCGGAATTTGCACGCGAGTTAGGTTGCACTCGCGTCGTCCTCGCTCGCGAAACCTCCCTCCGCGAACTGGAAAAATTCGATGGCACCGTGCCGCTCGAAGCCTTCGTCCATGGAGCTCTCTGCGTGGCGTATTCCGGCCAGTGTCTCACGTCGGAATCGCTTGGCCAACGGAGCGCAAATCGCGGCGAATGCGCCCAGGCTTGCCGCATGCCTTACGAACTCATTGTCGATGGTCAGCGCCGCGATCTAGGCGACAAAAAATATCTTCTCTCCCCACAGGATTTGGCAGCGGCGGAACAGATTCCCCAATTGCTCGAACTTGGCGTGGTGAGCTTTAAAATCGAAGGCCGACTCAAGTCCCCGGAATACGTGGCCGCAGTTTGTCAGGTCTATCGGAGGGCGATTGATTCCGCTCTGACTCGGATGAAAGTCCAACTTTCTACGGCGGAAAAATATCAGCTCGAGATGACATTTTCTCGCGGACTTTATCCCGGCTGGATGCACGGCGTGAATCACCAGGAACTCGTCGGAGCGCGCTACGGAAAAAAGCGCGGCACCTATCTGGGAGTCGTCACGAAGGTTGGCAAAGATCACGTCGAAATCGGCGACTTCGGCAATCTTAAGCTCGGCGACGGCGTCGTCTTCGACACGGGTGGCGACACGAATCACGAACAAGGCGGACGCATTTACGGACTACATGGCGGGCAGATTACTTTTCAACGGAGTCAGATCGATTTCTCGAAAATCAAAGCGGGAGCACGCTTGTGGAAAACCAGCGATCCCAAGCTGGACGACCAATTGCGACAGAGCTTTTCCGGCCGGATCGAACCGAGAAAAAAGACCACGGTTGATTTGAAAGTGAGCGGAGTTGCAGACGAATCACTCGTCATTGCAACGCCGTTGGCGACCGTCCGTTCTGCCATTCCGTTGCAACCCGCACGGACGGCGCCGTTGACTACCGAACGACTTCGCGAGCACCTCGGAAAATTTGGGGAAAGCGGCTACGCATTGGGCCAGCTAGAGAACCAATTGAGCGGCGATCTCATCCTCCCGATTGGCGAACTAAATCGCCTCCGGCGCGAACTTGTTTACGCCCTCGATGTTGCACGTGAATCGCACCGCCCGGAAATCACGATCCCGTCGATCCTGCCGGAAAAAGTTTCATCGGAGTTACAGGCGCCTCAGCTTCACGTGCTCTGCCGAACGCCGGAACAAATCACGGCCGCACTCGCAGCAGGAGCAAGGGAAATTTATGCGGACTTCGAAGACATTCGCCGATACCGCGACGCCGTTACATTGATCCGTGAATCGCCTGGAACTCGGATCACTTTGGCAACGCCGCGCATTCAAAAAGCGGGCGAGGCCGGCTTTTTCAAACTCATCGAAAACTGCCAACCCGACGCCCTGCTCATTCGAAATCTCGGGGCACTCAGTTACTACCGCGATTCGCCGCTTCCGAAGATTGGAGATTTTTCGCTGAACGTCGCCAACCCGCTCACGGCCGAATATTTCATCGATTGCGGCCTGCAACGTGTGACGATTTCCTACGACCTGAATCTTCCCCAAGTCGTGTCACTTTTGGAATCCGCGCCGGTCCATTGGTTAGAACTAACTTTGCATCAGCACATGCCGATGTTTCACATGGAGCATTGCGTTTTTGCTGCATTTCTTTCCCAAGGAACGGATCATACGAACTGCGGCAGGCCATGCGAAACCCACCGCGTTCATCTGCGCGATCGCGTCGGCATGGAACATCCGCTCCGGGCCGACGCGGGTTGCCGGAACACGCTTTTCAACTCAAAATCGCAAACCGGCGCACCCTTTTACGACGCCCTCCGCGCAACGGGTCTCGCGCATTTTCGAGTCGAACTGCTGGAGGAAGACGCTGCGCAAACTACGCGAATCGTCGCGGCCTACCAGGACTTGCTCTCCGGAGCGGCCAGCGGCGAATCGCTTTGGAGGAACTTAAAATCAACGGCGCAATTGGGCGTGACGACCGGGACTTTAATGGAACTCGACTGAAAATTTCCGCGCGTATTTCCAGTGCTTGGCGTTCGCTGAATTTCGGAGTATCTCTTCCGCTCCATGGCCGACTCCAAGAAATCGTCGTTGTCTCCGTTGACGCTTATTTTTCTAACGATCTTCATCGATATGATCGGTTTTGGGATTGTCATTCCGGTGCTGCCGGTTTACGCGGAAGGCGGAAAATTTCATGCGAGTCCCACTCAAATGAGCGTGCTCGTCGGGATTTTTTCGCTACTGCAATTGATCTGCTCCCCGATCTTCGGAAAGATCTCCGACCGATTCGGGCGCAAGCCGGTTTTGACGATTAGCATCTTCGGAACCGCCGTCGGATTTCTCGTCACCGGACTTGCCGGAAGCTACGGGATGCTCCTCCTCGGACGCATCATTGACGGCGCCAGTGGCGGAAATATTTCCACCGGCATGGCCTGCATTGCCGACGTGACGACGAAGGAAAATCGCTCCAAAGCGATGGGCTTGATCGGGGCCGCATTCGGTTTGGGCTTCATGATCGGACCAGCCATGGGCGGCGTGCTCGGAAAAATCTCTCCATCGCTCCCCTTCTTTGTTGCGGCTGGGATGGCGCTGATCAATTGCGGATTAGTTGCGTTCCGGCTGCCGGAAACGCTGACGCCGGAAGTCCGGGCTCGTGTTCGGGAAAATGCGAGTTTGAGCGAAGTCTTTTCGGAAGGTCGCGCCGGTTTGATCTCGATGATTCTCGCCAGCCAGTTCGCTTCGATTGTCGGGTTTTCCATTATGACATCTCTCTTCGCGCTCTTCTGCGAAAAACGATTTGGGTTCAATATCGCTCAGACTGGATGGATTTTTTTCTACGTCGGATTCCTCGGTGTGGTGATGCAAGGCGGCGTTTTACGGCGGCTCTTGCGGCGCCCAATCGAAAAACAACTCGCTGTCATCGGCGCGACGCTTCTCGCGATCAGCATGTATTTTTTACCAAACACGCCGCCTCATTTGGGGATGCTGCTTTTGGTCTGCACCGGAATTTCCATTGGAAATAGTCTCGTCACGCCCACCATGAACGGTCTGGCCTCGCGTAGTAGCGACCCGCATACCCAAGGGCGCGTGCTCGGCCTGATCGCTTCCGCAGGCAGTCTCGGGCGCTTCATTGGGCCGCTGATTGCGTTTCATCTGCTCTATCTGGACCCGGTGGAAAATTACGCGCGCACCTCGTTTCTCGCGAGCAGCGGAATCCTTTTACTCGCTGCGGCCTGTATGCTCTGCATCAAAGTTCTCCCTCAAACCGCCCCGGAGATTGCGGTGGAACTCGCCTGAAAAGTTTTCTGAAGAGAAGTCGGTGATCGCCGTCTGACTCGGCTCTTGATTTCTTCCTCTCTCACGACCACTCTCGCCCCTGTGAGCAACCTTCCGCGCGTGCGAGTCCGCGCCAAATTTTTCTTTGCCGGGGATGAGAAATTCTTTCTCAAGGGCGTAACCTACGGGCCATTTCACCCGAACTCCGATGGGGAATATTTCGCCTCGCCGGAGCGCAGCCGCGAAGATCTCCGGCTGATGGCAGAGATGGGCGCGAACCTCCTGCGCATCTACTATGCACCGCCGCGCTGGTTCCTCGATCTTGCCGGGGAAGCTGGCATTCGCGTGCTTATTTCCATTCCCTGGACGCAACACGTCGCCTTTCTCGACCAACCAAAAATCCGGGCCGGAATCGTCAAGACCATCGAGGAAGCAGTGAAAAAGAATGCCGGACATCCTGCGATATTTGGTTATCTCGTTGGCAACGAAATCCCCTGCTCAATGGTGCGCTGGCTCGGAGCAGGCCGCGTCGTAGAATTCGTCGAGCACCTCATTACATGCGCACGGGCGCAAGATCCCGACGCCCTATTTTCCTACGCCAGCTATCCGCCGACGGAATATTTGCTTCCGCAAAACGTCGATTTTTACAGCTTCAACGTTTACCTCGAAAGAAGAGCGGACTTCGAACGCTATCTGGCGCGGCTGCAAAATCTCGCCGGCGATAAGCCGCTGATCTTCGGCGAATTCGGCATGGACACCATCCGCAACGCCGAGGAAAAACAAGCCGAGGTTCTCGACTGGCATCTCGATTGTGTGGTGAAAGGCGGCGCGGCTGGAACGATTTTTTACGCGTGGACTGATGAATGGTTCACCGGCGGAATGGAGATTACGGACTGGGCCTTCGGCTTGGTCACGCGCGATCGACAGCCGAAGAAAGCGTTTCATTTATTGAAGGATCGCCTCGCCGGAAATGAGCCCGTTACGAGCCGGGTGAAACTGGAAAAATACCCGCGTGTTTCCATAATTGTTTGTTCTTACAACGGCGGGAAAACGTTGAAGGATTGTCTCGAGTCTCTCGATCTTCTGAACTACCCGGATTACGAAATCGTCTTGGTGGATGACGGCTCGAAGGACAACACTCAGACGCTCGTCTCCGCCTTCGAAAGCTCTCGCAAACGCAGCGGACGCCGCCTGCCCGATTTCCAAAACATCGTCCAAAAAAACATGGGCCTGAGCTACGCCCGCAATACCGGGGCGCATTCCGCCACGGGCGAAATTTTCGCCTACACCGACTCCGACTGCATGGCCGATCCCGACTGGCTCTACTACCTGGTGGGCACTCTCATCAGCGGCGATTACGCCGGCGTGGGCGGGCCAAATATTTCCCCGCCCGCGGTCGATTGGATTCAAGCCGCTGTCGCCGCGGCTCCCGGTGGGCCTAGTCACGTTTTGCTCACCGACGTCGTTGCCGAACACATTCCGGGCTGCAACATGGCCTTCCACAAATGGGCTTTCTACAGCGTCGGCGGATTCGACCCGGAATATCGCAAAGCGGGCGACGACGTGGATTTTTGCTGGCGCTTACAGACCAATGGCGGCGTCATCGCGTTCTCACCCGCAGCCATCGTCTGGCACTACCGGCGCTTTACGTTGCAAGCGTTTCGCAAACAACAGGAAGGCTACGGCGAAGCGGAATCCATGCTCCGCTTTCAGCACCTCGTCTTCTTTGGCCCCACCGGAACCGCGAAATGGAAGGGCATGATCTACGGCACGCCGCGTTTTAATTGGCTCCTCAAAAAACCAATCATTTACCACGGCGTTTTCGGACAAGGACTTTTCCAGTCCATTTATCCGGCCCCGCAATCGGAGATCGCTGCCTATGTTAGTAGCGTGGAATGGGTCGCGCTGACCCTCTTTATTTTCATGTTAGCAGTGCCAATCCCGACCTTGCGGATCGTGCCGTTTCTGATGTTTGGCGCCACTTTTCTGGTTGCACTTTCCTACATGTTAAACGCCCGCATCGAGCCGAAATTCGATACGATTGGAGCTCGACTGTTAGTCGTTTTCCTAGCGCTCACCCAACCCCTGATGCGCGGGTGGGCACGCTACTTCACGTGGATGTCTTACAAACGAACACCACGCGCAGTCATCGCCACCCACGAGGCCGATTACAAGACTCTCAAACCATACAGCGGCTTTGGAAATCTCATTTTCTGGAACGAAACTGGTCAGGGCCGCGAGGCGCTCATCACAGAAGTTTGCTCATCGCTTGAAACTGAAAATTGGAGCTACAGCACCGACACCGGATGGAAAAATTGGGACATCCAAATCTACGGAAACTTCTGGTGGATCATCAAATTTGGTAGCGTCACCGAGTATCACGGCGGACCCAAATGTCTCACGCGCGTCAACCTCGGCGCCAAGCCAACGGTGACAACTTTCCTCATCAACTTCATCTTTTTTTCCATCCTGCTTTACCGTTCGCTGGCGACTTCTAACAACGACTACTGGCTAAAAACGGTCTTCGCCGTCTTCGTGCTTTACCAACTCGTTCGGGCCTGGCGGCTGAAACGTCGCGTCGCGGAACTCGTTGAAGTAGCGGCCAATCGATCCAGTCTGAAACGCACCGACGACAGAACGTGAGCACCGGAGGCGGAGGTGCGCTGACGACTCGCTGGCTGGCGGGAATGCTCGTCGCATTCATCGCGGCGATTCCGTTCGGTGACTTCTCGCAACACGGACACGTTTTTTATTTCGTCGCGGCCATGCTTTTGGCGACCGCCTGCTATTTCTGCGCCCTCCGCACCTATCCGTTTCATACGCCTGCAACTCGAATCAAAATGTTTTGGTCGGCCACCATTTTGTTCCGCGTCATCGCGCTTTTTTTCCCGGCCGGAGACGACATGCATCGTTATCTTTGGGAGGGCCGCATCCAATGGCAGGGCATCAATCCCTATCTTCTCGCACCCGATTCACCATCCTTGGCGCACCTTCGTGACGCGAGCTGGAGCCTGATCAATCATGCTAAATGGTCCGCCATTTATCCACCGGGCGCAGAGTTGATTCTTAAACTGCTAACAGTCTTTGGCCCCTCGCAGATTGCAATCAAACTCGCCTGTCTTTTTGCCGACCTCTGCGTCGTATATCTTCTGTTGCGCGTGAACACGGGCCAGGCTCGCTGTCGCGACACCGCATGGTACGCGTGGAATCCATTGGTGATTTATTCCTTTGCTGGCGCGGGCCATTTCGATAGCTGGATGCTCGCTCCACTCCTTCTTTCGATCTACGCGTTGCATCGCGGCAATCCTCTTGGAAGAAAACCCATGCACTGGGGCTGGGCTTCGGTCGCGACTTTCTCACTCGGCGTCGCCATTTCGATCAAGCTAGTACCGCTGATTTTCATACCCGTGATAGCACTCGCACTCGGTTCACGTTTTGTCGTTCTGCCTCTGGCTCTGCTTCCATTAGGAATGTCATCACTCGCATTCGGATTCCCGAAAACTCCCATCTTCGATTCGTTCCGCGCCTTCAATTATGTCTCGCGCTTCAATGATTTTATCTGGTGGATTTCCGAGCGATTTCTCTGGAACAACCCTACGCAAAAAAACGGCTGGTATAACTTGATCGGAGTTGGAGTCATATCTGCGGTCAGCCTGTTGGCATGGTTTCGCTGGCGCGATTGGCGGCGCGCGCTGCTCTGGGCCATGGGAACGTGTCTGGTTTTCTCAACCGTCGTGCATCCCTGGTATGTCACGTGGATTTTGCCATTCGCGGCCATGCGGCGCGCACACGGCTGGTTCGTTCTTTCGGCCACTATTTTTCTAGCGCTCCTCGGGTGGGAATCCACACCGTGGTGGTCGGCGTGGCAACCATCGCCACTGCTGAGCCTGAGCATTAGTCTACCGCCGCTGTTATTTTGTATCTATGTAACGTTGCAGTCCCGCCCGCATGACTTCGACGGGAATTGCGCGTCCGAGCCAAAACTCCAACGCTAGTACTCCTTGATGGAGCAAAAGCGAAAGTCCATTCGCCGATTTCGCCCCGGCTGCATTTGCTTCTAACTCCAATGGAGTTTCTTTTCCCACGTAGATCGTGTCGAAAATAAATTGATTCGAGTTCAAGAGATATGACGGCACGGGAGAAGCATCGCCCGTTTTCATGCCGAGCGACGACGCGTTGATGATCAAATCGATCTCCAACATTACCGGCGCCAGTGCCTCGGGATTCATCGCCACGGTTTGCGCCTTCAGCGAATCTGCCAGCGCGATGATCTTTTCCTGAGTGCGATTTGCGAGCGTCAGGCTGCCACATCTTTCGAGAAAACATTGCGTTGCAATCGCGCGACCTGCGCCGCCGCCCGCACCGAGGATCAGGATGCGCTGATCTTCGAGTTCGATGCCGAATTCCTCGCGGATCGCCCGTACGATTCCCGGGCCATCGGTGTTAGTGCCGACGAGTCTGCCTTCGCGAAAAGCAATGGTGTTGACTGCGCCGAGCATTCTAGAGTGCTCGGCGATTTCGTCTAACATCGGAAGAATCTGCGTCTTGTGGGGGATGGTTAGATTGACTCCCTTAAAGCCGGCTTCGGCTAGAAGCGCGATGGCTTCCGCGAGTTGTTCCGGCAAAATGTGCAACCGACAATAACGATCCGGCGAGCCGAGATTTTCCAGCACGGCGTTGTGCATCGCGGGCGACGCGGAGTGCGCCACGGGATCGCCCAGCACGGCGTAACGCAGCTGCGGTTCACGCCAATCCCGAAGATCGTCAATCGTGTAAACCGGCTTCATGGCTGGGCGCTTAGCCGAATCGCGCGACGGTGTTTTTGAATCGAGTTAGAACCGTATCTCTGCCGAGGACTTCCAGCAAATGATACAGGCTCGGGCCGACGGAACAGCCGGTGGATGCGACGCGCGCCGGGTGAATCAGTTCGCCCGATTTCACGCCGCGCTCGGTCGCAGTTTCCTTGAGCGAAATTTCCAGCGCAGTTGCAGTCCAATCTGCGAGGTTTGCATACGCATCGTGCAGCGCCTGTAAATGGGCGAGCGCGCCGGTTTTTTTCAGCGTCTTTTCCACGCTCGCTTCGTCGTATGGATAGCTGTCGGTGAAGAAATACGAAATCCAATCCGGCACGTCGCCGAAGTGTTTGATCTTCTCTTTTACAATCGCGAGCACCTCCAACAACTTCGCCGGATCGTCGATCTGAATGCCGGCCTTTTCGATGAACGGCAGACTTAAATCGCGGAACCGCTCGATGGACATTTGCGCGATATACTGGCCGTTCAGCCAAAAGCATTTATCGAGATCGAAATGCGCGTTGCGACGATTCACGTTCTCCAACTCGAAGAGCGGAACGACCTCGCTGATGTCGATTTTTTCGCGGTTGTCCTTTGGCGACCATCCTAACAAACAGAGATAATTCAGCACCGCTTCCGGCGCATATCCACCCTCGATATAACTCTGGACGCTGGCACCCTGATCGCGCTTGCTCATCTTCGATCCGTCTTTGTTTAAGATCAGCGGGATGTGACCAAACAGTGGCGGTTTTTCGCCGAGCGCTTCGTAGATTTGCACATGCTTCGGCGTGTTGGAAAGATGGTCCTCACCACGAATCACGTGGGTGATTTTCATCTCGATATCGTCCACGACATTGACGAAATGAAAAATCCAACCACCGTCCGGCCGCCGGATGGTCATGTCGGGATTGGTCACGGGATTGGACATATCGAAAACAACTTTCCCACAGATGACATCTTCGACGGTCGTGTTGCCGCGATAGGTTTTGAAACGCATCGTCCCGTGATCTTCGTAGATGCGCCCGGCTGCCACGAGCCGATCAAAATAGCGTTGATAAATATCGTCGCGCTGACTTTGAAAATACGGTCCATGATCCCCACTTTTCATCGGACCTTCATCCCAATCTAAACCCAGCCAGGTGAGTCCGTCGTAGATGGCTTGGACGGCTTCTTCGGTGTTGCGCGCCTTGTCGGTGTCCTCGATCCGGAGAACGAGTTTCCCACCGGTGTGCCGTGCGAAAAGCCAATTGAAAAGAGCGGTGCGGGCGCCTCCGACATGGAGGTATCCGGTGGGTGATGGAGCAAAACGAACGCGTGTGGACATAAAAAAAGTGAGCGGAGTTAGAGTCGAATGGTGGCGGATTGCGCGTGGGCGTCGAGGCCTTCCAGCGCGGCGGCGGCGGCGATGATGGGTGCTGAAATTCGCAACGAGGTTTCATCAAATTCCACAATGCTAGTACGGCGTTGAAATTGATCCACCGTCAGCCCGGCAAAGGATTTTCCAGCACCGCCAGTCGGCAAGGTATGGCTCGGTCCGGCGAGATAATCGCCACCCGCAACGGGCGACCAGTTACCCAGAAAAATGGCGCCTGCGGTATGAATCCGTTGCGCCAATTCTGACGCGTTTTGTGCGACGATGGTGAGATGTTCGCTGGAGAAATGATTCGCCAGATGAACGGCTTGATCGAGATCCTGGCAGAGAATGAGGAAGGCATTTTTCTCCAGCACTTCGAGCAGGTATTTTTGTCGCGAAAGTGTGGCCGCTTGTCGCTCAATTTCGTTTTTCAGTCGAGTTAGAATCGATTCAGAATTTGTCAGAAACCCGATCACGCTATCGTGACCGTGTTCAGCTTGCGCGAGTAAATCCGCCGCCATCCACGCGGGATTCGCAGTCTCATCGGCGATGATTAGAATCTCACTCGGACCAGGAAGTTGATCGATCGAGACCTTCCCAAACACCTGCCGCTTGGCTTCGATCACATACGCATTGCCCGGACCAAAAATCTTCAGCACGGGCGGGATTGTTTTCGTTCCAAAAGCCAGCGCGGCGATCGCTTGTGCTCCGCCGACGCGATAAATTTCGGTCGCTCCGGCCAGCTTCAACGCCGACAGCACTGCCGGATGAATCGTGCCATCCGCAGCCGCCGGAGTGGTCACAACGATTTCTGGAACGCCCGCAACCGCAGCCAGCGTGACCGTCATTAAAGCTGTGGAAACGAGCGGTGCCGTTCCGCCCGGGACGTAAATTCCGACACGTTGAAAAGCATCGAAACGTTCGCCGACAGAAACGCCCTGCGCGTTTTGCATCGACCAGTTTTTTCGCAATGAGGCGCGCGCAAATTCCGCCACATTCGCATGGCACAGCTTCAGCGTTTCCGTGGTTGCAGAATCGACTGTAACTCCGCTCAGTTCTTTTTCGCTGACTCGGATTTGCTCTGGGGCAAGCGTCGGCCCGCCGAATTTCGCAGTGTATTTCAGTAACGCTGCATCACCGTTTTCCGCTACGTCTGCGAGAATTTTCGCGACCGTGCTTTGCACCGCTGGCGACGGAGCGGCGAAACGATTCAGCTTCGCCATTTCTGAGGCGAAGTCGGGATCGGTGTAGCGCAAGATTTTCATGGTGCGGACGGACAGTGTAAGCGGCGTGGAGTGCGGGTCAACGTCCACTTGACTCACTACCGTCGCCGGGTCGAAATGGGTGCGTGCAGACTCTTTCAACCACCGGCTGGCTTGCGCGCACCGGCAACCGGATTGATCGTATCCGCATCAACGATGTTTCCCGCGTGGAGATGGGCGGGCAGAGCGTTTGGGTGAAACGCCGCACGCGCCTCAGCCGGTGGCTCATTCCGGTCGCCAATGGATTCTTCTGGCTGGCAGGAAATCCGGTCGAGGTGTTGCCGACCAACGAGACCTGGCAAGACCACGAGGTGCGAGCATTTCGTGTACTCAACGGACCGCACCGCAACGTTGGCGTTCTCGGAGCCGACTCGGTTTACGCGGAGGATCTTCCCGGATTGGACTTGGTGGATTTGCTCAGGAAAAGTGAGTTGAGTTCCAGTGTTATGGAACAGGTCGGTGCCGCGTTTTTAAAAATGCATCGGACTTGGAATCCACTCAGCGCCGACTGGTTTTCCCACGGCGATCCGCATCTGGGAAACGTTCTTTTTGATGAAGAAAACGGCAGCGTCAACTGGATCGATTTCGAGACGAGACATCGAACGCGGCTCACGGCAGTGGAACGTCACGCAGATGATTTGCTCGTGCTGCTCCTCGATCTGGTCGGCCGCGCCGATAATTCTCTCTGGCGGGAACTGAGTCCGGCGTTCCTCGCGGGATACGAGGATTCCGCGGTGATCGCCGAACTGAAAACACACCTGCGACTGCCGGTGGGATTGGGGGCTTTGTGGTGGGCGGTGCGGACGAGTTACCTGACACGTCCCGAGTTGCGGAGGCGGATCGACTGGCTGCGCGAACAGCTATGAAACGGCGCTTCTTTCAAGTGCTGCAAATCGCGATGACCGTCGGCGTGCTAACGTGGCTTTTTCACGATGCCGCAAAGCGTCAGTCGATGCTGAATGCGTTTCGCAGCGCAGATTTTTCGTGGCTCGCGTTGGGGTTGCTATTCGCTGGGGTGGGAGAAATATCCGGCATTCTCCGGTGGCGGATTTTTCTACACGCACAGGGAATTCATGCGAGTTGGAGTCAAATCACGCGGTGGTTTTTTATTGGGCTTTTCTTTAACACGTTTCTGCCGGGAACAACCGGCGGGGATCTCGCGAGAATGTATTATCTCTGGCGAGAATATCCCGATCATCGTCGTGGCGCATTTTTGACCTTGGTCGCTGATCGTTTGACGGGGCTCATTCCACTGATCCTGGCTGCGGCCATTGGGACCTGGATCAACTATCGATGGCTCACGCAAACGCCGGCCACGTCCGGGCTGCTTTTCAGCACGCTCGTGTTCTGCTTCGTAATGGCGCTGGTGATTTTTCTTTCGTTCTATTTTAGCAGACGGTCGCAAGTTCCGCAGTGGCTGCCAGGGCATCACCAGATCGAGCGGCTGGCCCAGGCTTGGAATTTGTTCACCCGTGATGGCGCCGGATTTTCCCGCGCTCTTTTTCTTTCGATACCGGTGCTGTTTTCCTACTACGCGGGGTTTTACTGCGCCTCGCGCGCGGTCCACGCAGAGGCGAGTTTGAGTCAAATCTTCTCGCTGATGCCGATCGTGACGATCATCACGTCACTGCCAGTAAGCGTGGCTGGATTGGGCATTCGCGAAGGACTTTTTGAGCGGTTGCTCGGTGATCTGTGTGGCACTCCGCCGGAAGTCGCGGCGCTCGTTTCCCTGCTCGGGTTTTTGCTCTTCACTTTCTACGGACTGGTGGGAGCGGTCGTGTATCTTTTTTCGCCACGGATGAATCAGGATCAACTCGCGGACATGGCTGCGTCCAAAGCAAATGTGCTGGAAAAATAAATAGCCGACGAAGTTTCCCTCGTCGGCTATTTCAAATGACTACAGCTTAAAACTTAGACGGCTTTATCGCCGGTCTCGTCGGTCCGAATACGGATGGCTTCTTCGACGGTGGAAACAAAGACTTTTCCGTCGCCGATTTTTCCGGTCTTGGCTGCCTTGACGATTGCCGCGGTGGCGTTGTCCACGAGAGAATCGATCAATACGACTTCGATCTTAATCTTGGGGAGAAAGTCCACGGTATATTCACTGCCGCGATAGATTTCGGTGTGACCCTTTTGGCGACCGAATCCTTTGACTTCGCTGACAGTCATGCCCTCGATACCGAGGTCGGCGAGGGCGTCTTTTACTTCTTCAAGTTTGAAGGGTTTGATGATGGCTTCAATTTTTTTCATGTTAGTAGGTGATTGAACGAGCGGCACACGTGCCGTTGAATTTACATATGAGGCAGTTCATTTGGCGACCTGCTCCGGTTCCGCAGTAAGCAAACGATGTGCCAATGTGAGTTGGTCTTGTTTTTTGAGCGGTCCAGCAAGAGTGAATCGACTGGAACTCGAATGGAAACTTTTTCTGCGATGAATAGAATGGCTCGCAGGTTTGTTGAATATTAACCATGGGGTTCAATTCGCTGCACGCGGGACTCTGATCTGTCGGCCGATGCATCCGTGTCTCTCCAACGCTCCAGAGATTCATGGTGGAAATGTCTGCGCCGGAGGAATTTCGCCATGATGCCGTAGCGCGGCCCGAAAAGATAGGCTGCGAGGAAAATACATCCGAGTAAGAGAACAATGCACGGGCCCGTCTCCAGATCGCACCAATAGGAAAGCATCAGTCCGGCGCACGAGCCGAATGCGCCGAGAAATCCTCCACCCCAGAACATCTTGTTGACCGAATCGCTGAGCAGGTAAATCGTCGCAGCAGGCGCAATCAGCAGGCCCAGCGCGAGCACCACGCCAACCGCTTGCAGCGTCGAAATCATCGTGAGAACAAGCATGGCCATGAGGAGATAATTGAGTGCCTCAACCCGAATCCCCTGCGACTTGGCCACGGTCGGATCAAACAAGCAGAGCAACAACGGACGCTGCAGCGCCACAACGGTCGGAATAATCACGAGCGCGATGCCGTAGTTCATCCAAAGATCGTCGTTGGAAAGTCCGAGGATGTTGCCAAATAAATAATGATGCAGCGAGATCGGCGAGTGGACTTTATTGAGCAAGATCACCCCGATGGAAAACGCGACCGTATAAAGAATGCCCAGCGACGTATCTTCCTTGATGCGGGAGTTTCGCGAAATCAGTTGTGAGCCCACGGCAACAAACAGCGCAGCCGTCAGAGCCCCGAAAAATAAACCCATCGGTGCCAGCCCAAACAAAATCACTCCAATTGCCAATCCCGGCAGGAGCGAATGCGAGAGCGCATCCGCCATCAGCGCCAGACGTCGCAGAACGATGAACGCCCCCAAAAATCCATTCAGAAAACCGATGATCGCGCAGCCGTAGAGCGCGCGGAGCATGAAATCGTGACGCAACGGTTCGAGCCAGTTCATCCGTGCTTCCTTCCTGAAAACGCCAATGTGCTGTAAGTCCGCTCAATATTTTTGCGCGTGAATACCGTGCTCGTTTTGCCGCCCGCAATCAGCTCGCCGTTCAACAACAAGACCCCGGAAAACAGTCCCTTCACCGTGGATAAATCGTGATGCGACGCGATGATCAATTTCCCGTCCTTCGCTAGATCTCGCAACGTCCCGGAAAGATTTGCGCGGGCCGGTTCATCGAGTCCGGTAAAAGGTTCATCCAGCAAAAAAACATGCGCTTCCTGCGCGAGCGAACGCGCTAGAAATGCGCGCTGCTGCTGACCTCCCGACAGTGCGGAAATCTGCCGCGCTTGCAGGTCGCCCAGTTGCATTTGGTCAATCGCCGCATCGACGGCAGCGTCATCCAGATTCCGAAATCGCCGCGCCCAGCCAACGCGCAAATAACGGCCCATTTCCACCAGCCCGCGCACGGTCAGTGGGAAATCCCAGTCAATGTTTTCGCGCTGTGGCAAATACGCGAAATCGGTGGACGCGCCAACGATCTCCCGCCCGTGGAATACGATGGAACCCGACTCAGATTTCAGCAATCCGGCGAGCGTTTTCAGGAGCGTCGTCTTGCCCGCGCCATTCGGTCCCATCAGTGCGACGCATTCTCCGCACGACGTCTCAAATTCGATGTGATGCAACGCCGGAACGCGGTTGTAGGAAACCGTCAAATCCGAAACGATCAGACGATGATTTGCCATCAGGGTTGCTCCTTTCCGGTAAACGTCAGGACGTCAAAAATATTCCGTTTTCCCCAAATCGTCTGGGTCTGTTCCGAGCCGTCGCCGCGCGTGACTTTCACGCTCACGCCGACTTTTTGAAAACGACTCGGCCACGTTCCGTCGAACACCAGATCGATGCCTTCCTTCGGATAATGCGCATCGAAAACGGTGCCCGCTTCAAACGCCGGTTCGTCGCCGCCGACCAGCACATCCTGGCCGAGAAACTTCAGCGAAAACGTCTCCGGCGGCTGGGTAAATGTCAGATCGATTGTCAATTTCTCCGTCGCCGGAACCGGTGAATCGATTGCAACTCGACTCACTTTTTCGCGCGTCAACGAGCGCAATGGAAGTCCCGCGAGAAGCAGCACCAGCAACGTCACGAATGCCCGAAGCAGCGGCCAGCCTTTCATTGGGGAGTGTTCATGACGAACTGCAATGGAATCAGATTACGACGGATTTTGCGAGGGGAAATCGATGCGCTTTTCTAGTAAAGCATCGTCTCATCCGGCGGATCGACCGGCTCGATTTTCTTCGCGTGGATCACCGCGATCGTGCGTCCGTTTTCCAACGGAAACGAGATATCGCCGATCACTTTTGTCCAGGCCATGTCGCTCACTTTTGCCGGAATCGGCAATGCGGCATCATGCTCGATCAAAAGCGAAACGGGCTGGGCGTCGGCCGCGCAGCAGGTCATAAAAAGACGGACGAGTTTGAATCGATTCCCAGCTGCATTGTTCGATTTCGCGGGCATGAACTGGCCGATGATCTCGGCCGATTTGCCCGCGAACGGCGCGCGCAAAGTCGGCTCGGCAGCAGCGTAAAGCAGATCCGCGACGTTCACCTGGATGTTGCCATTCGCGTCGGGTTTGAAAAAATCTTCCGCCGTCGATTCCGCAGTTTGCAGCGGAGTTGCAGCTGTATCTGGGAGCGCGGGTTCGATGGTTGGCGACACAATTTTTGGAAGCGTTTTACTCATCTTGTCGGCCAATCCCGGCAGAGCGGCGGCGTTCTCCACGATCCCGCGCGTTGCCAAAATATTGGCTCCGTAGCTGTCGCGCGTGAACAACGCTGCGATGGCGAGCGGGAGCAAAAGCATTACGGGAAAAAGCCAGCTCGCGATCAGCGGCGAGCGCGTTTGTTCCGGGCAATTTTCGACGATGCCGCACTCGCAGATCGCGGTTTGTTTTCGGGTGAGAAACAAGAGCACGCCGCAACTGACGAGCGCCAGTCCGGCGATCAAAACTTGTGGGCGAAATGACGGATGCAGGAATGCGCTGAGGCGTCCGCTCAGGTAGAAATACAGTAAAATGCCGCCCCATTCGAGCAGGGTGATCGGAGCGAGAACCGAGGCGATTTTATTTTTCATCGGAGTTGGAGCGGAATCTAAGGCAACGTTTGGGCGAGAAAAATACAGAGGAGTCCGATGCCAATGAAGAGGCTCGCAGCCATGGCGATGGTGAATTTTTTGCGGAAAACCAGACCATACATGAGGAAAAGTTTGACGTCCATCATCGGGCCGAGAACGAGAAAGGCGAGTTTGGCGGCGAGCGGAAAGGCGACGAAATTGGCAGCGATAAAAGCGTCGCTCGTGCTGCAAAGCGAGAGAACGGCGGCGAGACTTTCCAACGAATAGGTCGCCAGCCAGAGATTGGCGGCGAGCGGTTGGATGACTTGCTCGCGATTGATCGCGGTGTTGAAAAGCGCCGCCAACATCGCGCCGATGATCAGGTAAAATGCGACGTCCAGAAAATCGAAGGACGCGGTTCGCAATGCGGCCAGAAGTCGGCTGCGAACGGATGGCCGTGCCGTGTCGGCAAGGTTTTCCAGCGTCGCGTTGTCGTCGGGGATCGCGGCGAAAAGATTGGGCTGCCGGGTTTTTGATTCGGGTTCCAGCAGACTCGGGAGAAGGATATTTTTCTTCGGGAGCCGCAGGACGATGGCTCCGAAAGTGCACGCGATGAGAAATCCGAGTATCATCCGAAACGCCAAAACCGTGGCAGGTTCTTGTCCGCGAAAAGCCGCGTAAGTGCTGAGCGCGACGACGGGATTAATGATCGGCGACGCGAGCAAATACGTGACGGCCGGACCAATCGGCAGGCCTTTTTTTAGCATCCGCCGGATGACGGGAATGACGCCGCATTCGCACATCGGGAGGAAAAATCCCAATATGCCTGCAACTCCGATGGCGAGCGCGGAGTTCTTCGGCAGCCAGCGTTCGAGCGCTTGCGCGGGCAGAAATGCGTCGATCAAACCGGAAAGCAGCGTGCCGAGAAAAAGGTAGGGCACGCCCTCGAAAAGGATGCTGAGAAACGAGATGCTGAAATCGTGCGGATTGAACGAAAACCAACTCATGAAGGCCGGTAGCTTCGCATCTGCTTCCGTCCGCGCAACGGAATCGGCGACCTAAATTTTCAGTCGAGTGAGAGCGAAATCTAGCGCGGCTTCGGGCGCGACGAAATCCCATCGCGCGCGATTGCGAAACCAGGTGCGCTGGCGTTTGGCGTATTGCCGCGTCGCGATGACGATTCGCTCGCGGCATTCATCGAATGAAATCTCGCCCGCGAGAAACGCAGATATCTCTGCAACTCCGATGGATTTTCCGCAGGTGGCGCTGCGCGGGCCGAGCGTGCGGGCTTCGTCGATGGCTCCGTTTTGCAACATCACATCGATGCGTTGTTCGATACGGTCGTGCAAAATTTCGCGCGATACATCGAGCACCAGACCGCGCACGGAATGATCCGGCTCGCGTTGAAATGAGGCGAACGGCTTTCCGGTTATGCTAACGATTTCCAACGCGCGCTGGACTCGGCGTGGGTTTTTTAGATCGACGATTTCCAATGCAGTTGGATCGAACTCACGCAGCTCTTCGATCATTTCCGGCAGCGACAAATTTCTCAGTCGAGTGCGAATCGATTCATCGGGCGGTGGTGTTTCCGGCAGGCCGTCGAAGAGCGCTTCCAGATAAAATCCCGCACCGCCGACGACTAGGGCGGATTTGTTTCGCGAACGAATATCCTCCAACGCAGTCTGCGCCAAACGTGCAAAATCCGCCGCGCTGAATTCTGCCATTGGGTCGAGCACGTCGACGAGGTGATGCCGCACGCGGGATTTTTCAGCGGAGTTAGGTTGCGCTGTGAGGATGGCCAGTCCGCGATAGATTTGGTAGGCGTCGGCACTGATGATTTCCGCGTTCCAACGTTCCGCCAGGTCGACGGCCAACGTGGATTTTCCGCTTGCAGTCGGCCCGGCGATGACGAAGACGTCGTCCCAGTTTTTTTTCATGGGAGTTCCATCGGTATCACTCGCTTGCGATGGGGCGTCGTGTGTGTTACATACTCGGCCTTCCGGCACCGACGCGTGCCATTCTCACTGGGCAGGAAAATTTCCGGCGCGATAGATGGCCACACGGTGGACGCCGGTTCTTTGACAAAGACTCCGCCTTGTCGCACGCGAGCATTCGGCTCCCGACGCACTCCCGCGGAGTCAGCATCCAGTGTGCGCTTTGTCATATTCACACACCTATATGAACACAGCTATGAATGAAAACAGTTCGCAAAATAATCGTGAAGATCGCAATGGCGGTCGTCGCGGAGGCAACCGCGGCCCGCGCCGCAATAACAACGGTCCCCGCCGGGATGGACGTCCAGAACGTTCCAACTACGGAAATCGTGAAACCCGCGCCGCAAAGCCGCTGACTCTTTGGCAAAAGATCGTGGCGCTTTTCACCGGGAAAAAACCCGCCGCTCCAGCGTCGGCACCTCGTTCGGTTCACCCGACCGAGCAAGCCTACGAGCGCCGCGAACGTTCCGAAAGCGGACGTCCATCGGATAGTTATCGCCGCAGAGAGACGCGTCCTGACCGTGAATCGTCGGACGAAAATTCGTCAACGGAGTCGCAGTCGAATCCGCCGGAGCGCGCTCCACGCGAAGAACGCGCTCCACGTTCCATCGAGATCGTCGAAGTCACCTCGTCGAAACTCTACGTGGGCAACCTCTCGTTCGACGCCGGGGAAAGCGATCTCTTCGATCTCTTTAACGGAGTGGGAAAAGTGCGCAACGCCGAAGTGGTCAGCAATAACTACACGCAGAAATCGAAAGGTTTCGCCTTCGTCACCATGGAAACGATCGACGAAGCCAAACGCGCCGTGGTCGAACTTCACGACAAGGAATTCATGGGCCGCAAGCTGACCGTCAGCGGCGCCAAGACTGCCGAACGCAGCGAGTCCTAACAAGAGTTCACTGCAACTCGACTGAAAAAAACTAACAACCAACCCGTCATCCTCACCGATGGCGGGTTTTTTGTTTTCGATTTTTCATTCGAGTTCCATCCTATTCAGATGAACGTCGTCCTTGTCTCGCCCGAGATTCCGCCTAACACGGGAAATATAGCGCGACTCTGTCTCGCCGCCGGAGCCACCTTGCATCTCATTCGTCCGCTCGGATTTACCATCGACGACAAGCAACTCAAACGCGCTGGAATGGATTACTGGCACCATGTCGATCTCCACATCTGGGACGATCTACCCGCTTGCCAGTCCGCTGCTAACAGTGAAGCTAACTGGTATTTCCTAACCACCAAAACGCAGCGCATCTATCATCAGGCGCATTTCCAAAAAGGCGACTACCTCGTCTTCGGACGCGAAACCAAAGGCCTGCCGGAGAGTCTGTTGGAACTCCACTCAGAAAATTGCCTGACGATTCCCATGCAACCGGAGGCGCGCAGTCTGAACCTCGCGACCAGCGTCGGAATCGTCCTCTACGAATCTCTGCGCCAGATTCAAACAGGATAGTTGGCAGGTTGCTGCAACCTGTTCTTATTGGGATGCACTCTAACGAGCCGAAGCTCCACGCTCCGCGCGGGGTCCTTAAGTAGGCTCGAAGGAGTGTGTTTTTTCTCCATATTTAGCTGGCACTTTGTGGGTGCGATCCGTAGTTCTTTTTCGGCGAATTCATCCAATTTGTCATTCACCAACACAACCATAAACGCTCCTGCTTCTCACATTCCATGAATCAAAACAAAATCGACAAGGTCTATACCGCTGACGAGATCACCAGCTTCGATGCGGCTCTTGATGCGCTCGAAGAACTAACAAAGACCTTTTCCGTGCTCTCGGCCAAAGACAAGGCGCGCGTGGTCAAGCTGCCCGATGGTGGCGAGGAATTTATCGCGAACATTCAGAAGACAGCCACGCTCAACAGCGATCTACTGCCCGGCAAATACAACCCCGTCCTGCTCGAAAACGACAACACGATGGCGGAGCAACTCGCCGTCCGCATCGAACGCCTCGCCGTGGTGGCCGACAAGCTGGAAAGCACCAAGTTGCTGGTGGATAGCGACCGCTTCGCCACCGGCTTGTATCTGCGCCGCACCCTCAAAGAAAATGGCAAGGAAGACGGCCTCGACGCTGGCTTGGACGCTGGTCTCCTACGCTTTCTCAGCCGCGGCGGGGGCGACTCCTCGGCTGCGACACCGGCGGCTCCAAAATAGTCCTAAACAGCTCTCGAACAACGCTTTGCAGATACAAAGCGGCAGACCACGGTCTGCATACGACCAGACCCGGCACTGCCTCCCAGCGGTGCCGGGTCTTCTCGCGAAAGGAGGCGCTCTGCTCCCGATCCTCCCGCGTCTGCCTGGGAGGAGTGTCGCATCTGCTTCGGAGCAGAAAGGGGAGATTTCTGCGGAAGCCGAAGGCCGCTTCCAGGCAGCGGATGCAACCTCGCCGGATGTAGGCCATCCCCTGCCAAATGGAGGGCGCATGGTCTGGGTAAGCCGCGAGCGCAGCACCTAACGGTCGAATGAAAGGAGGGAACTGGGAGTGTATAAGGGAAGGCGCGATACCAGTGGAGATCAAAGCAGCAACATGCAGTCGCCATAGGAGTAGAAGCGGTATCTGGCTTCGATGGCGCGAGCGTAGGCTTCTAATATCAATTCACGCCCAGCGAAGGCGGAGACTAACATCAGCAACGTGGAGCGCGGCAGATGGAAGTTGGTTAACAATTTATCAATCACCTGAAACTCAAATGGCGGGTGAATGAAAATTTGCGTCTCGCCCTCACCCGGCTGGAGTTTTCCTTCCATCGCGCAGCTTTCCAAAACGCGCACGGTCGTAGTGCCAACGGCAAAAACCGATTTCGCCGCATTGATTTGGGACGCAACTTCGGGCGACAGCCAGAATTTTTCAGAGTGCATGATGTGGTCTGTTAGGTCGTCATTATGCACGCCGCGAAAAGTTCCCGCACCGACATGGAGCGTCACGAAACAGTGCGGCAACTCTGCTAACATTTCTGGTGTGAAATGCAGCCCTGCAGTCGGCGCGGCAACCGCTCCCGGTGCAGTCGCATAGACGGTCTGATATCGCTCCAAGTCCGATGGTTCCGCTTCGCGTCCAAAATAGGGTGGAAGCGGAAGTGTCCCGACTTTTTCGAGGTCCGGCTGGATCGGAAAATAGATTACGCGCGTGCCATCTTCTAACATCGAGAGCACGTCACCGACGCAGCCGCCGATGGTGACGGAATGGCCGGGCCGCATCTTGCGCCCGGGCTTGACCATGCATTGCCAATGTCCGTCGGGTCGCGGATCGAGCACTAACAATTCGATGCGGCCGTCATCGGAAAAAACACGCGCCGGAATCACGCGCGCATTGTTCAAAACCGTCAGGTCATCGGATGTTAGAAACTGCGGCAGATCGCGGAATTGCGCGTGGGTGATTTCGCCCGAACTCCGATGAACCACCAACATGCGACTGCCATCGCGTTCCGGGGTCGGATAACGCGCGATCAAATCGTCGGGCAATTCGAAATCGTAATCGGCGGTCAGCAAACTCATTCCCTGTTCTCTATCGCGGACGCTGGAGCGCTGCAAACATTCGTGTGGAACGACCCAGATTCACGGTTAAAGTTTCGCCATGAGCACCGCGACCCAACTTGATACGTTGCCAGATGAGTTTGGGCATTTCGGAGAATACGGCGGAATGTTTGTCCCCGAGACGCTGATGACGGCGCTGAATGATTTAACAGCGGAGTATCATCGCGCTCGCGTCGATCCGGAGTTTCAGGCGGAACTAGCTGATTTGCTCCACAATTTTTGCGGACGCCCGACGCCGCTGTATCATGCCGAACGGCTCACGCAGCATCTGGGCGGTGCGAAGATTTATCTGAAGCGGGAAGATTTACTGCACACCGGCGCGCACAAAATTAACAACGCGATCGGCCAGATTTTGCTAGCGAATCGCATGGGCAAAAAACGCATCATTGCGGAAACAGGAGCGGGTCAGCACGGCGTGGCGACGGCGACGGTAGCGGCGCGATTTGGCTGTGAATGCGTGATTTATATGGGCGCGACGGACATGGTGCGTCAGTCGCTGAATGTTTCGCGGATGCGTTTTCTCGGTGCGACGGTCGTGCCGGTGACGGCGGGTCAGGCGACGCTGAAGGAAGCGGTGAATGAGGCGATGCGCGATTGGGTGACGAATGTCCGCTCGACGCATTACATATTAGGAACGGCTTACGGGTCGCATCCGTATCCGATGATGGTGCGCGATTTCCATCGCGTGATTGGCGACGAAGCGCGGCGGCAGATTTTAGAAAAAGAGAATCGACTTCCAGACCTATTGCTCGCGTGCGTTGGCGGCGGCAGCAATGCGATCGGGTTGTTCTATCCATTTCTCGGCGATGAAGAAGTTCGCATGACGGGCGTGGAAGCTGGTGGCGAAGGAATCGTTTCGGGAAAGCACGCGGCGCGTTTTCAAGGTGGACGACTCGGTGTTTTGCAAGGCGCGAAGACGTGGTTGTTAGCAGATGAAAATGGTCAGGTGGAGTTGACGCATTCCATTTCTGCCGGCCTCGATTACGCGGCGGTCGGGCCGGAGCATTGTTATCTGCACGACATCGGGCGCGTGACTTACGATTACGCGACAGACGCTGCGGCGCTGGATGCGTTTTCCACCTTATCGCGGATCGAAGGAATTATCCCTGCGCTCGAATCGGCTCACGCGGTGGCGCAAGCAATCAAGGTCGCGCCGACGATGCGGAAGGATGAAATCATCATCGTGAACCTATCCGGTCGCGGTGATAAGGATGTGAGTCAGGCGGCGGATTTTCTTTTGAAATCATGAAGAGTATGACCGGCTACGGTCGCGGCCAGGCTTCCGATGCAGGCCTTGCGATAACGGTGGAAGTCAATTCAGTAAACCGCAAGCAACTCGAGCCCGCGATCAATCTCCCGCGCGATCTAGCATCACTGGAACCGCGCGTTCGCGAAATCATCGCCGGCACAGTTTCGCGTGGCCGGATCAATGTTCTCGTCACGACCGCTAGTCTCGCGACGGAATCGACCGGTGATCTAATTGATTGGGCCGCAGCCGAACGCGCCCATGCGGCACTCCTGGAACTCGTCACCAAATATCAGCTCGCAAACAGAGTCGAGTTGCAGTCGGTTCTAGCTATTCCCGGTGTGCTGCGGCTGGAGATGCGGAGTGTGGATTCGGAAACTGCGTGGCTGTTATTAGAAGGGGCCTTGCGCGTGGCGCTCGATCAACTCGTCACCATGCGCACACGCGAAGGCGTCGACCTGCGCACCGATCTGGAATCGCGCGCTGCTAACATCGCTTCGGCCATTGAAAAAATCCGCAGCCTGCATCCGGGTGTTGTAGAAAAATATCGCGCCGCCTTGCACGAACGTGTGCGCAAGATAGGACTGGAACTCGAATGGGAAGACGAACGCCTAGCGAAAGAGGTCGTTCTTTTTGCGGACCGCTCAGATATTTCCGAAGAACTCACGCGCTTGCAAAGTCATCTCGGGCAGTTCACCGAAAACCTAGCTAAATCGGAATCGATCGGGCGCACGCTGGAATTCATCGTTCAAGAAATCGGGCGCGAGCTAAACACACTCGGGTCCAAGGCAAATGACGTCGCCATTTCGCAAATTATCGTGACGTGCAAGAGCGAGATGGAGAAGATACGGGAACAGGTCCAAAACATTGAATAATCAGACTCCAGAGTTAGCGCGCAAAGATGCGTCGCGGCACGGCATTCTCTTCGTCGTCGCCGCACCATCGGGCGCCGGGAAAACCACACTTTGCGAAGCGCTGCGGCAGACCCCGGATTTCATTTACTCAGTGTCGTGCACGACGCGTGCACCACGGCCCGGAGAAATTTCTGGCGAGGATTATTTCTTTATTAGCGAAGACGAATTTCGCACCCGTATCGCAGCCGGTGAATTTCTGGAATACGCCAATGTGCACGGGAATCTTTACGGAACATTGCGCTCGACGGTGATCGAACATTTGGAGGAAGGCGTCGATGTTCTCATCGATGTGGATGTTCAGGGCGTAGCCGCGGTCCGCGCGTTTCCGGATGCGTATATTCAAGAAGCGCTCGCGGATGTTTTCATCATGCCTCCTAGCTTGGATGAACTTCGTCGTCGGCTCACGAAACGCGGCACGGAAACGCCCGCGCAAATCGAAGTGCGATTGACCAATGCCGCGCGCGAAATGAAGAGCTGGCGCGATTTTCGTTATACGATTATCTCGGGATCCACTGAGGAGGATTTGCAAAAATTTCGCGCCATCATGCGGGCGGAACGTTATCTCAGTCGGCGAATGAAAGACCTGAATCTAACCTAACTCCGATGGCAAATATTCTGCTCGGCATTTGCGGATCGATCGCGGCTTATAAAGCTGCGGACCTCGCCAGTCTGCTCACCAAACGCGGGCATCGCGTCACCGCGATTATGACCGAGGGAGCGACGCAGTTTATCACTCCACTCACGCTGCAAACCCTCACGCGCCAGCCCGTCGTCACCAGTGTCTGGGACGAGCGCGACAGTAGCCGGCCGGGTCACATCGAGCTCGCGGATGAAGCCGACCTTTTGTTAGTAGCTCCAGCGACGGCCGATGTGTTAGCACGACTCGCGCACGGTCTGGCTAGCGATGCACTAACTTCCATCGCGCTGGCCACGCTGGCTCCGGTTTTAATCGCTCCTGCACTGAATGGAAAAATGTGGCTGCACGTAGCAACACAAGCGAACGTCGAGATTCTTAAAACGCGCGGCGTTCGATTCATCGGACCGGAAGAAGGAATGTTAGCATGTGGCTACGAAGGGATCGGTCGGCTCTGGCCTGTGGACGGGATTGCGATGGAAGTCGAATCGGTTTTGAATCCCGCAAAATAGCTAGTACTAGGCAAGTGCTCCACCGAAATTATTTTAGTACTAGCTAAAAATATTTTGTTGACGCAGTGGATAAAATTATCTACTAGCATTCGTATCTGATGGTTATTTCATCACCAACACTTTGCTTCGCCCGCCACTGCGGATGGAAAGGGGGGATTCTGGATGCCAATTAAAAAAGCCCCAGCCAAGAAAGCTGCTCCGGCAAAAAAAGCAGCGCCTAAAAAACTAGCTGCGAAAGCTCCTGCCAAGAAAGCTGCGCCTAAAGCCGCTGCTAAACCAGCCGCCAAGGCACCAGCTAAAAAAGCTGCAGCTCCTAAGGCCGCAGCCAAAAAAGCAGTTGCCAAAGCTCCTGCTAAAAAGGCCGCTGCCAAGCCAGCCGCAAAAGCTCCAGCCAAGAAGGCTGCTGCGAAAAAGAAATAGTCTACGACTCATTTCAAAGTACTAACAAATGGGAGGCCGGAGAAATCCGCCTCCCATTTTTGTTTCGCAGGGCGATTACTAGCAGCGGTGAATCGACTGCAACTCAACTGAAAAGTTCGCCCGCGCGCTGCGGCATCGTCAGTCCTAGCTTGCGATAGGCGGCAGGCAAAGCGACACGGCCTTGCGCGGTGCGCTTGAGATAACCTTGCATGATGAGATACGGCTCATTCACGTCCTCGATTGTTCCCGGATCTTCACCGACAGAAACCGCGAGCGAATTGATTCCGACCGGACCGCCCTGAAACTTAACGATCAACGCTTCGAGGATGCGTTTATCCATTTCATCGAATCCGTCTGCGTCGATTTCTAACATTGTGAGCGCCTTCGCCGCCACCGGCTGCGTGATCTGGGAATTCGCTTTCACTTGCGCGTAGTCGCGAACCCAGCGCAGTAGGTTGTTCGCGATGCGCGGCGTTCCGCGAGAGCGCGCCGCCACTTCCATCGCACCCGACTCATCGATTGTTAGTCCAAGCAACTGCGCGCTGCGCAAAATGATCTTCTGGAGATCTTCCGCAGTGTAATAATCGAGCCGCGGATTGATGCCGAAACGCGAGCGCAGTGGCGCGCTAATCATTCCCGCGCGAGTCGTCGCCCCGATCAAAGTAAATTGCGGCAAATTCAATCGCACACTGCGTGCGCTCGGGCCCTGATCGATGAGGATATCCAATTTGAAATCCTCCATCGCGGGATAGAGATATTCCTCAATCGTCGGTTGCAACCGATGGATTTCGTCGATGAAAAGAACGTCGCCGCGTTCCAAGGTTGTCAGTAGTCCCGCGAGGTCGCCGGCTTTTTCAATCATCGGGCCGCTGGTGTTTTTAATATTGCCGCCCATTGCAGTCGCGAGAATATAGGCCAGCGTCGTTTTTCCTAATCCAGGCGGGCCGCTCAACAAAATATGATCCAACACGTCGCCGCGTTGCCGGGCGGCTTCGACCATCAACTCGAGCCGCTCGCAAACTTTGGCCTGGCCACCGAAATCGGCGAACGCTGGTGGGCGCAACGAGCGGTCAAATTCCGGATCGGGCGTGGTCGTGCTAGCTAACATGCGCTTGATACTAGGACGCGCCGCACTGCAAGAGCACGCCCGAATTTTCTAACGAAACTCTCCGCCAGAATCGACTGCAACTCCTATGGGTTTTGGGTCGGCTTAGGCTCGCGTGCAGACGCGGCGTTCATCAGGGCCGTCGTATCGATCAATGGCGTGCCGCCGTTGCCCGTGAAGAGCGGAAGCCGTCCGTCCCAACGTTGCAATTGCTCATACTGAATCAGCGGCGCCGTGATGCTCTTAGCTAGTAAATCGTTAGCCTCAGCTTGTGCGCGTGCCTTCGTGAGCGTCGCCGCTGCGGCGCCTTCTGCCTGCGCCTTCACCGCATTCGCCTGACCCGTTGCTTGAGTGACGTCTTGTTTCGCTTTTACTTCGCTTTGGGCGAGTAGATATTTTTGCTGCTCGGCCGCTTGCTGAGCTTGAATTTTCACATCGAGCGCGCGTTGCAGCGACTGAGGAAGATGGACTTCGCGGATGCCAAACGAGACAAGATTCAAATGACGTTTGTCAAATTCCTGGCGCAATCCCGTAACGATGTCCGTGATCATTTCAGCGCGCTTGCCGGAAGTGATTTCCTCCCACGTGTAACGCGCTGCGACTACAGGCACTTGGGAGCGCGTGTATTGACGCACAACGCCATTTTCCACCACGTTGATTGGAGCTCCACCCCAATCGGTGTAGAGCTGGTTTGCCTTCGATTTCTCGACTTGATATTGAATGACGACGTCGAGGTTGATCTGTTGTCCCTCATTACTTTGGACCTTGATGGAATCGTCGCCGCGCACCGAGCCTTCATCCGAACTTTGCACCATCTGATAGGTTTGAATGGTCACCGGATACTCCTGAATCGCTTGCGTAAATGGGTTGATAAATGCCCAGCCCGGATCGAGCGCGGAAGTGGTCACGCTGTGATTCACCTTATCAAAAACGATACCGACGTAACCCGGCCGGATATTTCGCCACGCGGAAAATACGAGGCCGAGCAAGACGATCGCCACGAGAAGAGTGGCGAAGAGTTTCCCGAAACGAACGGGCATTTGGGGTGTGTAATTAACGGTGGTGGCCATGAGTTTTGTCGGGTAGAGCTGCGGGTGGCGGCGCTGAATTACGCCGGGAAAAATAATTGGAGAGCTTCGAGTAAAGGGCCATGCCCAATATCCATGCAACCCAAATCAAAAGTATCGCGATAGCGATTTCCAAAAGCGTGGGCGACATTTCTCTCCATCCATCGCACAAAGCCCGGAGCAAACCAGCGCCGATATCGCTGGAACTCGAATGAAAAACCGGGGCTTCGTTACTTGACGAAGACGCCGATCAACGGCCGGCTGGAAGGTTTTGCCGAGACGAAATCGCTCACAAAACCGGTGCGCGTGCGAATCTCCACATGGCCGGCACCCGCGCCGCCGTAGACGAGGACAGAACCGATCGGCGCAGAAAAAGGATTGGAGATGGCGGTGCGAACGAAGCCGTAATCATGCACCAACTCAGAGGCCGCCTGTTTGGCGTAGCCGGTTTTTGGATACGAATTGATGGCCTCCGACTTCAACAAGGCGGATTTTACATAACGCCAGCAACTTCCGGTCGAGTGCTGATGGGCGCTGTTCATCGCGATGCTCGCCGCCTGCAAAAGCCGGTGATTCGACACCATGGTCGAGGCTGGCGGGTAAGATACCATCGGAACCGAGGCATTCCGGTTGCCGTAGATCGTGCCGTTCACGCTGGTATAACTGGAACTCGACTGAAAATTTGGCCGGCTATTAGTATTCACCGTGGGGCCCGCATTGAGACGATTGGTCTTTTTCAGATCGACCGTAAGCCATTTGTCGTCGGTTTTTTTCCCAAAGGTCACTTTTCCGACTGAAAATCCATCAATCTCCTGAGCTGTCGCCGTGCGAGGGCTAAAAATCGACGAAGCGACGTTGAGCGCTAGGACGAGAATCAGGGAGAGAGAGGATTTTTTTTGCAGCATCGTAAAGAATGTTGGAGGCGGGAAACGCCCCGACAGTAGCGGTTCAGACCGATTGGTCAACCAAAAACAACCATGGAGCCTTCCAGAGGAAATTTTTGCAAACGGCTGAGAATCAATCCCTTGGCCGCGAATGACTTAGGGAACTGCTGATTTAATCGGGCGTTATTTTTGAATCAATGAATTTCCATTTGTTTCCGGATTAGTTAGAAGTGTGGGATGGAAAACCAGTTGAG
>JAYVOE010000024.1:0-6588 GCA_043758065.1 Spartobacteria bacterium | reverse complement strand
GTTTTGAAGGCATCGGTAAAGTCACCGCGCCCGGCAAAGTCACGGTAACAGGCGCGAAGACCGAAGAAATTGAGGCGACTTCCATCCTACTCGCGACCGGCAGCGTTCCCTCGGAAATCCCGCATCTCGCGGTCGATGGCGAAACGGTCGTCACCAGCACGGAAGCACTCAATTTTCCTGAAATTCCAAAGCGATTGTTAGTCATCGGCGGCGGCGCGATAGGACTGGAACTCGGCTCAGTTTGGGCGCGACTCGGCTCGCAGGTGACGGTGGTGGAATTTCTCCCGCGCATCGCGGCGTTTTACGATCCGGATGTCACGACAACGTTGCAAAAATGTCTTACGGCCGAGGGAATTTCGTTCCAGTTAGATACGGCTGTAACCGCGCTCTCGGTGAACAAAGGCGTCGCCACGGCCACCTTGAAAACCAAAGACAGCGTCGAGTCGAAGATCGAGGTCGACAAGGTTCTCGTCTCAGTCGGACGCAAGCCATATCTCGGCGGAGTCGTCGATGAATCGCTCGGCCTCAAACTAACATCGCGCGGCCAGGTCGAAGTCGATCCGCATTACAAAACTAACATCCCGGGCGTTTACGCCATCGGCGACATTATTTCCGGTCCAATGCTCGCGCATAAAGCCGAGGACGAAGGTGTCGCCTGCGTCGAGCGCATTGCGGGAAAAGCGGGCCACGTCAACTACGACATCATCCCGAACGTCATCTACACCGAGCCGGAAGTTTCCAGCGTCGGCCTCACCGAAACGGCCGCTCAAGAAAAAGGCATCGCCGTCAACGTCGGCAAATTCATCTTCAAAGCTAACGGCCGCGCCATCGCCGCCGACGCCACGGAGGGCTTCGTCAAAATCGTCGCGGACGCAAAAACTGACCGCCTGCTCGGCGCTCAAATCATCGGCACCGGGGCTTCGGAATTGATCGCCGAATGTGTCAGCGTGATGGAATTTAGCGGCAGCGCCGAAGATATCGCGCGCACCATTCACGCACACCCGACCATGACCGAATCCGTCAAAGAAGCCGCGCTCGCCGTGGCCAAACGCTCCCTTCATTCCGTGAACTAACATCTTCCTAACATGCTTCCCATCGCGCACAATCCGTCCCCCACCCGCTACGACTCCATGCAATACCGCCGCTGCGGCGCGAGTGGACTGCAACTCCCCTCCATTTCGCTCGGGCTCTGGCAAAATTTCGGCAGCGTGGACGATTTCAAAAATGCGCGGGAAATGATCTTCACTGCGTTCGATTTCGGCATCACGCATTTCGATCTAGCTAACAATTACGGACCGGTCGCTGGATCAGCCGAAACGAATTTCGGAAAGATTCTTAACGACGATCTCGCCAGTCATCGTGATGAAATAATCATTTCCACCAAGGCCGGATTCGGCATGTGGAAAGGACCTTACGGCGATTTCGGTTCGCGAAAATATCTCCTGGCTAGCCTCGATCAGAGTCTCAGTCGTATGAAACTGGACTACGTCGATATCTTCTATCATCATCGGCCCGATCCTAACACGCCGCTCGAAGAAACCATGGGGGCGCTCGCTCACGCATGGCGTCAAGGCAAAGCGCTTTACGTCGGACTTTCCAACTACTACGACCCCGAGCTAGCCGTGCGCGCAGTCACGATTCTCCACGAAATGGGAGTGCCCTGCCTGATCCATCAGCCGGCTTACAACATGCTAACCAACCGTTCGCTCGAGACGGGAACATTTCCTGCCTTGGAACAACTAGGCGTCGGCGAAATCGTCTTTTCACCGCTCGCACAAGGGCTCCTAACCAACAAATATTTGAGCGGAGTTCCATCCGATTCACGCGCCGCGAATCCACACGGTTTCCTTCGAGAAAGCAGCATCACCGCAGAAAAAATCGCCATGGTTCGCGCCCTTGCCGAGATCGCCGCCGAACGCGACCAAACTCTCGCGCAAATGGCGCTCGCCTGGTGTTTGCGTTTCCGCGCCGTCACGTCCGTGCTCATCGGCGCGAGCCGTCCCAGCCAGATCACGGATTGCGTTGCCTGCCTGAACAACCTCGCGTTTTCCGATCACGAACTAGCTCGCATCGACGAAATTTTGCAGTCGAGTTAGAGCCGATTCTGCGCCGTTGCCAAATCGTGCTAGGCTCCACCAACATGCGGCTCGGCTTTCTTTTTTTCCTGCTCGCCACGCAGGCGTTTGCCCAGCTCGATCCGCAAAAACCAGAGCCCGCTCCAACTCCGATGGAACTTCCGACGATGCCCGTCGGCGAAGTTTTCGCCGTGCACGATCCGGAGATGATCGCGAGCTATCAGACCGATAATGAGAAGGTTCATGCGGCGGTTGACCAGCTCGTTCTAACAGTTACCAGGCAGCCAAACCTTGCATCTGCGTGGGGTGCGCTCGTCAAGCCAACGGATCGTGTCGGACTAAAAGTTTCCGCGGTCGGGCTGGCGTATTTTTCTACGCACCACGCCATTGTCGATGCCGTCGTCGGCGGACTCAACGCTGCCGGAATTCCGAACGATCACATCGTTCTTTGGGATCGAAATGCAGACGACTTGAAACGGGCTGGTTACATTGAAAAACCAGGCGGCTACCACGTGCGCTGGCCGTATCCTGGACGCGGCTACGCGCCAAAGAAAGTCTATGTTTCCTCGGTGTTAGGACAACTCATCTGGGGCGACCTCGAATTCACACGGCGCTATTCCACATTTGAATTGAACCCAAATGAAAAACCCAAGGATAACCTCAGCTCGAACAGCCACTTCGCCACCGTGCTAACCAATGACGTGGACAAGGTCATCAATCTCCCCGTCCTTAGTGCCCACGCCTCGTGCGGGCTAGCCGGTGCGCTGTATAACATGAGCATTCCTAACATAGACAACTGGCGCCGATTCACCACCGGCTTCGCTGAGTCTGATCCGGCGATTCCCGAGATTTACAGCGATCCAGTCATTGCTAACAAAGTCGTCCTAACAATCATGGACGGCCTCATCGCGCAGTTCGCTGGCGGACCTGAGTTTCAACCGAATTACGCGGTGCATCACGCCACGATTTACGCGAGTCGCGATCCCGTCGCGATCGACACCGTGGCCATTCGGAAGATCGATGAGTGGCGGAAGCGCGCCAGGATGCGCCCGAACGAAAGTGATGCGAGTTACATTCAAACCGCGCGCGAATACGGCTTGGGTAACGCAGGCAAGGCCGACGTGAAGATGCTCCCGTAATGGACTCTTCGGAAGCCGAGAAGAATGCGTTGCTGAAGTCGGTTTCGCGTTCGTTTTACCTAACCATTCGCGCACTGCCGAAGCCCTTGCGACATCCCATTCGCACCGCGTATCTGTTAGCTAGAATTGCGGACACCATTGCAGATACAGCTAGCATTCCCACTGCCGAGCGACTGGTTCACCTGCAAGCATTTCGCGCCATTCTTTCAGGGGAAAAGCCAAAGGACCTTGTTAGCCTAGCTCCATTCCATTCTAACTCCGCTGAAAAAACACTCCTAACGCATCTGCCCGAAGTCATTGCGGATTTTGAGTCACTGGAGATCGAAGATCACAAAGACGTGCGCTGGGTTCTGGAGCAAATCACGACGGGACAGGAGGAAGATTTACTAACACCACGTCTAGCGAATGACGCTGCACTGGAACGTTACACCTGGCTGGTGGCAGGATGTGTCGGCGAATTCTGGACTCGGATCGGGACGCGCAAACTTCCCCATTACGCGACGCTTCCCGAAGCAGAAATGATCCGACTTGGAGCGGACTTTGGCAAAGGATTGCAACTGGTTAACATCCTTCGCGACGTGCCGGAAGATCTTGCGAATGGAAGAAGCTATCTTCCTAACATCGACGATTTCGACCAGTGGCGATGCCGCGCAAACAGCTTGCTGGAAAACGGCTGGCGCTATGTGCTAGCATTGCGCGTGCGGCGATTGCGTTTTGCTTGTGCACTGCCTGTGCTCATCGGATTGCGCACCCTGGCCATGTTAGGACCGACTCCACCGCAGAATCGAATCAAAGTCCCGCGTAAACTGGTTCGCTCCATTCTCCTGCAAACGGCCTTACGTTGCTGGTCGGTGAAGGCGCTGGATCACTATCGGAAACAGTTTCTGCCAAAGCCAGGTGAGGACGAGAGTCCCGGCAAGAATTAGAAAGAAAAGTCCGATCACGCCGGGCACATTTTGCGTTCTGGAAACGATTTTGTGCAGCGACGGAATAAAACCGAGACCGCCATAAATCAGGATGAGATGCCAGACGTAAAGGAGGAGCGAACGGCTGCCGCACCAGTTGATGGCTTGGGTGATGGGGCCGGATCTCTGATTCTTCAGGACTAGCGCACAGGTGGCGCATCCTAACAAGACAAGCGAGAGTCGGAAAAAGAAGAAGTCGTATCGCGTCTCATAGGTCTGCAACTCGAATGTGTTTTTTAAAACCGCCTTCAGAATCCAGCCGATGACGCACGTGACGAGTGACAGTAGGCCTAACATTCGCACGCTCGAAATCCAGCGACTAACCATCACACCGGAAAAGAGGAATGCGCTCCAAGGTAGGATTGGAAATAGCGCGCCGTTCTGTTTGCTAACATAGCCCAGCCATAGATTGGCGGTGGGTGAGTTTTCAATCGAGTTCCAGACGTATGGAGCTGCGATGACTGTGGTGATGGTGATTCCTAACATCAAGACGTCGCTGGTTATTTCGTTCCTGCAAAAGCGTGTTAGGACGAGGGTGATTCCAAGAGATGCGGCGATGCAGTGCAGGATGTCTACGTGCCCAAAACTGGCCAGGATTTTTTCGGCGTCCAACCATTCGTTCCAGGGAAATTGCAGGCCGTAGCCAATGAGAAAAAGCAGACCGATGCTTTTCCATTTGGGTGCGAGTGGACTGTTAGTCGTGAAGTGTTTGCGCAGCCAGAATCCTTGCAAAAGACCCGAGACGAAGAGGAAGGTGGGCGCGACAAGGCCGTTGAGATAACTGAGCGCGGCGAAGCCATGGCCGATGCGCGCGAACGGAGTTAGGAAGGTATTAACAACGTGGGTTTCGATCATTCCTAACACGGCGATGCCGCGGAGAAAATCGATCCAGGCGAGACGTTGTTTCAAAGCTAGCGAGTGAAGAAGTTGCGCTGCTTTTCGGAGATGGGAAGTCCTAGCTTTTCCATGACCATGAGGAGGTCTTCCCAGACTTTGCGTTTTTCGCTGTTGGAAGGTTTATGGATGAGATAGGAGGGATGATAGGTGATGAGGAGCGGTGTGCCGCGGAAGTCGAGCCATTCGCCGCGGGCTTCGCCGATGGGCCGCTTGCTGTCGGTGAGGAGTGTCGCGGCGGTGCTGCCTAGGGCGACGATGGCACCGGGCGTGAAGCGTTCGATGACGGGTAACAAGGCCGCCATATCGATGGGACTCGCTTCTGTTTTTTTGGCGTCCGATTTTGGGAGGAGATGGATGGTGACGTCGGCAGATGGGATATCCATGGCAGCGATGATTTTTTTGAGAAGCTGACCGGCTTCGCCTGCGTAAGGGTTGGATTCGCCAGGAGCGCTTTCGCCGACGAAGAGGATTGTTTTGCGAAGGGCCGTTTTTGAGCGGACTTGGAGGAGATTCTGCAGGGTGGATGGAGTCGCGGAGGGTGTGCGCTGGAGCAGGCGTTTCTGGGCGGTGAGTTGCTCGAGAACGAGGTCGAGACCGGTTTCGAAGGCGCCGTTAGGTAGGGTCATAGTGAGAAAAATCGAGCCCAAGATGCGCGAAATCGGGCGGAAGGTCAGCGCAAAATTCCATGAGTTCACTGGAACTCGGATGAGAAAAACCGAGCTTCCAGGAGTGGAGCATTTGGCGCGGGAAACCGTCGTTGGCGCGGCCATAAATGGCGTCGCCGGCGAGTGGATGGCCGAGGTGTTTCATGTGAACGCGAATCTGGTGGGTGCGCCCGGTGAGCAGGCGGCACTCGACGAGGGTGGTGCGTTCGTGCGGCGGCGGGAGCGGGGCAATGACGCCGTAAAGGGTTTGCGAGGCGCGGCCTTTTTCTTCGTTCGGAGGCAGCATGACGGCCATTTTTTTTCGATCCACGGGATGACGCGAAATGGCGGCGTCGATCAGGCCGCGAGTTTTTTTTGGGAAGCCGTGGACGATGGCAAGGTAGCGCTTGGTGGTTTCGCGTTGGGCAAATTGCTCGGAGAGTGCCCTGTGACTCGCATCATTTTTTGCGACGACGAGGCAGCCGCTGGTGTCTTTATCGAGGCGATGGACGATGCCCGGGCGCTCGACGCCGCCGATGCCGGAGAGGTTTTCGCAGTGGTGCAGGAGCGCGTTGACGAGCGTGCCGGTTTCGTTTCCGGCGCCGGGATGGACGACGATGCCGGGGGGTTTGTTGAGGACAATGAGGTCGCTGTCTTCGAAGAGGATGGTCAGTGGAATGTTTTCCGCGACGACTTCGGACGGAGTCGCCGTCGGCTCGGCAATGCGAATGATGTCACCCAGAGCGACGACCTGGCGGGGTTTAACGGCTGCGTTGTTTAACAGGATTGCGCCGTCTTCGATGAGTGTCTTTGCCCGCGAGCGGGAAAATTCTGGCGCGAGTTGGGCGACTGCCGCATCGAGTCGCAA
>JAYVOE010000023.1:0-17630 GCA_043758065.1 Spartobacteria bacterium | reverse complement strand
AGTCCGTCACATTCCGCTCTAACTCCGATGGAATTTCGGTCCACACGCTCGACGTTTTTGCTGTGAATTTGCTGCGCGGTAATGAGCGTTTTTGTGGCCAAACCGATCTCAGCGATAGCCGCCTGATGAGATTCGCGAAGGCGTTCCAAAGCAATTTCTCGTTCGACTTGCAGTGCTATCTGCGGCGTGCGCTGGATGAAGCCGTGCCGCAGCCAACTGTGCGCCGTGAGGCTAGAAAATGTCTCAAACGGCGCGGCGCTCATCAGAGAAAAAACGCAGCTGATTATTCGACTCTTTTACGCGCGGCGAGCCGGGCGCGAATCTCTTCATCGGTCAGCGTCGGCTTTGCACGTTTCACCTTCGCGAGCCACTTTTTGCGAGCCTGTTTATTCGCCAACGGATCTTCAAAAGTGTCGTGATAAACCGTCACCGCTCCCGTCACGCGATCAAATTCCGCGAGGCTGGAATTGTAATCCGCCACTGCTTGCAAGGCCGTCGTTTGCGCCTGCGTGAGCGAGACACGCGCGTCCAACACCTCGAGTTGCGTGCCAGCCCCGGCTAGCAGTCGTTCCCGCGCCAGTCGCAACGCCTCGCGCGCCTGCTCGACGGTTTTCTGCTGACTCTCAATCAATTCACGTCCTTCGAGCACGCTGGAATAACTCGTCTGCACCTCGAGCTCGACTTGACGCACGCTGTCTTCGTAAGTCACTTTCGCCGCTTCCAGGCGAGCACGTGCCTGCTGGACTTTGCCCGTGGTGGCGAAGCCGTCGAAGATATTCCAGCGACCAGAAACGCCGAAAAACCAGCCATCGACTTCATCCGTGAGATCGCTGGAAGCGCCGTCATTGCGGATTTGATAACCCGCGTTGGCGTTCAACGTTGGCTGATAACCAGCGAGCGCGATTTTGATTTGCTGGACCTCGGAAAGAATCGACTGACGTTGCACTTTCAAAAACGACCGATGCTCCATCGCGAGATCGATGGAACTTCGAAGATCGATCGCCCGCCTTTCATACGTAAGCTGGCCGTTGATCGGAAACGGCGTGAGGTCGGCTGTGGTTGGCCAGGAAATGCCGACGAGCTTCGCGAGTTGCAACTGCGAGGTGCGATAATTGTTGCGAGCGCGAATCAATGCGGGCTGCACGTTGGCGAGCTCGACTTCGGCGCGCAATACGTTGAAACGCGGCACGGTGCCAGCCTCGAAACGGTTGCGCTGATCGCGCAATTGACTCCCTAGAAGCGTAACAGATTCCTCTTGAACTCCGATCAAAGCCCGATTCAAAAGCACCGTGTAAAATTGTCGGCGAACCGAGGCAATGACCTGGTCGACCACGTTCCGAAGTTCGTAGAAGGAACTGTCCTCAGCGATGTGTGCCGCGCTCAAGGCTGCGGAAACCTGGCCGCCGCTGTAGATGACTTGGGTGACCTCGAAATTGATATTCCAGGATTCGTTATTCGGCGATTTGCTGGAGCTGATATTCGATGTGGAATCTACCAGCGATGTGACGGGAACCGGCGTTCCGTCGATCAGCACCGTGCCAATTACATTCGAGTTAGAGCGTAATCTGGAGGACGCAGAACTGCTCCCACCGCTGCTGAGCGATTGGCTTTGGTTGTAGTTCGAGGAGGCGCCAAGTTGCGGCAATGCCTGGGCGCGAATCTCGATCACCTGGCCGCGCGTGCGCTTGATCTCGGCGATCTGACGCAAAATATCGGCGTTATGTTCGAGCGCCGTCTGCACGGCTTGGGTCAACGTGATGCCATTGCTCGGGCTGGCTGGTTGAGCGGCGAAAGGCCGTTTCGTTTCGAGCTGGTCAAAGGCGTCATTGCGAGCGCGGATCGGTTTTTCCGCGAGAATCGGCTGAGTGGACATGATGTCGGCACTGACGCGAGAGGTGTCGTTGACGAGAATCGTTTCATCTGCCGCAGACGAACTCGGCAATTTTTCCAACGGAGTTGCAGTCGATTCAGCGGCGAGAGTGGGGCGCGCGTCCTGGGCATAACCGTCGAGGGAAATGAACGCAAAAGCCGCGCCCAATAGTGTGAACTTATTCATGGTCCTGAGATTGGCAGTATTGAAAAATTTTCTGGTAAATATGAAGCCATGCGGTCTGTTCGTCCGGCGTGAGATGGTTCATTACTTTCTGAACATTCTTGACCATGTCTTCACGAATCCGATGCACCAAGGATTGCGCTTTCTCGGTGATTTCGACGACGACTTTGCGGCGATCTTCCAAGGCGTGCGATCGCGTGATGTAGTCGAGATTTTCCAGGCGATCGACCAGTCCGGTCGCCGCCGCCGTGGTGTGGCCCATCTTTTGCGCGATTTCCGTCATCGTCGCCGCACCTTTTTGATCGAGATGGCCGAGGAGAAAATATTGAGGAAAAGAGACGTTTCCGTTCGACAATTCCTTCGACAGATTCAGGAGGAAGCAACGCTGCAAGACCATGATGATGTCCGCCAACTCCTCGGCTTTCTGATGTTGGTCGGCAGGCGGTTGGGGCATGATACTTAAGGTGATTGATATTTAAGCGAGCCAGAAACTAGACGCGAAACAATCGTCCGCAACCGGCAAAAACACGCTTTCTACCAAACGAAGATCGGGAGTGTATCTCCGTGCTGAATGCGCTCTCCCGGCTCCATGCGCAGCAGGGCGTCGCTCTGGCTGAGACCAAAAAGGGCGTGACTTTCTTGGAGCCCTTGCGGAACGAAGCGGCCGTTTTTCATCCGACCTCGAACGTAATGTGGGCGGTCGCTGGGGTTTTCCAAAACGCAATCGAGTTGCATCGGTATCTGTCGGAGGAACCGGTCGTTGTCCCGTGCGCCGAGCATTTGCAGCAATGCCGGACGCACCATCACGAGAAAGGTCACAAACGACGAAACCGGATTTCCCGGCAGTCCGAAAACGAGCTTTTCTCCCATGTGGCCAAACGCCAGCGGCTTGCCCGGTTTCATCCGGATGCGCCACAAGTCCACTGCAACTCCGCTGGAAATAAGCGCGGGACGGACGTGATCGTGATCGCCCACGGAGACTCCGCCGCTGATGATTAGGACGTCGCTCGATTCCAGCGCGCGACGAATTTCTGATTCGACTTCCGGTGGAATGTCGCGGCTGTGGCGGATCTCGGCGGAGAGGCCGAGGGATTGCAAAAGCGCGGCGAGGAGAAAGCTGTTGGACTCGTAAATTTCACCGGAGTTCACGTCGGTTCCCGGCGGACGTAATTCGTCGCCCGTAGAAAGAATCGTGACTCGCGGACGCCGATGGACGGTCACATTTTGCATCCCCTGGCTGGCGAGAAGTCCGATCAGTTGCGGCGTTAGTCGATCTCCGGCGCTGGCGATGAGTTGCCCGGCAGCGACGTCGGCACCGGTGCGGCGGATGTTTTCTCCGGTGGCAACCGGCTCGCGTAAAATGAGGCGTTCACCATGAATTTCGACATCTTCCTGCATGACGACCGCCGTCCCATTCTGCGGAAGCGGAGCACCGGTATAAATGCGACTCGACTCATTTTTTTCGAGCCGGAGATTGCGATCCAACCCGGCTGGTTGTTCGCCGATAATCCGGCGTTCGGTGACGCCATCTTCCGCGCGAACAGCGTAGCCATCCACCGTCGAATTATCAAATCGCGGATGCGCCACTCGCGCCCGAATCGGCTCCGCCAAAAACATCCCGGCCGCTTCGAGCAACGGCATCGGTGCCGGTTCGAGCGGTATCGCGCGAGCCAGAATGCGACTCAGGGCTTCGGATTCGTCAACCATACGTCGTCGCCCTGTTGTGGCGTTCCGCTGACAATGTCCGCTGCAGCAAACGGCCTCCGCATTTCCGCGCCTGCTTTGACCACGGCGACGTCATCGCTTGAGCGCCGAATCTGAAGCTCTGCGCCCGGAGTCGGCGCAGAGAATCCACCAAAATCGATCAACACAAAATGACCGTCCTCATTCACCATCGAGATCGTGCCGAGGAAACGTTCCGTCGATTGGACGGGTTCCGGCGTCTTGTTAAATAGAGCACAACTCGTCAGCAACACCGCCGCGCCAAGAAAAGTCAGAACCCGAATTGTCATCTGAATCGCATCTTACTCGAATCATTTTTTCCGGCGAGCCTTTCCCGAAAAGTGGATTGACGCTCCACTCGTCGTCGGTATGATGTTTGCCACAACTGACACGGAGAGCTGGCTGAGTGGTCGAAAGCAGCGCTTTGCTAAAGCGCCATACCTCAAAAGGGTATCGAGGGTTCAAATCCCTCGCTCTCCGCCAGTTGTGTTTTTTTCCCAACGTCTCAATTTATGGCAAACTCCGCACTCGAAAAAGGACAGGCTTTCCTCGCTGAAAACGGCAAAAAAGAAGGCATCACCACCACGGCTTCCGGGCTTCAATACAAGGTTCTCGTCGCAGGCGAGGCGTCCTGCAAAAAGCCGAAGGCGACCGACACGGTGAAGGTTCACTATCGCGGCACGCTGCTCGACGGGACCGAGTTTGATAGCTCTTACAAGCGGAAAGAGCCGATCGAGTTTGGGTTAAATCAAGTCATTCGCGGCTGGACCGAAGGCGTCCAACTCATGAGCGAAGGCTCAAAATACGAGTTCTACATTCCATCGAATCTCGCCTACGGACCACGCGGTGCTGGCGGCGCGATTGGGCCGGATGAAACCCTGATTTTTGAGGTGGAACTCCTCGCTGTTCGCTAAACAGATTTCACTTTAACTCGACTCAGAAAACTTCAAGGCTGGCTTCCCAACGAGGAATCCAGCCTTTGTTTTTTTCAGCGGCGTTGCAAGTGGTGATCGGAACATCGGTGCTCGGCTTGCTGACAATTCCGTTTTGGATTCGCTTCGGACTCCACTTTGTCGGGCTGTAAATTCTTTCCAGATAACCCCTTGCCAACCTCTGGGAGCCAGCCTATAACAGCACTCCCCGCGCGAGCAGGGACGACGATAATGTCTAAAAATGGGTAGGTTCCGGAGTGGCCAAACGGGGTGGACTGTAAATCCACTGGCATCGCCTTCACAAGTTCGAATCTTGTCCTGCCCACCATTATTAACCTCGTGAGCGTTGCGGTGATATCGCCCTAACTCCGCTCTCGGCGCGGCGATTGCATTCATCATCCGGTGCTGGTATAAAGGCCCACCAACATGCCCACCTACGAATATCACTGCGAGAAATGCGGAAAAAATTTCGACGCTTTCCAATCGATGCGCGATGACAATTTCAAGGTCTGCCCCAAGGAAAAATGCCAGATGGAAGAGTGGGGCGAGGGGACGGTGAAACGCCAGATCGGCACGGGGGCGGGTCTGATTTTCAAGGGCTCTGGCTTTTACATCACCGATTACCGCAGCGAGAATTACAAGCAGGGCGCCAAGAGTGATTCGTCTGCGACTCCGGCGACTTCCTCCACTTCCGGCAGCAGCGAGAGCAAGCCTGCCGCTCCAAAAACGGAGACCCCAAAACCCGCTCCCGCCGCACCGGCTCCAGCGAAACCCGCAACTGGAAGCTGACCCTTTTTTATGACGACTCTCAAATGCCAGGAATGCGGTCACGAAAACGAAGTTCAGCGCGTTTATTGCCATAATTGTGGAGGCCGTCTGGATCGCTCAACGCTAGTCGAGGAAGCTGAGAAAAATCCAAAACCGGTCAAACCCGTGCGCAAAGGCATCGTCGAAAAGAAGATCGGAAAATTCATCGGCAGCCTAATCAAGACCGCATTTTTCGCCTTCCTTTTTGCGTGTCTTCTCCAGGCGATCCGACCGCCGCAAGGAGTTCCCTCGCAGGACAATGAGGTCGGGGGTGACATCGTCGACGCGCCATCCATCGCCATGGATATGGAAGAATCGCTGGCCGCTCCGAAACGTTTTGGCTACACCGAAGCCCAGCTGAACGCCTATCTCAAAAGCCGCATCAAACCCGAAAAAGTCTCGCCCATCCCGACTTGGCTGAAGACCTTCGATCACGCTTTCGTAAATCTTCAGTCGGGTGCGATTCATATCACGAAAGAATATCGCGTCTTCACCCAGCCCGCGTTCGTCGGAGGCACTTATGCGCCGTCAGTTTCGTCAGGAATTTTCCGCGTAAAACCCCTCGGCGGAAACGTTGGCAGCCTGCCGATTCCGGGTGTGCTTTTCGACTTGATCGATGATTTCGTCTTCGCGGATTTCGTGAAAAACATGAAGGAAGAAACCGCCGCCGCCAACAAGATGAGTGCGTTCGAAGTCACCCCAAAAATGTTAGTCATCACCGCTGGCAAGCCTCGGAAATAGAGGGCTTTCCCCATGCGGCTCCCCCTCGTATTGCTCGCGGTTTTTCTCACTTCGCCCGCGCTCGCCGTGAGCAACCGCAGCATTAGCGGATCGCAGCAATTCACCGTTTTTTGTCCCGACCACGACCTGCGGCAAAATCTCGCCGGTGCATTTGACGAAGTTCGTCACGGCTTGTTTGCGGAACTCGGCATCCAGCTCGGCCCGCCCATTCCGATCTACGTGAATATTCAGACGCGCAAAGTCGCCGAGGTCAGCGCCAGCACCTGGAACATGCGCTGGCTCGATGCGCCGGACGGAGCACGCGTGCAGCTCGACGTCCTCGTCGACGACGACATGCCGCAGCAGCGTCTGCAAGAACACATCGTCAGCGCGCTCTTGCTCACGCTGAAATATCGCAACAAACCACCCACCGGTGGCGACGCGTATTCCGAGGCTCCGGCGTGGTTGGTCGAAGGACTTTCCGAAAAAATCCGCCTGCAAACCATCGAGCCCGACGCCACGCTTTATCGCGGATTGCTCAACGCCCGGAAAGTGCCCGATCTGGAGAATTGGCTCAAACTCGACCCTGCAAAAATGGATGCGACTTCCATGGGAATCTACCGGGCTTACGCCTGCGCCTTGGTCGCGTTTTTTCAAGGCGAACCCAATGGAAACAAAAAGCTCACCGAGTTTCTCCAGAAAGCGCCGACCGATCCGACCGGCTCGCTCGCCTGGCTCGCAAAAGCGTTTCCCAGCCTCGGCGACAATGGGAAAAATCTCGCGAAATGGTGGTCGCTTAGTCTCGCGAAACTCTCCGCCTCCGATCGTTACGCCCCGTGGTCTGGCGAGGAAACGAACAAAGCTCTCGAAAAACTTCTCACGCTGACCGTTTCCGACAAAGACGGAAAAAAGACGTTCGAGTTAGATCGCTATCAGGAGTTCATCAAACATCCGGGTTTCCCAACGGCGCTCGCCACCTGTCAATCGGACCTGCAACGACTAACCATTCACGCGCATCCGCTTTTCCGTCCGGTAGTTTATGGTTATCAAGAAATCGCCGATCGGTTGCAACGCGGAAAACTGAGAAATCTCGACGCCAAAATCGACGAGTTGAAAACCCTCCGAGCCGAGCTGGATCAACGTCTGCGCGACGTCAGCGACTACCTTACGTGGTTCGAAGCCACGCAATCCGGTCAGCGCGGCCCGAGTGAGTTCGACAGCTATTTTCGGCTGATGCAATCCTTCAACGCGCCGCGTCCGCCGAGCAAGGAACCGATTGGCCGTTATCTCGACGCGATGGAAGCCGAGATGAAAAACTAGAACGCGAATCAGAGCACGCGCAGGATTTTTGAGGCGGGTTGCAGTGTATTCTCGCCGGCGCGACGACCGATCAGTTGCAGCCCCAGCGGCGAATCGGGAGTGAGAACCGTGATCGTTTTTCCAGCCACCGTCACCTCGAGTCCACCGGACGCTGGTGCTAGAAAAAACCAGCCGTTTTCTGAGGCGAGTTCCAGTTCAATCAGCGCGCTGAGTCGGATGGGACTCGACGCAGAAAATTCCACCAGCGTCATTGCGGAGATTTCCTCGAAAGCGGCGCGCGCCTTGGCCGCATGTTTCGCCAATCCATCGGCGAGATAATTTTCCTCGGTCGAGCGCGTGTCGTATTTTCCCTCGGACTTGGTCTGCGCGTCGTTTCCGGTGGAACGGGCGTTTTTCGACGTGGCCACATACGTCTCAAACTCGGATCGTAAAGCGTCGAGCACGGCTGCGATGACGGCGGATTTCTGGAGCACAGGTGGCAATCTAAGAAACCAACTCCTCCGTGGCAAAGCTCAATCTCGATTTGGCAGACGCCCGCAATGGAGTAAAATGCGCGGCCATGTTTCCTTTTCTCACGCAGCTTTTTCTCTACGGCTTTTGTTTCGACGCCGTGCTCTCTTTTTGGGCGGAGTTGTATGGGATTCAGAGCGGATCGCTGGCGGAAATCCGGGCGCTGATTGCGTTTTCGGCGCTCGCGCAAGGCATCGTGCTCTACATTTCGATGGCGTTTACGCGGAAGGTTTCGTTCCGGCTCGTGGGCTGGCCCGCGCTGTTTTTGATGTGGGCAAATCTGACGGGCGCGTTTCCGTTGCCGATGTTTTATCTGGAAACCGGCGGCGCCTGGCTCGCCGGAGTGCAGGTCATAATGGCGTTTTTTTTGATCGGAGTTGCATGGCGTTCTAACGCGGTGAACGGCGGCCCGGGGTTCATCGATCCGGCGATGGAGCGGGAAGGATTTACCTGGCGGCGTTTTCTCAGTTTCGCCGGATTAAACGCGGTGCTGCTGCCGTTGTTGGCGATGGGAATGTTTCTCGGCGGCGCGGTGCAAAGCCTGGAACGCGCGACGGCGGGCTACGTGCGTTTGCGGCCCAGCGGCGTTTACATCACGCAATCGAGCTTTAAAAAAGAGGCGAGAACCATCGCGCTCGACGGCATGATGCATGTGGCGGACGCGGATTTTTACCAGAAGCTGGAATGGTCGAAGCCGGGTGTGAATACGCTGGTGTTGCTGGAAGGCGTGACGGATCAGGAGCATCTCCTTTCTGGCGGAATGGAAATGGATAAGCTGGCGAAATTCTTCGGTCTCGACTCGCAGTTGGAAAAGGGCGAATACCGCAAAACCGTCGATCTGTTGATGGAGAAAGAGCAGTCGGGCGACATCGCGGCTGATGGCTCGGCGAAGATTGATGATTCGATGGATGTCCGCCGCGCCGACGTCGATGTGCGCAGTTTCCGACCACAAACGGTCAGTTATTTAAAAGCTGTGGCGCTGCTTTTCCAGACGACGCAATCCGGTAAGCTCGCCGATTTCATGCGGGTGATGGAGGAGAAAAAAGCCGTCCTGCAAAGCGACTCCGTGGTGCGCGGCGCGATGGATGACATTCTCACCAAGCGCAATCGGCATCTCATCGCGCAGATCGAAAACGGACTGATCACCCACAATCGGATCGTAGTCCCATGGGGAGCGATGCACCTGGCTGGCATCGAGGAATATTTGCGCTCCAAGGGTTATTCCGAAGTGGATCGCGTGGAAAAGCCAGCAGTCCTGTTTTGGAAATCGCGTCCTGAAAAGTAAGTGTCCGCTTCATTTCACTCTTACTCCCATGTTTAAACGCTTCGTGATTGTCATCGTCCTGCTCGTTCTTTTCGTCGGCGCGCTCGTTGTTCATCAGGTTCTCAAAATCAAAGGCCAGATGGCCCAGGTTTTCATTCCGCCGCCGGACACGGTCACGACGGTCATTGCCAACGAGGAGCAATGGTCGCCCGTGTTGAGCGCGGTTGGTTCTCTAAAACCTGTGAAAGGTGTGGAAGTGAGCACGGATCTCAGCGGCATTGTTTCCAAAATTGGATTCGAGTCAGGTAAGAATGTGAAACAGGGCGACTTGCTCGTGCAGCTCGACATCACCCAGGAAGAAGCCGCTTTTCGTTCCGCTCAAGCCCGCGCCGAGCTCGCGAATCTAAACAAGAATCGGATTCAGGAATTGCTCGCGAAAAGTTCCGCTTCCAAGGCCGAGTTTGACAACGCCGTCGCGGAGTTTCGTCAGGCTCAAGCCTCCGTCGATGAACAAAAAGCGCTGATCAATCGGAAGACGATCCGCGCTCCATTCGATGGCGCGGCGGGCATTCGCAAAGTGAACGTCGGCCAATTTGTTAACCCCGGCACTCCGCTGGTGGATGTCACGGCGCTCGACCCGATTTATGTAAATTTCTCGCTGCCGCAGCAATACGTTTCTGTGCTAACACCGGGTCACGAAGTGGAGGTCAGGGTCGAAGGCGTCGACACCGAATCCTATCAGGGTCAAATCACCGCGCTGAACTCCATCATCGATGCCGCCACGCGTAATATCGAAGTCCAGGCGACGTTAGCCAATGCCGACGGAAAGTTGATTCCCGGGATGTTTGCCAAGGTGAATGTGAAGATGCAGGAGACGACCAAAGTGGTGGCGATTCCTGCATCGTCGATCAGCTACGCGCCTTATGGAGACTCCGTTTACGTCGTCGTGAACGGCAAGACGATGGATGGCAAAGACGGCAGAATCGTTCGCGTTCAGCCGGTGAAGCTCGGCACTAGTCGTGGCGATCAGGTTTCGGTCATTTCCGGTTTGAAAAATGGCGACGAAGTGATTACGTCCGGTGTTTTTAAGCTGCGTCCGGGTGGCGCGGTGATTGTTAACAATTCGACGGTTCCTAGCAACAATCCGGCACCGAATCCCTCGGACACTTGATTCTAACTCGAATCAAAAAAAAGGAACGCGGATATGAAATTCACCGATCTTTTTGTCAAACGTCCGGTCATCGCCATCGTGCTGAACCTGATTATTTTGCTCGCCGGTTTTCAGGCGATCAAACTGCTCAACATTCGGCAATATCCGCGGAGCGATAGCGCCGTTGTCACCATCTCGACGGCCTACATCGGGGCTAATGCCGACCTCGTTCGCGGCTTCATTACTACGCCACTCGAACGGGTTATTTCCAGCGCTGATGGCATCGATTATATCGAGTCGGCCAGCTCTCAGGGACTGAGCGCAATCACCGTTCACCTCAAGCTGAATTTCGACACCAACGCCGCGCTCACGCAGATCCAGAGCAAGGTTAACCAGGTGCGTAACGATCTGCCGCCCGAAGCTCAAAGCCCAATCATCAATGTCGAAACAAGCGATGGGCGTTTCGCTTCGATGTATCTTAGTTTTTTTTCAAAGGACTACGATCAGAATCAGATCACGGATTATCTAACTCGCGTGGTTCAGCCGAAGATCGCTGCGATCAAAGGCGTGCAGCGCGCTGACATCCTGGGAGCGCGCACTTTCGCGATGCGCATCTGGTTAAAGACTGACCGCATGGCCGCGTTAAACATCACGCCCGTCGAGGTCAGTCGCGCTCTGCAAACTAACAACTATCTCTCCGCGATTGGCGCAACCAAGGGCTCGATGATTGCCGTCAATCTGGTGGCTAACACGAACCTCAACAGCAAGGCCGAGTTTGAGCAGTTAGTCATTCGTCAGGAAAATGGGGTTATCGTGCGATTGAAGGATATTGCGGAAGTCGTCCTCGGTGCGGAAGATTACACCACCGACGTGCGTTTCGGCGGGCAGACCGCGACCTTCATGGGTATCTGGGTTTTGCCGACGGCTAACTCCATCGACGTCATCAAGGATGTTAGGAAAATTCTACCCGATATTGAAGCCGCGCTGCCTTATGGAATGAAGGTTGGCATCGGTTACGACGGCACTGAATACATTAATGACGCGCTTCATGAAGTCTTTAAGACACTGAGCGAAACGCTCGTCATCGTTATCGTGGTTATCTTTCTTTTTCTAGGCTCGGTGCGCTCAGTCATCATTCCGATTGTCGCTATTCCGATCTCACTCATCGGCGCGGTTTTCCTGATGCTGCTTTTCGGTTTCACGATCAATTTGCTAACGATTCTAGCTATCGTCCTAGCAGTCGGGTTAGTGGTCGATGACGCCATTGTTGTCGTGGAAAATGTGGAGCGCCATTTGCAGGCGGGTATGACTCCATTCAACGCCGCAATTCTTAGCGCGCGCGAGTTGTTCGGCCCGATTATTACCATGACGATCACGCTCGCTGCGGTCTATGCGCCGATTGGCATTCAAGGCGGACTGACCGGCACACTGTTCCGCGAATTTGCTTTCACACTGGCCGGCGCCGTCGTTGTTTCGGGCATCGTTGCGCTCACGCTTTCGCCCATGATGTCGTCCGTCATGCTGCGGGAAGGGGATTCGCACAAAGGGTTCGCAGGCTGGGTGAACAAGCGCTTCGACTCCGTTCGCGCGACCTACCTCCGCTGGTTGGATAGCACCTTGAAATACCGTCCCGTGACGCTCCTTGTCTGGATTGTGTTTTCGCTTCTCATGATTCCGCTTTGGATGTTCTCGTTGGAAGAACTAGCCCCAACAGAAGATCAGGGCGTCGTCTTCGGCATCGTGCAGGCGGCTCCGAACTCCACCATCGAACAAACCACGCTCTATACGGATTTGGCGAACAAGATGTTCCTCTCCTTTCCGGAAGCGGCGACGACTTTCCAGATTACCGGCCCGACGTTCGGTTTCTCTGGCATGTTAACTAAGCCGTTCAAGGAACGCACCAAGACCACCACGGAACTCGCCGGTGAAGCCTTCTTCGCAGCGTCCACGATTCCCGGCATCCGTCTGATAACAACCACACCCGAACCACTTCCCGGCGGTAGTGATTTTCCGGTCGATTTCGTCATCGCTTCGACTGCGGAACCGAAGGAACTCCTCGAATTTGCTAACAAGCTGGTCGAAGCTGCGTTTGAAAGTCACATCTTTATCTTTGCCGACACGGATTTGAAATATGATCAGCCCCAAACTGAAATCATTTTCGACCGCGATAAAGTGGCCTCGCTCGGGCTCAATCTTCAGCAAGTTGGAGCCGACCTTGGCACCCTGATGGGAGGTAACTACGTCAACCGTTTTTCCATTCAGGGTCGGAGTTACAAAGTGATCCCTCAAGTTAAACGCACTGAACGTCTCAACGCAGATCAACTGAAAGATCTTTACGTCTCCGGACCCGGCGGCAAACTGGTCCAGCTCTCCACTTTTGCCACCACTCGCACCACGACGGAGCCGCGTGCATTAAATCGTTTTCAACAACTGAATTCCGCTAAGATCCAAGGCGTCTTGCCACCGGGCATAACCCCCGACATGGCGTTGAAAGTCCTGGAGGCCAAAGCAGCGGAGATTCTCCCGAAAAACTACGTCATCGACTACGCTGGTTCTTCGCGCCAGTTGCGCAAGGAGGCTAACACGTTTGTTTACACACTCATCCTCGCCGTCATCCTGATCTTCCTCGTGTTAGCGGTGCAATTTAACAACTTCACCGACCCGATTATTATCTTACTCGGATCAGTTCCGTTGGCGATCTCGGGTGCTTTGCTTTTCTCCCAACTCGGCTTCACCACAATCAACATTTACAGCAAAGTCGGACTTATAACTCTGGTAGGACTTGTCTCGAAAAATGGCATCCTGATTGTCGAATTTGCCAACAAGCTTCAAGAGGAGGGAATGGACAAACTGCGTGCCGCCATCGAAGCCGCTGGCACTCGACTCCGTCCGATCCTGATGACCTCTGTCGCTACAGTCGTCGGCCATTTCCCGCTCATCCTCGCTCGCGGCCCCGGAGCTGGTGCGCGCAATAGCATCGGCTACATGCTCGTTAGCGGCATGATTATTGGAACGTTGTTTACCCTGTTTGTCGTTCCCGCCATTTACGTGGTGCTGGCGAAAGATCACCGCCACGATCGGAAAAAAGCGGCCGCCGCCAGGGAAGCGATCTCGGCATCTCAAGCCACGTCGGAGTTGGCCACGCTCTAAGTAGCGTTGCGAAGGGACGAGCGGCCCGCTCAACAGCGGCTTTTCGAGCAAACAGGTTACATGCAAGCCGCATACCCATACCGTTTCTAGAATGGTTCCCCATTCCAATGCAACTCGCCTCACTTCCGCACCGACACATCCGTAGAGTGGTCTTCTTTTTTCTTCTGGTTGTCCTCACTCACGTCGCAATCTGTCAGCCCACGGTTTCTGTCTGGTTAGTGAGTAACGGTTTCCACACCTCCCTCGGAATGCCCACTGCCGACGCCCCGCTTCTGCGAAAACTCCTCCCAGGTCCACGTCCCGATGAAATTCTCATTGGCTGGGGCGCGAAAGATTTCTACCAGGGCCGCACCAATCTCTGGACCTTGAGCAAAGCGATTGCTAGCAGTCCCAGCGCGCTGCATCTCGTCCCGGTGCATGGCTCGATTTTGCGCCGTTTTTCTCATAGCGACATCGTTCGGCTGGAAATGCCGCGACTCCAGTTCGAGCGACTTCTCCTTCAATTGGAAAGCGCTTTCTCCCGCGACGCTTCGGGCCATTTCCAGCTCATCGGAGAAGGCTACTATCCGGACAGTCGTTTTTATCTTGGTCGCGACCGCTTTTATTTCCCCAACTTCTGTAACACCTGGCTCGCTGCCAAACTCCGGCGCAGCGGCACTCCGCTTTTCCTCCTGACCACCATTCTGCCATCGGATTTAATTCGCCAGACGGCGCGTTATGGACATCGCGAATCGCGACGCAGCGCACCCGCCGATGCCTTTTAATGAGTTGGCCTCGAGAAAACGGATAACGTTCTAACCCAACTCAGAGATTTCGACGCTGCCGTCTTTCTTAAGAACGATGAGAAAGTCGTGATAGTCGCGGAGCGTGCTGCGATGGCCGACGCTGATGTAGGAGATGCCTAGCTTGCGCAATGCCTTATAGAGAAGTTGCTCGTTAGGCTCATCGAGTGCGCTGGTGGCTTCATCGAGAAATGCCATGGCGGGTTTGCGTAAAAACAATCGCGCAAAAGACACGCGCTGCTGTTCGCCGATGGAGAGAATGTTCGTCCAATCCACGTTGCGTTCCAGATCGCCATCCACGCGACCGAGCACTTCCGTGAGGTTCACCTTTTCCAATGCGTCGGTGATTAGCGCGTCGTCGGCATTTTCCTCGTTTTGCGGATAGAGAAGTTGCGCGCGTAGTGTTCCCTGCAACATGTATGGGCGTTGAGGAAGGAAGATGAGTTTATTCAAGTTGGGCCGCTCAATGCTGCCCTCGCCATTCTGCCAAAGACCGGCAATCGTCCGCAGGAGAGAGCTTTTTCCAGTGCCACTCTCGCCCATGATGAGGACGCTTTTCCCACGTGGCAGAGTGAAATTTAGATCGCGCAGAAGAGTCTTTTCGCCACCGGGAGTTTGCACGGTGAGATGCTCGACCTTCAGGCGGCGGGCGCCTTCATTGATCTCTAACTGCGATGCGTTTTCCTGTTGAGAATCCTCGATGTCAAACTCATCGAGTTCATCCCAAAGATCGCCCAGACGCCGGATGCCGGCGCCGAATGCGCTTAGGCTTTCAAATTGCGCAATGACCACGCTGAGAGCCATTAAGACTTGGGCAAAAGCGCTCTCGGTTTGCGTAACGACGCCATATTGAATGCGGCCGCTGATGAACATCGGCCCGACGACTAACAACGGAACTATCAGCGCGATGTAGTTGTAGCTATTCGTAAAGAAGCCGAGCGTGCGATTCCAGCCGATGATCCAGGAGGTGTTTTCGAGGACGCTAGCGAAGCGTTGAAACAGATCACGGTGCTCTCTTTTTTCGCCGCGATAAAAAGCGATGCTCTCCGCATTATCGCGCACTCGGACCAGGGCGTAGCGGAAGTCAGCCTCTTTTTGGTATTGGAGAAAATGCAGTCCCACGAGACGGCGTCCGATCAGAAGCGAGAGGATTGTGCCAACTCCAGCGTAGACGAAAAGCACGACGGGCAGCTTCCAGGAAATCGTCCAAAGCACGAAGATAAACGCACACAAAGTCACCACGGAATTAATCATGGTCAGGATATAACCAAGCACGCCGGTAGTGAAGGATTTGACGTCCTCCGAAATGCGCTGATCGGGGTTGTCCACTGCACTGGAACTCCGCAAGCGATAATAGGCGCGGTTAAAGAAGTAGCGTTTTACTAACAGATGCGTCATCCACTGCCGCCAGAGAAGGGACAGTCGCTCGGCGATATATCGATAGAAAACACCCACCGGCACGGCAACGGCGAACGCGCCGAGATAGAGCCAGAGATTGCGGTAGAATCCGGCGGAGTCTCGCGCGGAGAGGGAGTTGATGAAATTTCTCCCGGCATAGCTAACCATCACTTGGACAAAGCCAACCGTGATACAAAGCCCCAGCAAAGCGGCGACGAGCAAGCGCGTCTCCCGCCGATTTCCATCGATGAAGAAAGCTTTCGTCAGGAGGGCGAATCGCCGGACGATACTGATCCGGCCCGGCACAGATCGGGTATCAGTCGTTTTAGGGCGCTTCAATGAGGGAGAGGTTCGGTGGAAGTTCTTTTGAGCGAACCATTAAAGAAGTGCGCCAGGAGAGGTTTCGATCTTTCAATGAGCGCGATCGCCGCACCGGATCAAGAACTGGCTCCTGCTGGTGGTTCCAGTAAACGCCATCGTCGCTTCGTCGGCACAACAATCTGTGTTGTCGGGACTTTGGTGCTCCTGGCATTGCTCGTCACGATCTTGAAAAACCGGCGAGTCCTCGTCGTTACTTGATCGGCTGGATCGAATCGTAGATCGCGGAATATTCGTCCTCGTGCGCGGTGTCAGCCTTCTCAGTGCCGACGGTTAGAATGACATACCACTTTTCTTTCTGCGGCTCGAACGCGTGCAACACCGTCACCTTGTTCTCACCCTCGGGCGTCTTGCCATCAGCGCGCAGACCGGTGAATTCGACGCCGTTTTCATTCTTCGTGTCTTCAAGATCGCCTACTTCAAACTCCGTTTGTTTTGTCGCTTCGCCCATGCTTTTTGCAAGCGGACTCAGGCGGCTCTTCATGTCGTCCTTCGAGTGAACGGCAGGCATCGCGATCACACGCAATTCATACGGACCACTTGCCGTGTCGCCGGGCATGCAAATCAAATCGCCATCTTTGTCCACTTCGTGCTTCCAGCCGTCGGGCAGATCGAGCGAATAAACCGGCGCATCGGCTGGGACTTTGACGGTGTCGGCGAAAGCGGGAAGCGCAAAACTAACCGCAAGCGATGCGAAAAAAAGACGGCGGAGTTGGAGTGGAATCATGGCGTCAAGTTGTGCGGTGACGCCGCGCTTCGCAAACAGAATCCGCTCTGACTCGGATGAAAATTGACGCGCCCTCCAACATGGAAGCCCATCTGGAGGCATTGGCCTGCGTCCTCCTGAAGGAATGGGACGCAACTCGCACAAAAGTTGAGCGGAGTTCGACTGGAATCAAGACTGATCCCGGAAAGATGTGTCCATTATCCAACGGAACAAGCCGAGATCCCGGAAGGATTTGTCCGTTATCCAACGAAACAAGTCATGATCCCGGAAGGATTTGTCTGTTATCCAACGGAACAAGTCGTGATCCCGGAAGGATTTGTCCGCGATCTAACGGAACACGTCGTGATACCGGAGGAACTTGTCCGTCATCCAAGGGTTCAAGCGCAGATCCCGGAAGAACTTGTCCGCTATCTAACGGAACAAGCCGAGATCCCGGAAGGATTTGTCCGTTATCCGACGGGAAAAGTCGTGATACCGGAAGGATTTGTCCGTTATCCAACGGGAAAAGTCGTTGGAACCACGGTCCCGGTGCTGATCCCGGAGGGATGTAAACGGTCCTCAGCAGATGGCGGAAACTTGCGAATCAAGCTCGACAAAGTGCTCTTTGATTTAGTAGTCTTCAAAAGCATTCGGAATGAGCTTAGTTAAATCCAAACAGCGCGTTGCCGATCACGGCGAGGTCTTTACCCCGGAATGGATGGTTGAGGCGATGCTCGA
>JAYVOE010000022.1:0-17685 GCA_043758065.1 Spartobacteria bacterium | reverse complement strand
CGTTCGTTCCACGGTTGGGCACGCGCCGCGCCACGCTCCGCCGTCGCTGAGCTTGGGGTCGTTAGGCGATGCTACGCGCTACCCCACTTTCAAACACTCACTCAAAACCAAATAACAAAACCAACACCATGAGCAAAATCGCAATCGTCTATCATTCCACCTACGGCCACACAAAGCTTCAGGCCGAGGCCGTCCTTCGCGGCGCACTGGACGTGCCCTCCATCACCGCGCAGCTCTACACTGCCGAGGAGGCTGCCGCACGCTTGGACGAGTTGGACGCCGCCGATGCCATCATTTTGGGTTGCCCGACGTATATGGGCAGCATGTCCGCCGGCATGAAGACTTTCATCGAGGCCGCCGCCAAGAAATGGTTCACGCTCGCATGGAAGAACAAAGTTGCGGGAGCCTTCACCAACTCTTCGTCCTTTTCCGGCGACAAGCTCAATACTCTCGTCGGACTCGTCATCAATGCGATGCAACACGGAATGATTTTTGTGGGTCTAGGGATGATGCCGTCAGCCAATGCGCCCGAGGAGATGAATCAGATTGCAGGGCCGGGGCCGGACGCCCACAACCGCGTTGGCTCGTTCATCGGGCCGATGGCCGCAAGCTTCCAAGTCAACCCACCTGACGCACCCTGCAAAGGCGACCTTCAGACGGCGGAGATGTATGGCCGACGTGTCGCAGAAATCACCCTTCAATTCGTCCGTGGGAGAAGCGCTTAACGAAATGTCCAATGAGTAACCGGCCAATTGACCCGAAAGTCTCCATCGGCCATGTGCATCTCAAGGTCGCCGACCTTGAGCGTGCGCTCCGCTTCTACTGCGGCGTGCTCGGCTTCGAGTTGACCCAGCGTTACGGCCCCAGCGCGGCTTTCATCTCTGCCGGTGGCTACCATCATCACATCGGCCTCAATACTTGGGAGAGTTTGGGCGGTTCGCCACCGCCCGCTGGCACCACGGGTCTTTTTCATCTGGCCATTCTCTATCCTACTCGCGCCTCTCTCGCTGACGCATTCCGGCGGCTTTTGGAGGCGGCCATTTCGCTCGACGGTGCCAGTGACCACGGTGTGAGCGAGGCTCTTTACCTTCGCGACCCTGACCAGAACGGCGTCGAGTTGTATTGGGACCGTCCACCCGCAGACTGGCCGCGCACGCCCGACGGAGGGCTGGCGATGTTCACACGTCCGCTAGACCTCAATGCCTTGCTCGATGAAGTCTCATAGGACACCAATAACAACATCCGCAACGCCTAACCCCTATGAAAGGTGTCAATAGCTAGGTTGATGTGGAGCGAAAGTTTTTTGGGGTGGGATCGTTGGGGTTGGGTTTTTACATGGTTGGGTGGTTGGTGGTGGGGAATGGCTTTTTGTTTCAACAACCCCTCAATACCGGTCTCTGCCGGAGGGATTGGTGAAGCACAAAGTCATTCCAGGTAGGCCGGTGGGCTGCGGCCCGGGTGGGTTGTTAAGTGGTAACTTCAGAAGGCATCCTGCTGCGAAAGAGGCGTTGGGTTCTAACAACGTTCTATACTCCTGTCTGATTTGTGATCAGCGGCTGGTGCGTTGGAGTTCGAGGAGAATGGCCTGCTCGGAGCGGGCGGAGGCGAGTTGGTCGGCGTAGGCTTGGGCGTCGAGGTTGAAGGCGGCGACTTCGTGGGCGTTGTTCTTTTTCGGGAGGGCTTTGCGCTTGGTTTGCAGCGCGGCGAATTGGGTTTCGAGTGCCTTAAAAGTGGCGCGATTGGCGGCGAGCCGTTGCGGCAACGTGGGTTTCGGCGTCGGCTTGGCGATGGACGTAGCTGCCGGAGAAGTGAGCGGAGTTGCAGTCGATTGGGCCGGCGCGACGGCAACTGGGGCGGCGTTGGGTTTGGCGGAAAGAACGGCGTTGGTGGTGGGGACGTCCTGTCGCGACGCTTGCGTTTTGCTGACGGCGTCGCGAGCACGTTGCATGGCGTTCCAGAAGGGGTCGTTATTGGAAAGGGCGGAGGCGCCGGGTTTTGTGGCAGTGGAGTGTGGTCCGACGACGGGTTTGGGGGCGTTTAGGATTGCGCCGAGGAGGAAGGGGATGCCGAAGAGGCTGATGAGGAAGCCGCGTTTCGTTTCCGCCCAATGTTTGATCAGGCAGATGATGTTAACGAAGGGGACGAAGATCGATCCGACGCCCCAGCCCCAATGGATGCGGAAGGCGTCGATCAAAAAGAGGAGGCCGCCGATGAAGAAAAGCAGGGCTCCAATGGCGAGAAGGACGAGGAACATGCTGCTCCTTTAAGCAATAACGATGCCCGGGGAATTCGTTGGAACTCGGATGAAAAAGGAGCCGCGGATGTCGCGGATGATCGCGGATGGGAAGTGGATGGCGTGAGTCGGAGTTTCGTCTCTTGGCAATAGCCCTGCACTTCAGTGCTGGGTCTCGCAGGGACGAAAGACCGTTCTGCCGTCCCTTGCGGGACTCCTCTTCAATTTCTAAAACCCAGCGCTGAAGCACTGGGCTATTTTCAGGAGACTTTATTTTTCAACCGCGATCAGAGAATCGGGGCGGACGGCGGTTCGACGGGGATGAGGCGTCGCGTGGCGGCTGGGCTGGCGCTTTGTTTGACGGGCGGCAGGGTTCGTTCGCGGGCTTGTTTGCGAAAGAAGAGTTGCGCCTGGCCGGATTTCACCCCGGGAATGGGCCCGAGTCGGGTGTAACTCCCATCACTTTGCAATTCGCGCGCTTTGACGCGGTCGTTCAGGAACGCAGGCAGGATTTCGTTGATGATCTGGCTGCGGAGCGCGGGATCTTCGACGGGAAAACAGACTTCGACGCGGCGATGGAGGTTGCGCGGCATCCAGTCGGCGCTGCCGAGGTAGACGTCGGGTTTGCCGTTGTTGGCGAAGTAAAAGATGCGGCTGTGCTCGAGGAATCGGCCGACGACGGAAATGACGCGGATGTTTTCCGAGACGCCAGGAATGCCGGGGCGCAGGCAGCAAATGCCGCGGACGATGAGGTCGATTTTGACGCCGGCGGCGGAAGCGTCGTAGAGGTGTTCGATGAGGTCTTCGTCAACGAGCGAGTTGATTTTGATGATCATGCGGGCCGGTTTTGAGTCGAGTGCGAGTCGAGTCTCGCGGAGGATCATGGCTTTGAAGCGCGCGGCCATGTCGAACGGGGCGACCATGAGTTTTTTAAAGCCGGGATATTCTGCGAGGCCGGTGAGGGTGTTAAAAAGTGAGGCGAGTTCGGCAGTAATCACAGGACTGGCGGTGAGCAGGCTGAGGTCCGTGTAAATGCGGGCGGTGCGCGGGTGGTAATTGCCGGTGCCGAGATGCGCGTAAAGCCGAATTTTGTCAGGGTCGCGCCGGACGACGAGGAGGACTTTGCAGTGGGTTTTCAGCCCGACGACGCCGTAAACGACGTGGGCGCCGGCTTCTTCGAGTTTGCGCGCCCATTGGATGTTGTTGGCTTCGTCGAAGCGCGCCTTCAGCTCGACTAGCGCGACGACTTGTTTGCCGGCTTTCGCGGCGTCCATCAGCGCGGCTACGATCGGGCTGTCGCCGCTGGTGCGGTAGAGGGTCATTTTGATCGCGAGAACTTTGGGATCTTTCGCGGCGGCTTCCAAAAACCGCACGACGCTGTCGAAGCTCTGATACGGGTGGTGCAGGAGGACGTCTTGTTTTTCCAGAACGGCAAACGGATCGGAGTGACGTGGAAATGAGGCGTCGTAAGTCGGCGAAAACGGGCGGTCGCGCAGAGTGCCAAAGGCTTCGTTGAAGATCAGCGGATTGAGGTGCGTGAAACTGAGCGGGCCGCGAATCTTGTAGAGATCACTGGAAGTCAGATGAAAACGATTCAGCAGGAGCGCCTGGAAATCGGATGGGATGTCGGCTTCGACCTCGAGGCGAACGGCGTTTCCGCGTTTCGTTTTGCGGAGTTCCTCCTCGATCATGCGCAGGAGATTTTCGGATTCTTCCTCGTCGATGTAGAGGTCGCTGTTGCGGGTGATGCGAAAGGCGTGGACGCCCTCGATGACGAGGCCGGGAAAGAGCTCGCCGATGTGTTCGCGGATGAGGTCGGCGAGGTAAATGTAGTCCCAATGATGCGCCTCGCGTTTGTTGTTCGGGAGTTGAATGAGACGCGGAACGACGGTCGGAACGGTGACAACGGCAAACAGCGGCTCTTTCTGGCGCGGCTTTTTTGCGCGAATGATGAGGTTGTGGCTTTTGTTGGTGACTTGGGGGAACGGATGGCTGGCGTCGACCGCGAGCGGGGTCAGGACGGGCAGGACTTCTTCGAGAAAGAATTTCCGCGCCCAGCGCGCTTTCACCGGAGTCAGATTTTTCAGCGGAAGCAGGCGGATATGTTGCTGAGCGAGGAGCGGCAGGAGTTCGTGATTCCAGAGGTCGTATTGATTTTGCACCAGCTCGTGGACCATGGTTTGGATGCCCTGGAAGACTTCTGCCGAAGTCAAATGATCCGGGCCCATGGAGTTCGATGCGCTCTCGATTTGTTGCTTGATGCCGGCGACGCGAATTTCAAAAAACTCGTCGAGGTTGCTCGAAAAAATGCTGACGAATTTCAGACGCTCGAGCAACGGCTGCGATTTATCCTGCGCTTCCTCGAGAACCCGGCGGTTGAATTCGATCCAACTCCACTCACGATTGATAAAATTCTGCGGCTGAGCGAAGCGGTGTTCCATCGGAGTTAGAACCTAATGAAGGCGAGGCACTTCGCCAATCGGGAAAACGTTTTTCAAGGACGAAATCACGACGCAAAAAGCAAAATCAACATCTGCGCGACCACGATTCGCAGCAACATCGTGAGCGGATACACCGTGGCATACGCGATCGCCGGCGCATCGCTTCCCGCGATGGAATTCGCAAAAGCCAGAGCCGGTGGATCGGTCATGCTGCCAGCGAGAAGCCCACAAATATCGGTGAACGATTGCTTCAAAAAAATCCGCCCTACGCAGCCGGCAACGAGCAGCGGAAGCAACGTAATGACCACGCCCAGCCATTGCAATCCAACTCCGCTCATTAGTGATTCCGTAAAATGCGCGACACGACCACGCCATTTTCGTGAATGCCCGGGATGGCGCGAATGGCACGTCCGTCGATGGCGAGATTGCGAACCACGACGGTGCGGCGTTCCAGTTTTTCGACGGTGCCTGCTTTTTCTCTGGCCACCTCGGCCTCGGCGCGAAGATCGATCCGGAAAAATGAGCGGAGTAAGAGCATACTCAGGAGAATGCCGAACGGATACGCCACCGCATAGCCGAGTGCAGGTAGCGCGATCTGCGAGGAAAAGGCGCCCGGCAGATTGTGCAATGCCTCCTGCACCGCACCGAGCGCCGGTGTATTGGTCGTGGCACCAACGAACAGACCGGCGGTGAGCGCGATGTTGAAGCCAGCCCATTTTCCGAGGAAAACGGCCAGCGCCGCGCCGCTCAGAACGATGCCGATGGCGAGGGAATTGAGCGCGAGCCCTTGCTTGCGCAGCGAATGAAAAAAACCTGGGCCGACTTGCAGTCCAATCGTGTAAACGAACAGGATCAGACCCAACTCACGCACCAGTGCTGTCCAACCCGGATCAATCACCACTCCAAAATGGCCCAGCAAGATTCCGGCAAACAGCACGCCCGCAGTGCCGAGACCCATTCCGCGCCAGCGCAATTGACCCAGCCAGAGACCGAGCGTGGCCACGCCAGCCAGGACAAGAAAGGTCCATCCGACGGGCTGATCCTTCGGAAAATGGCTCAGCCAATCGGGCATCTCCGGGAACTAGGTCGCTGACCGGGAAAGAAGTTTTTCGCGAGTGTTTTGCAACCGGCGAATCGTGACGGCAGCCATACGTTTCATCAGTTCGTAGCCCATTGCGGGATTTTCCTCGAGCTGCACCAGAAGCGGCGTGCCGTAGAAAAAGTAGGTCTTCGTTTCTCCAACAGCGTGGGCGTCAAACTGCCATTGGCGCGGCTCGAATAACCACGACCAACCCAGCACATCGCCCTGGCCCACGGACTCGATTTCCACGGGAGTTCCAGTCGTATCACGGCTGGTAATGCGGACGCTGCCTGAGTTGATCAGGTAGAAACGATTCGCGGTATCGCCCTGCTGAAAAATAAGTTCGCCGTCCGCAAACGTCCGCTCCATGGCGTAGTCGGACAACACCGCAAGATGCGCCGGATCGAGTTCGGCCAAAAAAGGATGCTGCGCGATCAGGGAACAGATGGGTTTCATAGGAGTTAGGGTGGATTCTAGCGGTTACAAACGTGACATCAGCAGCTCGCGCTGGAAGATAATTTCCTTCGGCAAATGGCTGTAAAGTTTCATGAAAAGCTCGTCCTGCATGGCGAGTTCGCGCTGCCACTCGTCGGTATCGATTTTCTGGGCTTCGTCAAATTTTTCGCGACTCATATCCAATCCGCGCAGGTCGAGATCTTCATATTCCGGCACCCAGCCAATGGCGGTTTCGATGCCGTGCATGCCGCCGGCGCAACGTTGCACGACCCATTTCAGGACGCGCATGTTGTCGCCATAACCGGGCCAGATAAATTTCCCGGCGGCGTCTTTGCGGAACCAATTGACGTGAAAGATTCGCGGCAACAATCGGATCTCGCGCCGCATTTCCAGCCAGTGCGCGAAGTAGTCGCCCATGTTGTAGCCGCAGAACGGCAACATTGCCATGGGATCGCGGCGCACCTGGCCCATCGTGCCAGCGGCGGCGGCGGTCATTTCGGAGCCCATCGTGGCGCCGAGATAAACACCGTGGACCCAGTTGAAGGCCTGGAAAATGAGCGGCATCGTCGTGGCGCGGCGACCGCCGAAAATCATCGCGCTGATCGGCACACCAGCGGGATTTTCCCAGTCGGGATCGATAATCGGGCAATTCCGCGCCGGAGCGGTAAAACGGCTGTTGGGATGACTGCTGACGACCGGTTTTCCATCGGCGCTGAGTGCATTGGAAGTCCAATCATTTCCGCGCCAATCGATGAGATGCGCGGGCGTTTCCTCGGTCATGCCCTCCCACCAGACGTCGCCGTGGTCCGTGAGCGCGACGTTCGTAAAAATGGTGTCGCGCTTGATGGATTCCATCGCCATGGGGTTGCTCTGGTAGGACGTTCCGGGTGCGACTCCGAAGAAGCCCGCTTCGGGGTTAATCGCGCGCAAACGTCCATCCGGGCCGGGCTTAATCCAGGCGATGTCGTCACCGACACAACTGACGGACCAGCCTTCGTCCAGCAGCTCTTTGGGCGGAATAATCATCGCAAAATTCGTCTTTCCGCAGGCACTGGGAAACGCAGCGGAGACGTAGGTTTTTCTGCCCGTCGGATCTTTTACACCCAGGACGAGCATGTGTTCGGCGAGCCAGCCTTCGTCGCGCGCCATGGCGGAAGCAATGCGCAATGCGAAACATTTTTTTCCTAACAAAGCGTTGCCGCCGTAGCCCGAACCGAAGCTCATGATGAGCCGATCATCGGGAAAATGCGCGATGTAAGTCTGCTCGGGATTGCACGGCCACGGGACGTCTTTCGCGCCGGAAGTGAGCGGACTTCCAACGGAATGGAGGCATTTCACGAAGGAGTCTGTTTTCTCAATTTCGGCATACACGGCAGAGCCCATACGAGTCATGATCCGCATGTTGGCGACGACATACGGGCTGTCGGAAATCTCGACGCCGTATTGCGCGATCGGCGATCCAATTGGACCCATGCTGAACGAGATCACGTAAAGGGTGCGCCCCGCCATGCAGCCTCGAAAAAGCGATTCGAGTTTCAGTTTCATCTCCGTCGGCGCTTCCCAATTGTTCGTCGGGCCAGCGTCTTTTTTCGAGCGAGAACAAATGAAAGTTCGCTGCTCGACTCGGGCAACATCCCGAGGATCGCTGCGGACAAGGAGCGAGTTGGGACGTTTTTCCGTATTCAACCAAAGACCGGAGCCCGAAGCGACGATTTTTTCGCGCATGAACTGGTCTTCGGCCTCAGAGCCGTCGCACCAAAAAACAGATTCGGGTTGGGTAAGACTGGCGATTTCGTTGACCCACGCCAAGACAGCCGGGTAAGAGGGAAGGGTGTTGCCGAGTGGTGTGGTCATACAGATTTTGCTACTAATAACATAGGCCATGCGGCCGCAGTGATCCTACCTTATTCGACGCTGTTCTGTGGTTCACGGGGGAAATTCGGCTGGCGCTTATTTAGAATTGTTCTTGATCTAATTCCAATCTGGGCGATCTATTTTCTCTGATGATTTCCGACGATCAACTTTACGACGACAGCGTTGCGCAGAACGGCTTTCGGCTGACCCGGCAGCGGCGCGAAGTTTACGATGCTCTTCTGGAAACACAGGATCATCCGACCGCTTCGGATGTCTTCGTGAGAACGAAAAGCCGGATGCCCTCGATTTCGCTCGCCACGGTTTACAATAGCCTCGAAGCGCTGGTGCAATGCGGCTTGGTCAAGCAAGTGAATCTGGACCGAGCGCCGACGCGATATTGTCCCAATGTGAAGGAGCACGGCCATTTTTTCTGCGAGAAATGCCACGAGGTGCAGGACATTGATTTGCTTCCCGCTAACAACGGCAAACATTTCGTCCTGCCGGAAGGCTGCGTCGTCACCCATCACGAAGTGGCCCTGAAGGGCGTCTGCCAGAACTGCGCGAATCCGGTCTAACTCGAATCAAAAATTTTATGTCTACACTCAGCATTTACAATCTTCACGCCTGTATCGCCGGGCACCCCGAAACAGAAATCCTTCGCGGCCTGTCGCTCGACGTTCCGAAGGGTCAAGTCCACGCCATTATGGGGCCCAATGGCTCGGGAAAAAGCACGCTCTCGAAAGTGCTCGCCGGTCATCCCGATTACACCGTCACCAGCGGCGAAGTGCTCATGAACGGCATTCCTCTTTTGGGAATGGAGCCCGATGCTCGCTCACGTGCTGGATTTTTTCTAGCGTTCCAATATCCGAATGAAATCCCCGGAGTTTCCAATGCGAATTTTCTGCGAGCGGCGCTGCAAGCTCGTCTGCCACAAGGCGAGGAATTGGATGCGACGACGTATTACAAGCGCCTTTATTCCAAAATGGATATGCTCGAGATGGACCGGAAATTCACGGCGCGTTCGGTGAACGAAGGCTTTTCCGGCGGGGAAAAGAAACGCAACGAGATTCTGCAAATGGCGATGCTGGAACCCGAATATGCCGTGCTCGATGAGACGGATTCCGGCCTCGATATCGATGCGCTTCGGATCGTTTCCAAAGGCGTGAATGCTCTCCGCGGACCGAATCTCGGGATTCTCCTCATCACGCACTACCAACGTCTGCTCGACTACATCATTCCCGATGTCGTTCACGTCATGGTGAAAGGACAAATTGTCAAAACTGGCGGAAAAGAACTCGCTCTCGAACTCGAAGAACGCGGCTACGATTGGGTCACCGAGGAAGTCGCAGAACCCGCTCTAACTTAACTGAAAATTTTATGAGCACGACTGCCCTGGATATCGACCGCGAGGTTGGCAATTTCACTTACGACGTTAAACCCTATCGCGACGCGGGTGTCGGCCTGAGTGCGGATACGGTGAACTTTATTTCCGATGTGAAAGACGACCCGGCTTGGGTGCGGGAATTTCGTTTGAAAGCGTTGCAAACGTTCTTCGACAAGCCCATGCCAACGAGTTGGGCGACGAAGGATCTTGAAGCAATCGATTTTAACAAGATCCGCTATTACATCAGCGCTCAGGAGAAAACCACGCGCTCTTGGGACGACGTGCCGGAGGACATCAAAAAGACGTTCGAGCGGCTCGGGATTCCTGAGCAGGAGCGGAAATTTTTGGCCGGAGTCGAAGCGCAATTTGACTCCGAAGCGGTCTATTCCAACGTCCAAAAGATCGTCTCGGATCAGGGCGTCATCTTTACCGGTTCCACCGAAGGCTTGAAGGAACATCCGGAGATTTTTCGGAAATGGTTCGGCAAAGTCATTCCAACCGGAGACAACAAGTTCTCTGCCCTCAACAGCGCCGTATTTTCTGGTGGGAGTTTCATTTATGTCCCACCTGGCGTGAAAGTGAAGCACCCGTTGCAGGCCTATTTTCGGATCAACTCGGAAAACTTCGGTCAGTTTGAGCGCACGCTCATCATTGTCGATGAAGGCGCGGAGCTGACCTACATGGAAGGTTGCACCGCTCCAAAGTTCACCACCGCCACACTACACAGCGCCGTCGTCGAGTTGGTCGCGATGAAAGGTGCTAAGATTCAATACATCACGGTCCAGAACTGGTCGAATAACGTCTTCAATCTCGTTACCAAACGCGGCATCGCCCACGAAGAAGCCGAAGTAAAATGGATCGATTGCAACATCGGCAGTCGGCTCACGATGAAATATCCGGGGGTCGTCATGAAAGGCCGCAAGGCACGAGGCGAAGTCATTTCCATCGCGCTTGCCAACGACGGACAGCATCAGGACACCGGCGCGAAAATGATTCACGCGGCAGATGAGACGACTTCCAACGTGATCTCAAAATCGATCAGCGTCGGCAAAGGCCGCGCGACTTATCGCGGCATGGTCCACATTCCGAAACATCTCAAGGGCTGCAAAAACAACACCGAATGCGACGCGTTACTCATTAACACCACGAGCCGCACGGACACCTATCCAGCGATCACGGTTCGCGGCACCGGCAACACCACGCAACATGAGGCGAGTGTGAGTCAAGTCAGCGCCGAACAGATTTTCTACATGCAACAGCGTGGGCTCACGGAAGGCCAGGCGATGTCATTGAGCGTCAATGGCTTCGTCAACGATCTCGTCCGCCAGTTTCCCATGGAATACAGCGTCGAGCTCAAGCGCTTGATCGACATGGAAATGGAAGGCTCCGTCGGATGAGTTTGGGTGCTCTCATTCAAGATGTTCTGACGGGCCACGCAGCGGAGAAAGCCGCGTTGCTTGAGACGCCGTTCATCGATCCGACTGCACCCGAATGGCTGCAAACGCTGCGTCAACAAGCGTGGGCGGAATTTCAGAATACACCCGCACCCAAACGAAAAGACGAGGCCTGGCGGTTTGCGAATCTGAAGATGCTTGAGCTGGAACAATACCAGCCTGCATCGAAAATCAGTCGCGAAACGGAACAACGCATCCTCGCGCATTCCATTGGCTTGAATGCGGTGGCAGGACGACTCGTTTTTGCAAATGGCATTCTGCTCTCGAAGCAATCCGTCAGCGAGGAGTTGCTCGCGCAGGGGGTTCGATTTTTGACCTTCGATGAAGCGGTGAACACTATTCCCGAACTGGTTCAGGAGCATTTCATGACGCAAAAAGTCGGCCTCGGCTCAGCCCGGCTCGCGGCGTTGCACAAGGCCAAGGTGACCACCGGCACTGTCATTCACGTTCCGAAAAATGTAGAAATAGCGCTGCCGTTGGAGATTTTCCATTGGCTTGACGGCGAGAACTCCACCGTCTTTCCGCACACGCTCATCATTCTCGGGGATAACGCAAAACTCACGGTGCTCGAACATTATCAGTCGAGTGAGAGTCGTATCGATGGGCTCGCCTGTGCGGTCAACGATCTTATTCTCGGAGCTGGCGCGAAGCTGAGTTATGTTTCCATCCAGAACTGGAGCGAAACCGCTCGTAGTTTCCAGATCAATTCCACCGAACTCGGACGCGACGCGCAGGCTACCAACATGGTCGTCAATCTCGGTTCCAGCTACGCGCGCTACGAGAGCGCCAGCCGGATGCGCGGACCCGGCGGACGCAGCGACATGCTCGCGGTCAACGTCGCGAACGATCATCAGGAATACGATCAGCGTACCTTGCAAGACCACGCGCAGCCCAATTGCACGAGTGATTTGCTCTACAAAAACGCGTTGTCCGATCACTCACGGACCATCTTCGCCGGTCTCATCAAAGTCGAGGAACACAGCCACAAAACGGATGCTTACCAAAAAGTGCGCAACCTGCTTTTAAGCGACGATGCCGAGGCGAATTCCATGCCCGGACTCGAAATTTTGGCGGACGATGTGCGTTGCAGCCACGGAGCGACCAGCGGACAACTTGAGCAAGACGAGATTTTTTACCTGCTCAGCCGCGGAATTCCGGAAGCTGCGGCTCGCAAATTACTCGTCGCCGGTTTTTTAAACGAGGCCATCGCCCGTCTGGGCAATGAATCGATTGAAACTCGAATCAATTTTTTAATCGCGCAGAAGTTTGCGGAATAGCGAGCGGCCATGGAGGGCTGGCCCTGAGCTTGCCCTGAACCATTTGTGCGCGCTGCCGGGTTTTTGATCCGGGTTGCAGTGGATTCCGCTCGCGTGGGTTGGGCAGAATCGCGACGAGCAAAGCCGATTGGGCGGGCATGAGTTTTTTTGCAGTCGAGTGCCAGTAATATCGGGCCGCAGCCTCAACTCCGTAAATGCCGTCGCCGGTTTCGATGACGTTCACGTAAAGCTCGAAGATACGGCGCTTGGTTAGCATTGTTTCCATCAGGATCGTGTAATAAGCCTCCAGCGGCTTACGAATCCAGGAACGTCCTTGCCACAGAAAAAGGGAACGGGCGCACTGCATCGTGATCGTCGACGCACCGCGCGCCGGGCGACCGGTGCGTTGCGAGTCCGCCATGGCGTGATCGACCTCGACCCAATCGAAGCCTTTGTGTTTAAAAAACCGGGCGTCTTCGGTTTGCCAGACGGCTTTCAGAAATGTGGGCGAAACGTTCTCGAGGTCCGTCCACTGGCAGCGCGGATGCGGTTTGGCTCCCGGATGCACGCGGCCTTGCACACTGCAAATCAGCATCAGTGGCGTGTAAGTTGGATCAAAATAACGCACCGCCAGGACTTCGAGCATCGGGAAGAAAAGCAGAAAAACGCCGACCAAAATGCCGATTCGCACCCAGCGAATGGAGTGCCGTCGGCCCGGTTTTTGATTCGAGTTAGAGCGAATTGAAGCCACCAGCGATCAGTCCTCCTGCATCATCGCCAGCATTTCGCGAACGGCCGTTTCCATGCCGACGGTGAGACTTCGTGAAATGATCGAGTGCCCGATGTTGAGTTCGTTCAGCGCCGGGATTTTGAGGATGCGCGGAAGGTTGACGTAGTTGATGCCGTGCCCCGCATTGACGATGAGTTTTTTCTTCTGCGCCAATCGGGCCGCGTCGATCAAGCGCGCGAGTTCCTCGTCCTGCGCTTTGCCGATCGCGTTGGCGAATGCGCCGGTGTGGAGCTCGACCATTTCGGCCCCAAGCGCCACTGCGGCCTCGATTTGTTTGTGGTCGGGATCGATGAAAAGACTTACGCGGATGCTTGCCGCCTGGAGACGTTTGATCGTGGGTTCCAGCGCTCGGCGGTAACGCACTGCATCGAGGCCTCCCTCGGTGGTGATTTCCTGGCGATTCTCGGGAACGAGGCAAACGTCATCGGGCTGAATCCGCAGTGCGATTTCAAGGATTTCCCGGGTGTTTCCCATTTCGAGATTCAGCTTCGTCATGATGCTGTGACGCAGCTGCCGCACATCGTCGTCCTGAATGTGCCGGCGATCCGCCCGAAGATGGACCGTAATGCCGTGCGCCCCGGCGCGTTCGCAAGCAGATGCGGCCTCGAGCAAGCGCGGCTCGGCGTTTGGATGCGCGAGCATTTGCGCGTAGCGCGCCTGCCGCAACGTGGCGACGTGATCGATGTTAACGCCGAGTTTCATATCGGCCTTAAAGTCATGCGAGTTAGAGACGAATCAAGGGCCACCCTAATGCCGAAAATGCCGAATGCCGGTGAAGACCATCGTCATTTTTTTCTCGTCCGCCGCAGAGATGACTTCGGCATCGCGCACCGAACCGCCCGGCTGAATCGCGCACGTCGCTCCTGCTTCAGCGGCGGCAATCAATCCATCAGAAAACGGGAAAAATGCGTCGCTGCAGACGGCGCTGCCAGCCAGCGAAAGCCCGGCTTCGCCAGCTTTCCAGACGGCGATGCGGCTGCTATCCACGCGCGACATTTGCCCGGCACCGATACCGAGTGTGCGGTCTTTTCCGCAGTAAACAATGGCGTTGGATTTCACGTGCTTGACGACTTTCCAGCCGAAGGCCATCGCTTTCATTTCGTTGATCGTCGGCGGGCGTTGTGTGACGACTTTTTCCTCCATTCCGCTGAAACTCCCTCGGTCCACATCCTGCACGAGGACGCCGCCCATCACCGCGCGATAATCGAGTTCGTGCGCACCACCTTCCGGCAGATCGGCCATGCGCATAAGCCGCAGATTCTTTTTTTTCTGCAAAAGTGCCCGCGCATCAGGCTCAAAGTCCGGTGCAATAATGACTTCGCTAAAAATCTCGCCGATCGCCCGGGCGAGTTCTTCGGTCAGCGGACGATTCGTGATGATGATCCCGCCAAACGGCGCTTGTTTGTCGGTCGCGAAGGCTTTCGACCAAGCTTCACGCAAATCGGGATCGCTCCCGACGCCGCACGGATTGGTGTGTTTCAGAATGGCGACGGTGGGCTCGCTGAATTCGAGAATCAGCCGCCCCGCCGCACTAATATCGAGGATGTTATTATAGGAAAGTTCCTTGCCGTGAAGCTGCTGGAAATGATCGTTGAAATGCCCATAAAGCGCGGCTTCCTGATGCGGATTTTCGCCGTAGCGCAGCCGTTGGGTGAGCGGCAGCGACAGGGAAAAATGAGTGCCGCATTGCTGCTCGCGATTGAGAAACGTGGAGATCATCTGATCGTAACGCGCCGTGAGTTGGAAAACTTTGATCGCCAGTTTCTCACGCAGACTAAGAGTGGTTTCTCCGCCGTTTTTTTCCAGTTCAGTTAGAATCGAATCGTAGTCCGATGGATCTGTAACGACGGTGACGAACCGATAGTTTTTCGCCGCACTCCGCAGCATCGATGGTCCGCCGATATCAATTTGTTCGATAGCTTGCTCGAGGGTGACGTCCGATTTTGCAACGGTCTCCTCGAACGGATAAAGGTTCACCACGACGAGATCGATCGGCTCGATTCCCGCAGCGGAAGCCTCTTTTACGTGCTGATCGTTGTCGCGGACAAAAAGCAGACCGCCATGAACTTTCGGGTGCAGGGTTTTCACCCTGCCATTCATCATCTCGGGAAATTTCGTGAGATCAGAAACGTCTTTGCAGGCGACTCCTTCCGCCCGGAGCAGCGTGGCCGTGCCGCCGGTGGATACGAGTTCGATACCATTCTCGGCGAGTTTTTTGGCAAATGGCACGAGCCCGGTTTTGTCCGAGACGGAAAGAAGGGCACGCTGGATTTTCATAAGGCGAGCAAAATGGAGAAATCGGCCTGAAAAAGCAATCGGCGAATCAACCGTGAATCGACTCTGACTCCGATGAGTTTTTTTGCGCGGCGGCAAGCGCTTGTTCGAGTTCTTTCACGCGCGCAAAAAGCTTGGGCAGTCGGCTCACATAAGCGAGTTTTTCGGCCATTTCCCGGGCTGGTTCCGCGACGTAACCGATCCATTTCGTATTCGGTGGAATGCTTTTGCTGACGCCTGATTTCGCGCCGATGATGGCGTTGTCACCGATTTTGACGTGCCCAACGATGCCGGCTCCTCCTGCAACGATGACGTTCTGACCCAACTGCGTACTCCCGGAGATGCCGACTTGCGCGATGACGAGGCAGTTTTTTCCGATGACAACGTTGTGGGCGATCTGCACGAGATTGTCCACTTTCGTGCCGGCACCGATCCAAGTCCGGCCAAAACGTGCGCGGTCAATGGTGGTGTTCGCGCCGATTTCGACGTCGTCATCGAGCTGAACGATGCCGATTTGCGGAATCTTTTGGTGGCGACCGTCGACCGTTTCAAAACCGTAGCCGTCGGAGCCGATGACCGCGCCGCTGTGGATGATGACGCGGTCGCCGATTTCGGAGCGTTCGCGGATGCTCACATTGGGATAGATCTGGCAATTTTCCCCAACGCGGCTGCCGTGGCCGACGTAAGTGCCTGCGCCCACGATGGTTCCAGCACCGATTCTTACGCCCGGCTCCAACACGACGTGCGGTTGGATGGAAGCGGTCGAATGGATTTCGCATCCTTCGCCCACCACCACAGTCGGATGCAACCCGGATGAAAAACTGGGCGGTTCGGGTCGAAAACGCGCCATCACGGTGGTAAACGCGAGCGATGGATTTTCCACGGCAATGAGGGCCCCCGGCACTTCAGCAACGACGTCGGGACGAACTAAAACGGCGCCGGCCTGGGTAGTTTTCAGATCGCCAATATATTTCGGGTTTCCAAAAAAAGAGAGATCCGACGGTTGGGCTTCTACTAACGACGCAACGCCGCCGATGCGGGTTTCGCCGTTTCCGATGGCTAATTTTCCGCCGACGAGGGCGACGATTTCGTTGACGCTAAGAGTCATATGCAAGTCCGCTGAAAAAAAGAAAGGGCAGCCGGAGAAGGCTGCCCTAACTGGTTAAAGTTTGGAAGTGGGATTATTTCTTCGCCTTGGGAGTCTCTTTTTTCTCCGCAGCCGGTGAAGCGCTCGCCGCAGCGGCTGGAGCAGCCTGGCCCTTGTTCAACGTGTCGATGATCGCCTGGCTGAAATCGAAGGTGTCACGAGCATAGAGCATGAACGGAACGCTGTTTAAGCTGGCACCGGAGCGATCGAAAACGATGTCGAAGTTTTCCGCGGCGACTTTGTCTTGAATGAGCTTGTTGATTTCTTCAACGATGCCGTTGCGCATGCGGACGGCTTGCTCTTGAAGCTGTTTCTCGCGAGTGACACGGAAATCGTTGATGTCTTTTTCCATGCCCTTCGCGTCGTTGATTTTCTCGTCGCGAGTTTTGGCTTTCTGCTCTTTGGTGTCGTTGCTCAACTCGGTCTTCTTGAGCTCGTCGTTGAGTTTGTTGATTTCGTCGATCAGCTTTTTGTAGCCTTCGACTCGGTCGTCCAATTCTTTTTTGGCGGCCGCGCGGGCGTCGTTGATCTTGGTCTCGGCGTCCTTGGTTTTATAGTAGCCTTGGAAGACTTTATTCATGTCGACGGTGCCGATTTTGAGTTCAGCCGAAGCGGTTGAGACAAAGGCCGAAGTGAGAACAGCGAGGCTGAGGATGAGGTATTTTTTCATTAATTTATTGGGATGGAATTTTGATTTTGGTTTGAACTGAGACGCTTGGAAAGCGAATACGTTCAAAATTGGTAACCGACGTTGAAGTTAAATTTACCGCCGGAATCGTTAAAGGTGTCCGATTGAATCGGAATGCCGTAGTCGATGCGGATCGGCCCGATTGGCAGATCCAGACGAACTCCAAACCCGAAGTCGGAATTTACGTCGCCACCGAAATCATAGGCATCGGCACTGACAAAACCGGTGTCGTAGAAGAATGCTCCCCGAACTTTTTCCACGATCGGGAAGGTATATTCCGCCGTCAAATGAGCGGAGGTGCGGCCGCCAAGTGGGTTACCGAGTGTGTCCTTGGGTCCAACATCCCGGTAATCAAATCCGCGCAAAGTGTTTGCGCCACCCAGGTAAAGACGATCGAAAATGGGGACGTTGCCATTGCCCCAGCTATCGATCACGTTTACCTCTGCGTTCACGAGGAAAATGGTGTCCCATGGAAGCGAGAAATACTGCGTTCCTTCGAGGCTAAAACCATAGGTCTCGACATCCCCGCCGAGGACGCCGCCTGCGTAATGCACGCCGCCCTCGATTTTGTGGCCTTTGCGTGTGAGTTTGCCACTGTCGCGGGTGTCGTTGATGACAGTGAAGGAA
>JAYVOE010000021.1:0-6667 GCA_043758065.1 Spartobacteria bacterium | reverse complement strand
GCGAATTCTTTGACTTGCGTTTTGCCACGCAGATTGGCCACAGGCGTGTAGCCGTCCAGCCAGATGTATTCCAGTTTATATTTTGCCATAGTGAGTTGTTAGTTGGTGTGATGTTTTTGTCTGTGGAACTGCCAGTTACAAATTGTTGAGTCCGGAAAAAAGTGACCGGAGTTACAGTGCAATCTGAAGTGAGGCGAGTTTCAAACGATTCGGGAGAGGGGCGATGTTGCCCCTCTCCCGGTCGTTAAGACGTTCTTTATTAGAGGATGTAACCTTCTTCGCCGTGATCGGTGATGTCGAGGCCGGCGTTTTCCGCTTCTGCGCTTGGGCGGAGGCCGACGATCGCCTTGATTACGAATGCGATGATGACAGTTCCGACGATGGACAAGACCAACGTTAGCGCTACTGCTTTGAGCTGCTCGATGACGAGAGTTTTTCCGAGCAACGCCTTCAGATTGGTGTTGAGATTGGAGTTCACATCAGCCGTGGCGAGCACGCCCGTGATGATGGCTCCCAATGTTCCGCCGATAGCGTGCACTCCGAAGGTGTCCAGTGCGTCGTCATAGCCGATGGCGCCCTTAACGAACACCACGAAGATGTAAGGAACGAGGCCCGCGAGCAGGCCGATGATCATCGCGCCATTGGCATCTACGAAGCCGCAAGCAGGAGTAATCACAACCAGACCGGCGACGATGCCCGAGCAGAAGCCGAGGATCGAAGGATGACCTTTGTGGAACCACTCCACGAGTGCCCAGACAAAGCCGCCGGTCGCAGCAGCGAGAGTCGTTGTCATGAATGCATTCGCGGAAACCACGTCGGCGGCGACTGCGGAGCCGGCGTTAAATCCATACCAGCCGACCCAGAGCATCCCGGTGCCGACCATACAAAGCACCATCGAGTGCGGAGCCATGTTTTCTTTTCCAAAACCCAGGCGCTTGCCGAGGATGATACACAGAATCAACGCAGACCAACCGGAGGTCATGTGAACCACGGTGCCACCGGCGAAATCGATCGCCTTGATTCCAGCACCCGCATTCCAGACGCCATTCATCAGGCCCGTGATGCCCCAGACCATGTGAGCCATTGGGAAATAAACCACGAACATCCAGACGAGGATGAACGCCATAATCGCGCTGTATTTCATGCGCTCTGCGATGGCGCCGACGATCAAGCCAGGCGTAATAATCGCGAACATCAATTGATACATCGAGAACACATTCTGAGAAACCCAGTAGCTGTAATCGGTGTTTGGCGCGCTCGTGACGCCCTTCAGAAAGAAGTATTCGGTTCCACCCAGAAACTTGCCGATCCCGTCCGGGCCGAAGCTCTTGCCGAAGACGAGGCTGTAGCCAAACGCCCACCAGAGAATCGTCACCAACCCCGCACAGCCGAGACATTGAGCCAGCACGCTGAGGACATTCTTCCGACGAACCAGGCCGCCGTAAAACAAAGCCAGACCGGGCAACGTCATGAACAACACCAACGCCGCGCAAGTCATCATCCAGCCGTTGTGACCCGGGCCGGGAACGTTCGCGATCTTGGAATTCCATTTCGTGTCACCCGCAGCACCGACGCCCATGTTTTGGAAATACTGTTCCAAATCGGTAACGCGCTGTTCCATAGTGGCATCCGGCGGAGTGGCCGCGGCAGTCGCAGCCGGCGCGGCTTCCTGAGCCTGCGCCAGAGTGGTGGTGGAGGTCAGTGTCAGCAGACAAGTCACGCCAGCGAGTGCCAGCAGACGTAATTGATACAAGGTTTTAAACATATACGTGGTTTTAAGGTTGGTTAAGCAGGACACCCAATGAATCGGATTGCCTGCGCACGCTGCCCTCAGCAGGCATCATGCCAGATCGACCTTGGGTCTGAAACGAACCGCAAAATTTGCTTCGCTCATCGCAGTCCATTCCTATTGCAGTCCCATCAAAATTCCTCCGACTCGCGTCGTCCCATCTCGGGAAAATGATTCGAGTTCCAACGATATGTGGTGATTTTTTTTCAATCCGCGCGAATTGGTGCACGTTTTCGCCGCCTTTGTCCGCTTGCTAATGCGGTCATTTCCGCCTTAGCTGATCGCCAGTGATGTCCATCGAAGAAATCCCCTACGCCGGTTGGGATCGCAGCCTCCGCCTCGCCAACGACTCCGTCGAACTCATCATTTCTCTCGAAGTCGGCCCGCGCATTCTGAGCTATCGACCGCTCGATGGGACCAACGTCTTCCATAACTATCCGACTCAAATGGGAAATTCCGGCGAAACGGAATGGAAAAACCGTGGCGGACATCGTCTCTGGATTGCGCCGGAAGACATCGAACTCACCTACGAAATCGACAACACCGAATTTCCATTCGAGTTCCAGGGAACTCACTGCGTCAAGCTCACCACGCACGGACCGGCAGTCCGTCCGATTCGCAAAGACATCACCGTCGAGCTCGCCCCAACCGGCAGCGTCCGCCTCATTCACGTCCTGACTAACGAATCCCCCACCCTGCAAACCGTCGCCCCGTGGGCGCTCAGCGTAATGGCTCCAGGCGGAATCGCACTCATCTCGCAACCGCCGCTGGGAGAGCATCCGCGCGACCTCCTGCCGAATCGCGCTCTCATTCTGTGGCCCTTCAGCGACACCACCGACCCGCGTTTTCATTTGGGCAAACACTTCATCAGCCTGCGTCACGACGCGGCGCGTTCCCCATTTAAGTTCGGGCTGGCGCATCACGGAAAGTGGGTCGCCTACCTGCTCGGCAACCAGCTTTTCACCAAGACCGTCGCCTTCATCGACGGCGCGACCTACGCCGATATGGGCTGCAATTACGAGAGCTTCACCAACGAAGACATGCTCGAAGTCGAGACGCTTGGCCCGCTCGTCACGCTCGCTCCCGGCGAATCCATTTCGCATGAGGAAAACTGGACGCTCCACGGAAATTTGACGCCGCCCACATTCGCCGACACACCGGAATTCGCCGCCTGGCTCCAGCCTTATCTGCCTTAAATCACCAAAGAATCCACTCACACTCCGATGAAAAAAATCCTCTTTCTCTTCCTCGCCGCCCTGTTGCTCAGCGGCTGCGAAACCACTTCCACGGGCAAGTTGAATACTCTCGATCGCGCCGCCATTTACGCCAGCGTCCAGCAGGAAGAACCCGGCGACTACTGGATCGCGCGCCGTTATTACAAGCAAGACTACCATTTCTGGGGCTACATCCGCCGCCCGCAACAACCCTGGAACACCGCGAAAATGGTGATGCTCAACGAACAGAAGAAACTCGCGCCGGACCGTGCGCTCGGCCTGATCGGCGCAGACAGCAATTACGAATACAAATTCAAAGGCTACTTCTCCGGCGACACGGTTTATGAGCCGGCTTCCAACGGATTCTACCCCGAATTCGTCCTCACCGATTCCACCGTCAAAACGATCACCCCGCTCCAGATTTACACGAATCCAGCGGCCACCGATCCGAGTCGGAGAGTGATCGAGGCTCCTGTGCGGTAATTTTTCCATCGGAGTTCCATCGCGATGGCCTACACCGATTTCCTCGACCGGACGCTGATGCATCTGGAATGTCTCGATTCCCTGGCTCCGAAGGGAACGCTCCCAGTCGATCGGCTCATCGCCATCCGCACGGCGACAGATGCACAACTCGCCGGCCCGAATGCTTCAGCGGAACGTATCCAACTTATTCGCGCACTGCTGCTCTATGCCAATGACGCCATCGATGAGGCGCACCGCATCGCGCAGGAATTTTCATCCGACTTAGGTTCGTATCTGCACGGCATGATCCATCGTCGCGAAGAAGATTTCGAGAATGCCCTCTACTGGTTTCGCCGCTCCGGCGAGCTGCCGTTCTTCCCCGGGCTCCAGCAAAAGGCTGCCGGGCTCTCCGAAGACTTCGCCAAACAACTCAACTGGGACCCGTATCTCTTCGCCACCCTCTGCGAACGCAGCAAATACGGCTCCCGCACCCCGCTAAAAACGTTGGCTACCCTGCAAAGAGCGGAGTTCGAGTGCATTCTGGACTACATCTACCGCGCGGGATAGTTGGCTCTGGTTCAGAAAATAAAAAAGCCGCCGGAGTTTCCTCTCGGCGGCTTTTTTCATTCGAGTTGCATCGCACTCTACCCCAGAGGCGGTGGCGTCGGGGTCGCGGGAGCCTGACCGCCTCCAAGAAACCTAAGTGGTGCTGTCATTTCTCTCAAACTTGTATCCAAAACGATCCTCTCCAATTAAGAAATATTTCCATGGCTGAATCGACTCCGCGCTACCGCAATGATATCGATGGGTTGCGAGCCTTATCTGTGATTCTGGTGATTCTGGACCACCTTGGCTTTACGTGGTGCAGTGGAGGCTTTGTCGGAGTGGACGTGTTCTTTGTTATATCTGGATATGTTATTACTCAGACCATTTCCAAGGACGCCAGCAGCGGAACGTTCTCGCTGTTAGCATTTTACGAACGCCGCATCCGACGACTTTTACCCGGGTTGGCTGTCGTTATGCCTTTGGCTGTCGTGGCTGCCTGGTGCATCATGCTGCCGAATGATTTTCAAGCCCTGACAAGTAGTGTCGCTGCGGCCAGCCTCGCTGTATCGAACGTCTATTTTTGGCGACAGTCGGGTTATTTTGATGCGCTCGCCATCACCAAGCCAATGCTTCATACTTGGTCGTTGGGGGTTGAAGAACAATTCTACCTTTTTTACCCATTGCTTTTCACATGGCTGCAAAAAGCGCAGAAAAAAATTCTCCTGCCGACTTTGGGCAGCTTGGTGTTTATCTCCCTAACGTTAGCATCAATCACTACGTTTCATCATGCCCGCGGGACTTTTTTTCTGATGCCTCCGCGGTTGTGGGAAATGTTGATTGGCGGGGTTGTTTTTCTGGTCTTTGAGTCATTTAAGCCGTCAAAAAATGTCGGATTGCTATTCTCCTACGGAGGTCTCCTCCTGATTGGCATTGCGGCGGTTGCATACTCCAGCAACACTCTTTTTCCAGGTCTCACAGCGCTGTTGCCGACTTCGGGTGCCATTTTATTCATTCTGGCAGGAAAGGCAGATTACCGATCCGGCGCTTACAGGCTGATGACCCGACCGCCAGTTCGCTACATCGGAAAGATCTCCTACCTTCTCTACCTGACACACTGGCCGCTGATTGTTTTATACACTTACTACAAAATCTCCGCGCTCGGTTGGTGGGATAAACTTCTGATAGTCGCTGCATCCACTTTACTGTCTTCCGGCATCTACGCCTTCGTGGAAAGGCCTATTCGCTCGCGGGCTGTTTTCAGAAAGAGGTGGCAGCCGTACGCAATGGCTACGAGCTTCATCGTGCTGTGCTGTCTGCTGGGTTATATCGGTTTTGCTACAGGTGGCTTTAAGCAACGTTACGAAGGGCGGCTCACGCAAACAACTACCATGAAGAATGAATTATCTCAGGACGACAATGTCATGAGTCGGGTGGTCCCCATCATTGGAGGAACGAGACTAAGCAGTGGTCATGTGGACCCGAAAGACGTTGCCACGTTTGGGTGGGGCCAAGGCCCTGCGGACATCGCTGTTTTTGGCGACAGCCACGCTGCGCATCTCTTTGACGGCATTGTCTCGGAAGCACTACTCCGACGACACCGCGTACAGTTTTTCTTAAACTACTGTTCACCACCTGTTCTTAACTTGAGTAGTTGGAACATAGGCGGTGTCCAATATAACGAAGACGTTGTTTCTATCCTCTGCAACGACGACAGAATCAAAGTGGTAATTCTCGCCGCTAACTGGACCGCTTACCTCAAAGGCGCACCCTATTTCGCCAGTCAAGCGCATCTCCTCCAGTTTAAAAATGAGGATGTCCCTCCCGACAAAACCTTTGCAACCATGCGCTCGGAACTCACTCGCACACTCAAAGAGCTACGTTCGCATGGAAAACGCGTTTATGTGCTGGAACCGCTACCCGATTACGGACTCGACGTCCTGAACACTCTCCAGCGCTGCTCAGTCACCAATCGCGACGCTTACAACTACATTAATACATCCCGCAGTCTTTATTTGTCCCGCCATGCCGCAACTATCGAGTTGCTAAGACAAGCATCATCGGACTCTGGATGCACAGTCATCCCAAGCGCAGAAGCCTTGTGGAATGGAACTCGATTCATGCTTCAAGAAAACGACATCAGCTTCTACGCAGACCATCATCATCTCAGCGCGTATGGCTCCAGACGGGTTGCTCCGTTTATCTTTGATCACATAGTTTTCCCTTGAGGAAAAGCCGCGAATACGCTTAAGCACCGATCAAACTAGTCGCGCTAAGCCTCGCGTAAACGCCGCCTAGTTCTACGAGTTCTTCGTGGGTGCCGCGTTCGACGATCCGGCCTTTGTCCAAGACTAGGATCTGACTCGCGTGACGAACCGTGCTGAGCCGGTGCGCGATGACGATGCTGGTGCGCTTGACGAGCAATCGCTCGAGGGCTTCCTGGATTTGGCGCTCGGTCTCGGTCTCGGTATCGACGCTGGCGGTGGTTTTGGGCGTGGCCGAGACGAAGCCGATCCGCTGCGCTTACATTTGGAAACACCACGTTCCCACACATGTCGAGGTCTCGATTGTGGAATGACGCCCATTGGAATTCTAGAGCGAGGGCGGCAAACGGAGTTTGCGGGACAAGTGCGTTCCCAATCAGGAGAACGAGGGGGGA
>JAYVOE010000020.1:0-17855 GCA_043758065.1 Spartobacteria bacterium | reverse complement strand
CATCCCATTCATAGGCGGTCATGGGGAAAAAGTGAGCGGAGTTGCAGTCGTATCGGCGGACAGCTTTTCTGCGGAGACCGGGCTGCTACTGGATGGTGAGTTCGCGGGTGATGTGGAAGCGCTCGATGCGTTTCCGCAAGGTGGCTCTCGTGATGCCGAGGAGTTTGGCGGATTTCACCTGGTTGCCCTTGGTTTGCTTCATGGCGTAGAGGGTGAATTCGCGTTCGAGCCAGGGCAAAAGTTGCACGTTGCTGTCGGCGAGGGCTTTGCTGAGGAGGAGCTCGATGGCGCTCTCGACGGTGAGCGCGCCACTCGAAGCGGTGAATCCCGCGGAGGGATGCGTGGGGTCGGGGTCGTTGATGGGGATGGTCATGCCGAGCGGGATGTCCTTCGGCATGAGGACTTCGCTGGTGGCGAGAACGGTGGCGCGCTGGATGGTGTTTTCGAGTTCGCGGACGTTACCCGGCCATGGGTAGGCTTCCAAGACGCGGACGGCTTCCTCAGAAAGGCGGATGCGCGGGATGTGCCGGGTGACGGCGACTTTCTGGAGGAAATATTCGGCGAGGAGTCGGATGTCTTCCTTGCGTTGGCGGAGCGGCGGGAGGTGGATGCGGACGACGTTGAGCCGGTAGAAAAGGTCCTCGCGGAAACGCTTTTGCGCCACTTCCTGTTCGAGCGTTTTGTTCGTTGCAGCGATGATGCGGACGTCGGTCTTCAGGGTGACATTTCCACCGACGCGGGAGAATTCCCCTTCTTGCAGGACGCGGAGGATTTTTGACTGGACTTGCAGTGGCATGTCGCCGATTTCGTCGAGGAAAAGCGTGCCGTCGTTGCATTGCTCGAAGCGGCCGACGCGCTGGTTGACGGCTCCGGTGAACGCGCCTTTTTCGTGGCCGAAGAGTTCGCTCTCGAGCAGGTTCTCTGGGATGGCGGCGCAATTGATCGCGAGATAACTGGCCTCGCTGCGGTTGCTGTAATGATGGATCGCGCGGGCGACGAGCTCTTTTCCAGAGCCGCTCTCGCCGGTGATCATGACGGGCGCTTCGCTATGGGCGACGCGGCCGATCATTTTGAAAACCTGCTGCATGGCGGGCGACTGGCCGACGATGCTTTCGTTGTGCTGCTCGACGGTGAGCTGCGGTTTGAAAGCGGTTGCCGCCCTCATTTCAGCCTGCGAACTGAGCGCGGCATCGACAACCGGCTTCAAGTTAAACGGCAGCGCTTCTTTGCGAAGGAAGTCGAAGGCGCCAAGCTTCATCGACTCGATGACCGATTGCGTCGTTCCGAACGCGCTAATCAAAATAACCATCGCATTCGAGTCGCGCTGGCGGATTCTTGCGAGGAGTTCCATCCCACTGAAGGGCAGCAAATGCGTCTCGGTGATGACTAAATCCGGCTCTTCTTTCCCGTAAACCTTCATCGCCTCATCGGCGGTGGTCGCGGTGAAAACCGTCGTCGTGGGCGTCGTCAGTTGATGCTGCGCCCACTCGAGAAAATCGGTTTCGGGGTCAACCAGGAGAATAGTTTGCATGCGAGTTAGGGTGATATGTGGGCTGTGCGCTGGCTAAATTCCACCATAGCGCCTCTCTCTCTGCGCAAAATCCTGCACGGCGTCCAGAAAATCTTCGCGGGAAAAGTCCGGCCAAAGCTTTTTCGTCACGTAAAGCTCGGCGTAACTCATCTGCCAGAGGAGGAAATTCGAGAGGCGCATTTCGCCGGAAGTGCGGATGAGCAGATCGGGATCCGGCATTCCCGCGGTGTAAAGCGCAGCGCTAAATTGCTCCTCGGTGATCGGAGTTGCAGTCGATTGCTCTGCGCTTGCGCGCATCCCCTTCGGGCAGCCTTCAGCTGGCGATTTGCCTCGGGGAGAACTGGGGCGAGGCCACCTTTGGTCCGCTTTGCTCGATTCTGCGGCGGAGTTTACGAGACGATTGACCGCATCGAGAATCTCGGTGCGCGAACCGTAACTGAGCGCGAGCACGAGCGTCAGCCCGGTGTTTTTCGCGGTGTCGGAGATGGATTTCTCGACTTGTTTCCGGGTTCTGCCGGGCAGATCGGCGATGCGACCGATGACTTGCAGGCGAATGTTTTTCTCCATCATTTCGGCGTGCCGACTCTTCAAAAACTCGACGAGAAGTTGCATTAAGGCCGCCACTTCGAGCTTCGGGCGCTTCCAATTCTCCACGGAAAATGCGTAGAGCGTGAGAAATTCGACGCCGCTCTCGATGCAGCCGTCGATCACGCGCTGGACGGTTTTGGCGCCTTCGCGATGACCTTCGACGCGAGGCAATCCGCGCTCCTTCGCCCAGCGACCGTTGCCGTCCATGATGACGGCGACGTGACGCGGAATGTGAGAACGGCTCATGGCTGGATTCGCGGGCAAACGTGCGCCCAGATTTGCGCCGCGATCTCTTCGACCGACTGGCTGGCGTCGATGATATGGATGCGACTCGACTCACTTTTTGCGAGGTCGAGGTAGCCCTGGCGAACGGCTTGGTAAAAGGCGCGCGGTTGCGATTCCATGCGGTCAGGTTTTTCGCCAATTCGTGCGGCTAAACGAGCGGCCGCAACTTCGGGATCGAGGTCAAAAAGGAACGTGATGTCCGGCAAACAATCGCCGACCGCGAAACGGTTGATCGCGGCGACTTGCGCGGCGTCAATCCGGCGGGCGACACCTTGATAGACCGTCGTCGAGTCGAGAAATCGGTCGCTGATGACGATTTTTCCTGAGTCGAGTGCGGGTCGAATCAGTTCGCGAACAAGCTGCGCGCGGCTGGCGGTGAAGAGCAAAAGCTCGGCTTCGGGAGTGAGACGCGCGCCCTTTTTCGAGTATTGCACGAGGTCGCGGATGCATTCGCCAGCCTCGGTGCCGCCGGGTTCTCTAGTGACGATCGGAGTGCGATCAATATCGGCGAGACGCTTCGCCAGACGTTCGATCTGGGTGGTTTTGCCGCAGGCTTCGGAGCCTTCAAAAGTGATGAACAAACCGTCGGACATGAGCCGACCATGAAAAAAGAAAGTTTTCGTCTTGTCCACGCGAAACGCTCTTGGAATGCTCGTCGGCCACGTGAAGAAATCCCCGAAACGCCATTGGTTGGTGAAGTCCGAACCCGCTTCCTACTCGTGGGAGCAACTCGTGAAAGACGGACGGACGAATTGGACTGGCGTGCGAAATTTTCAGGCTCGAAACAACCTGCGCGAGATGCAAAACGGCGACGAGGTTTTCTTTTATCACAGCGTCACGGGGAAGGAAGTGATCGGAGTTGCAGTCGTATCGAAGACGGCATTTCCCGATTCCACGGCGACGGATGGCGACTGGAGTGCGGTGGAACTCAAACCCAAAAAAACGCTGAAACGTCCCGTGACTCTGGCGGAGATCAAGGCTGACTCGGCGTTGAAAGACATTCTGCTCGTGAAGCTTTCGCGCATCTCGGTCGTGGAGCTAAAACCAGCGGAGTTCGAGCGGATTCTGGAGCTTTCAAAAACGTAATTTATGGCTGACGAAATGATTTTGGTGGTGCGGCGGGATTTGTTTGACGCGATTGGCTCGTTTCAAGGGCTGAACTTTAACGTGGACAGCTATCTTCCGCAGCTGCTGGCGCGGCAGAATAACTTTTTTACGCTGCGGTCAGAGGCGGAGAAAAATCCGGCGTTTAAGCAGATCATTCCGTATGCGCTGCTCGTGCATGAGGACAAAGTGCTGCATTACGTTCGCGGAAAAAAAGCTGGCGAACAGCGTCTCGTGAGCAAGGGTTCTATCGGGATCGGCGGTCACATGAACGACCACGATGAGGGGCTTTTTGCATTGGACTTAGAGGCGTATCTGGCTGGTGTGCAGCGCGAGGTGAACGAGGAATTGAAGGTGAACACGACTTACACGAATCACATCGTGGCACTGCTGAACGATGACTCAAACGAGGTTGGCCAGGTGCATCTCGGGGTCGTGCATATTTTCCGATTGGAGACGGCGGACGTGGAGAAACGCGAGGCGATGATTACGGAGATGGAGTTTCTGACCGTCGAGCAATTGCAGGCGAAACGCGATTCGCTCGAGAGCTGGTCACAGATTTGTGTGGAGCAACTCGGGGCGTTGCTGACGGCGACGGAGTGACTGGACGCCGTTGCATATCGCTGGAAGTCGAATGAAAGTTGGCTCCGTGAAAAATTGGCTGGTTCTATTTCTGCTCGCGTTTGGCTGGGGAAATTTACGAGCGGAGTTTGATCCGATTCACGACACGTTTGCCTTCGGAAACGAAACGCTCTGGGCGTATGGGAATCAGCATCGCGACGCCGCGCACTCCGGTGTGCAAACGCAGCGGCCGTATTCGCGCCGCTGTTTCGTGATGAGTCGCGCGGTGATCCAGTTTTATCAGTTTGCGCGGTTTGATGCGAAGGCGCCGAAGGTCTCGGATGCGGAGTATGGGAAAATCGTTCGGACGATTTCGCGCATCCCGGTTTCGCAAAAAAGAAAGTCTCCGCGGATTTCGGTGCCGGGTTTCTCAAATTTGCAAAGTTTCTCCAAGGCGCACGCGGCGCTGCTGCAAGAAAATCTGGGAAATTGGTGGCCGACGTATTTTCGGTTCGGCAATTGGCGAATGGGGTTGCCGTTTTCTCGTTCGGGTCAGAAGCGACTCGCGGAGAACCTCACGCGCGTCGTGGATTCGGGCGATTTGGCGGCGGTGTATATCACGCGGTTTAAGCCGTTGAATCACTGCCTCGTGGTGCACGACTACGAGAGGACTGGAACTGGGATCCATTTTTCCGTGGCGGATCCGAATTTGCCGGGGAAAATTTGCGTTCTGCGATTCGATAACGCGACGAGCAGCTTCGAATACGAGAAGACCTGGTATTACCCCGGCGGCCGGGTCAATGTGCTCCGGGTTTATCATCAGCGCTGGCTCTAAATACCGGCTGAATCAGCGCGACTGCGGGCTTTTATTAGCAAAGAAAAGAAGCGCGGCACGGTAGTAGCTAAGAAAGGTGGGAGACATGAATCCGACTTTATCCAATCTCGAACAGGAGCAGATCCTGCAGACGATCGAGATGTTTGAGCTCATCACGCAATCAAACCCGGACGATTATCAGTCGTTCGACATTCTGAAAGAGGCGTATTCGAAGGTGGGGCGTGAGGATGAGGCGTATCAAATTTCGCGCAAACTCGGCGAAACGTATCTCTCGATGGGGCAGTATTCGTCGGCGTTGCTGGAGTTTGAGGCACTCATCCAGCGTTTCCCGATGGACAAGGAGATCGTTGGTCGCAAGAAGGAAGTCGAGGAGCGGATGAATCAAGGCGGCGCAAAGCGGATGCCGCATGAGACGTTGCTCACGGAGAAAGTGATCAATGGGTCGAAGGTATCCGGTGCCCAAAAAGAGAGAGTGGCTGAGCCGTCGCTGATCGAAGTGCGAGACACGCAGCGGAGTGAGGAAGCTCTGCGGAACGCCGGAGCCAACGCGGAAGATGGCGACACGGCGCTGACGAAGTTTTTGATTTATCACGGGCTTTGCCCAAACAAGATCGCGAAGGCTGCTCTAGAGCGGGTGAAGGAGCGCAACGAGGCACGTCCGGCGGGTTCGCTCCCCTTCTCCTTGCTGGATGAAATTTGCAATGCCGCGCAAATTCCAATCGACACGCTGTATTGTGGACTGCTCGACAAAGTGAAGCTCGCCTACGTGCCGCTGGAAATTTACGACATTGATCGCTCCATCGTGAAGATGCTTCCAGAGGAAGTCACGATCGGCAGTCTGATGCTTCCTTTCGACATCATGAGCCGCACGCTGATGATCGCCACTTGCAACCCTTTCGATGTCGCTGCGAAATCCGCCGCACAGAAAATGCTCGACTACAACATTCACTGGTATGTCGCCACGCCCGCAGCCATCGCCCGCGCGCTGAACGACGTCTACAAACTGGATAAACTCGACCGTGGCAATCGCTAAAAAAACCATCAAAATCGCCGTCAGATCCTTCGGTGAGCGTATCGCCGATGTCTTGATTGAAGACGGACTCCTCCTGCCCAGCCAGCTCGAGGAAGCCATGGATTTGCAGAAGAAAAGCGGCGGGCGCCTGCTGAAAATCCTCACCGAGCAACAGTTCGTCAACGAGCAGGACATGGCACTCGGCATGGGCCGTTGCCTCGATACGCCGCCGATCAACATGTCGAAAATCCGCGTGCCAGAGAGCATTCTTTCGCTGATCCCGAAAGACATGGCCCGCAGCTTCAAGCTCGCACCAATTTGTCAGGTGGGTACCAAGCTATTCATCGCGATGGCCGACCCGCTAAACGTCCTCGCAATCGACGATGTGCGCCAGCGCACCAAGCTGGAAATCGTTCCCATGATCGCCACGGAAAAAGCGATCATGGACACTCTAAGCGGGGTGCACAGCGGTGGCTCCGCTGCCATGGACGAGGCCATGCGTTCTGCCGCCAATTTGTCCGATGAGATCGAGATCACAGCGAACAAAAAGGACAAAATCGATCTCGACCGTATGGCCGCTGACAGTGAAGAAGCGCCCGTCATCAAAATCGTCAACCTCATCCTCGTCCAGGCGCTAAAGGAAAAAGCTTCCGACATTCACCTTGAGCCGTTTGAGAAATCGCTAAAACTGCGCTACCGCGTGGACGGTGCTCTCGTCGAAGCCAGTTCGCCTCCGAAAGCGCTGCAACTCCCGATCGCTTCGCGCATCAAAATTCTTGCGGGGCTCGACATCGCTGAGCGGCGTTTGCCACAGGACGGACGATTCCGCATTACGGTTGGCGGCAAGGACGTCGATCTGCGTATCTCGTTTTTGCCGACGGTTTATGGCGAAAAAATCGTTATCCGTATTCTCGACAAGAGCGCGCTGGCCGGTTCCGTGGACAGCCTCGGCATGGATGAGTTCACCCTCGAGCGCTTCAAAAAAGCGATCGACGCGCCGCACGGAATGATCCTCGTCACGGGCCCGACCGGCTCTGGAAAAACGACCACGCTTTACTCCGTTCTCTCCGAGCTGAATAACCCGATTTACAACATTGTCACCGTTGAGGATCCAGTCGAGTACCAACTCGCTGGCATCAATCAGGTCGCAGTGAAATCCGACATCGGCCTCGATTTCTCCAGCTCGCTTCGGTCCATCCTGCGTCAGGATCCGGACATCGTCATGATTGGTGAAATTCGTGACAACGAGACCGCCGACATCGCGGTGAAAGCCGCATTGACCGGTCACCAGGTGCTCTCGACTTTACACACCAACGATGCTGCCGGCGCGATTGCGCGTCTCGACGACATGGGGATTGAGCCGTTTTTGATCTCGAGTTCGGTATTACTCACCTGTGCCCAGCGTCTTGTTCGCAAGATTTGTCCGAACTGCCGCGAAGAAATGGTCCCGGATTCTGACATGTGCGACAAACTCGGCATTAACCCGGAGGACGGCGAAATATTCTATCACGGCACCGGATGTGATCGTTGCAAAAACCGAGGCTATGTCGGACGTGCGCCGGTCATCGAAGTCCTCCCGATTTCCGAAACCATTCGACGTTTAATCATCAAACGCGCTTCAGCTGCAGTGATCAAAAACCAGGCCGTCACCGAGGGCATGAAAACTTTGCGCATGGTGGGCATGGATAAAGCTAGAGAAGGCATTACTACGCTCGACGAAGTGTGGCGCACAACCTCAGAAGACACCTAAAAGACATGTTTAACTGGATTAAAAATCTTTCCAAGGGCACCAACCCGGCCTCGGCCGAACCGATCCGTTTGACCCGTGTGGTCAAGCACATCGTTCCCACGAGTATCAAGCAAGCGGAAGACGAGGAAGAAAAACGGCAGCTCGCCAAAGCAGAGGCTGCGGCAGCTGCGGAGAGAGCGGACGCGCCCACGATTACTCTCACGCAAAGCATTCCGAAACCTCCCATCTCGGTGGCCATGCCATCGATAGCGATGGAACCCGAATCCGTTTCCGCTCCGCGCCCGGCGATTCGGCTTTCCACTCCCGTAGCGGAGGACGAGGAACCAGAGGCCGCGCCAATGGTTCGCCTGACCACGGCCAAGAAAAGGCCAACGCTCAACTTCAACTCCCCCGCCGGTTTGCCCGCCCCTGAGGCCAACCGCGAGATCGTGCTCACCGTCGGTGATTTCGTCAGCCGCATTCCCACCAATTTCCTCAACGAAAACGCCCTTCCAGCGACACAGGAAGTGCGCTTCGACGCCGCCGATTTGTATTCCGACATGTCGAAGGGCCGCGCCACCGTGCCGCTCTCGATCATTGCCGAGGTGCTCCCGGCCTTATTCAAGCGCAGCCTTTCGCCCGAGGAAGACATCGAAATCCAGCTCCCGCTCCCGAAGATCGTTGCCCAGATGAGCGACCTTTTTACCCGCCCAGACCAGGAAGCGCCCGAGGTGTTTGAGGAAGTCGAGACTCCCTTTTTAAAAGCCGCCCAGCGCGACCAGGAAATTCACAAAGTCTCCGGGGCAGTCGCCGCGCCACAACCGACTCCTCCCCAACCCGCTCCAGCCCCGGTTCCCGCCGCAGTTCCCGCCGAATCCGCGTCTCGTCCAAAACCCATCGGACTTCGATTGGATTCTGCACCCGCAGCAGCCGTTCCCCCGGTCAGTCTGGCAAGTCAAGACTCCGGACGCCGCGTCACCATCCGCGTGCGTCCTCTCATTCAGGCCATGCCCGGCCAGCGTGCATCCCTCCTCGGCAGCATCTCGGAAAACAGCGAAGTCGATCTGCCCTTGGAAGAAATCGAAAGCCAGCTTTCCAGCGGCAAGGTTTCCATCTCACTCGACACTTTTTCCGCCGGACTCAAGCCCGAAGATCGCGCCGCATTCAAGGAAAACTACACCGGCGAAAACGTCTTGATCTCGCTTCCCGAAATCGTCAAAAACCTGCCCGATCAGTCCTTTAAACGCCGCGCCGACCAGCACCAACAGGAGGTCGATGAGAACGAATTTGAGACTCCATTCAACCGCCCAGCGGACGCCGCACCCGTCCCGGTCGCTCCGGCTCCATTACCGATTGCTACGCCGGCTCCAGCTCCGACCCCCGCTCCTGCTGCGGTCGCACCCGCCCCGACCGGCCCGCTCCGCGCCAAGCCGCTCATCACTCCGGCGATCGCCAATTACACCACCCGCAAGCTCAACAGCACCGGCAACAAATTCCCCAGCCCGATGCACGCCGCTCTCGGCACGCAGGACGCGCTGGACGCCAAGAAAGTCGTCAAACTCGCCTCTGCTCTACCCGGCGTCGCCAGCCTCACCATCATCACGGAGGACGGCCTCGGCCTCGCTGGAAACCTGCCCACATTCATGGACCCCGACGGCTTTAGCGCCATGGCACCCCAACTCCACCGTAAAATGGCCACTCATGCGAGTGAAATGAAACTCGGCGAACTCAAACACCTCTCGCTCACCACCGAAACGCACACCGTCACCATCTTCACCGGCCGCGGGATGACCATCGCCGTCCTCCACCAAAACCAGTCCGACCTCGGGCATGGCGTCCGGGAAAAATTCATCGCCATCGTCGATGGCCTGGCCAAACAATACAATCCCGAACTCGCGGCTAATTAATTTAATTACGAGGAATAAAAAGTATGTCCATCATCAACTACGCCAGCAAGGAAATCCAGTTTAAAATCGTTTATTACGGACCGGCGCTTTGCGGAAAAACCACCAACCTTTCCTACATTCACTCGAAGATCGACCCCGGCAATCGCGGCGATCTCGTCTCCCTCGCCACCGCGTCGGACCGCACCTTGTTCTTCGATTTTTTACCCTTGAGTGCCATCATTATCAAAGGCTTCAAGACGAAATTCCAGCTTTACACCGTCCCCGGCCAGGTCATCTACAACGCCACCCGCCAACTCGTTTTGCGCAGCGTCGACGGCCTCGTTTTCGTCGCCGATTCGCAATGGGATAAAATGGAAGAAAACGTCGAAGCCTTCAAAAATCTCGAGGAAAATCTCAACAAAATGAACATGTCGCTCGATGAGATGCCCTACATCATTCAGTATAACAAACGAGATCTTCCGAACGTCGCGCCGATCAACTACATGGAGTTTCTGCTGAACAACCGCAAAAAGCGCGTGCAGAGCTTCGAAGTCGTCTCCAGCTCCGGCCAAAACGTTTTCAGTTCACTGAACGTCGTCTCGCAATTGCTCCTCCATAAATTCAACAAAGCTGGCGACTCCACCACCAGCGCCGCACCACCACAGATCGCTGTCGTCTAGTCTTCGTCCCAAACCATTATGGATACCGTACTCTCATTAGGCATCAGCGAAGTCGCCCGACTCGACGAAATTCTTCAGGAATACCTCAACAAAAGCGAATCCGATCTCGCTGTCATCATCGACCAGGGCGGCAACGTCATCTCGCAGTGCGGCCACTCCGAAATTCTCGACGTCACCATCATCGCAGCCCTCGCCGCCGGCTCATTCGCAGCCACCAAGGAACTCGCCAAACGCATCGGCGAAATCGAATTCAACGCCGTCTATCATCAGGGAAACGGCAACCATATTTTCATGAACTCCGTCGATGACGACACGATCATGATCACCGTTTTCGGCAGCGGCACGACGGTTGGCCTCGTTCGTTTTTATGCGGTTGGCTGCTGCAAAAGCTTGGCCGAATTCCTCATCACCATCCGCGCCCATGGCGGCGGCGACATGAATTTCTCCGGCTTTGATCTCGGCAGCCTGGACGTCGGCGGCGAGCGCTAGGAAAAAGTGATTTGAGTTCCATGCGATTCGCCAAAAGGCTATCGTCTGGATTATGCGACTCCTAGCTATCGACCCCTCGTTGCGCGGCACCGGTTTTGCCGTCATCGAGACCGATGGAAAAAAGCATCGCGCCTTGGAATACGGCGTCATCACTAATCACGCCAAACTTTCACAGTCCGGCTGCCTCGTTAACATCCACGAAAAGATCACCGAGCTAGTCACGCGTCACACCCCTGAGGAATGCGCCGTCGAAGGCGTCATCTTCGTCCAAAGCCTGCGCACCGCCATCACGCTCGGAGCCGCCCGTGGCGCATCGATGTTAGCAGTGGCACAACACGGCATTCCCATCTACGAATACGCCCCGCGCAAGGTTAAGCTAGCTGTCGTCGGCAGTGGTGCGGCGGATAAAAAACAAGTCGCTTTCATGATTCGTGCATTGCTAGGACTCACCGAAACTCCGCCTGCTGATGCCGCCGACGCACTAGCTATCGGTCTTGCTCATTTGCAAAGCCAGGCCGGCCTGAAACTCCGCAGCCAGGAATCCGTAAAAATATGAGCGGACTTACAGTGCAATGGCTGGGCAGACTCAACTATCTCGAAGCGCTGGCCTTGCAGGAAAAACTCGTCGGCGAACGTTCAGAAGACACATTACTCCTCCTCGAACACGAGCCCGTTTACACCATCGGACGAACGCTCGACCAATCGAGTTTGCGCTCCAGCACGCTCCCCCACCCCGTCCAACAAATCAATCGCGGCGGCCAAGCCACTTATCACGGGCCCGGACAACTCGTCGGTTACCCCATCATCGACCTGAATAAAAAGAGACGGGACTTACATCACTATCTGCGCACGTTGGAAGAACTTCTGATTGAAGTCCTAGCCATCTACAAAATCACAGCGCAACGTCGCGAAGGTCTCACCGGAGTCTGGGTCGAAGATCGCAAAATTGCCAGCATCGGAGTCGGTGTTAGAAAGTGGATCACGATGCACGGATTCGCACTCAATGTCGGTCGCGATCTCTCTGGTTTCAACGCCATCACGCCCTGCGGAATCGCCGATGTTAGAATGACTTCGCTCAGTTTGGAGACCAACACAGATGTTAGTACTGAGGCGTTCGCGGAAACCTGCGGCACGTTATTCGGAGCTAAGTTGTTAGACCGACTCTCCTAGCGTTGTTCCGCAAAAGTTTTCATTCGAGCTAGACCGTTATCAACGTCCACTTGGACAGCGCCGGACTCGTCGAAACGCACGAGCTTCATGTGCAGTTTCCGACAAATCTCGATCCAGGAAACCGGCACACGCTCCGGCGATGGAAATTTTTTTCCAGTTGTGAGCACCGTTTTCGCTCCTACCTTTTGAAAAAATCCCCGAGCTCCACCCGGATCATCGCGATCTCGACCTAGCACGAGCCAGTCCGATTTCAGCGTTGTCGCTGAGTGGGTCATCAATTCCATTTCAGCGGTAAAGCCGGTGTCGCCAGCCAGAAGAAACCGCTGGTTTTCCAATGTTAGCTTAAGCAAAAACGCGTGGTCGTCTGCGCGGCCACTATCCACGACCGGCGGCGGCCAGAGCACGTCGATCCGCGCATTCCTATCTAACTCGAATGAAGTTCCGCTGGAAATCCAGTGGACCGTTTTCGGATCGATCAGCCGACGAAAGACCAGCGACTTGCGTCCCGCTTCCGGCACGTAAACCGCCGCCTCTGGAAAATCCATCCGGAACTGTCCGATGCCTCCGACGTGAGTGCCATCGCCATGAGTTAGGAAAATTCCATCGACGCGATTGATTCCGCGTTGTTGTAAATAATGGCGCACCACACGCCGGTAGTCCGAATCCGATCCGCAATCGACGAGCCAGCAATGACCGCTCGTTTCAATCGCCGTCGCTCCACCGCAACCCAGATCAAAAACTGTTACGCGCTGCTGGCTGGGCCGTTGCCACCAATGCGAGCCGACAAACATCGAGCTGCCGGGAAGTGAATTAACCGCGGCCAAAATAGCTAGGAGCGATTTCACCAACGCCCAGTTGGCATTGTTGAACGCGACTAACAAAGTGCTGCTAACTATTGAGGAAAGCACGCTGAGCACGGCGAGACCTAGAATCCCAAATGCCACCGGAATGACGAGTAGGTTTGCGATCACAGCCGCTGGAGAAAGCAGGCTAAAATACCACGCCGTCATCGGGAGCGAACCGGCCCAGGCCGTGAGAGTAAGTGCCATTTTTCGCGACGCGGAATTGCCAAGCAGCCAGCGGGATCTCTGAAAGGGAGTGAGTAGTTTCTTTGGGAGAAATGGATCGGGCTCACACAGCTTTTGGAGATGTTGCGAAAGCGGGCTGCTGCAAAGAATGATCACCGCGACGACCGAAAACGAAAGCTGGAATCCAGCGGCAAAAAGCTGATTGGTGTTTCCGATCAAAATAAAAAAACAAGCGAGTGCAAGTGTATTGATCGAGAGCGACGGACGATCCGCTAGAGTGGCGATAACAAAGATGCTAGTCATAATCGCCGCTCGCACACTGGATGGACTCCAGCCGGTAATGAGCGCGTAGGCGAAGACGGCGGGGATGGTTAGGAAAAGGGCGGATCGCCTTGGAACCCGGAGCGTTGTTAGGAAGAACAACGTGATGGCTGCTAACATCGTAACGTGCAGTCCGCTCACAGAAAACAAATGGAACGTCCCGGTCCGCATGAATAACTCCAACGTCGAATCCGGCGTGTCGTCCTTGGTTCCTAACATCATCGCGGAAATCACTCCAGCTTCCACGGGACTTGCAGTCAAATCACGCGTGATGATGTTGGCTAGCTTGAGTTTAATTCGATTCGCCAAGCGGCGCAGATTCCACTCGGACCCGACTGAAAAAACGTGCGCGTCTTTTGCGTAAGCGACATTCACCAGGCTGAAGATCTGCCGTCGCGCGAGCCATGCGGCGTAATCGAATTCCCCCGGATTTCGAGGTGGCGCGATGTTTGACAGAGTTCCCTCAAACTCCAATCGGTCGCCGATCTGCGGAGTGGCGTCGGGCCAGTTGACCAACAGGGAAAGGTTGTTAGCACCGTTCGAAAGGACGCTCCTTTTTAACTCAAACTCAGAGCGCACTTTGCCGTTCGAGGAGGTAATGACACTGGGAACGGAATCGACCACGCCCGATCCCGCGACGGTCATTTCTCTCGCACCCAAATCTGTTTTTAATTGACGCGCCGGGTTGCGGTCGAACTGCAGCGCGTGCATCAGCAAAAACGTCGCTGCTAACAAAATCAAAAGCGTCGCCGTTTTTTTAACAATGCCCCAGACAACGAACGCCGCCAGGAATGTTAGCAGTGCGACGCGAAACGTCGGTGTTAGGTAATCCGCGAGGAGCACGCCGACGAACGCAGCGAGGGTGAAACCAACGAAGGGATATTTTCCCATCGGAGTTAGAGGCGTATCCACGTTAGACAGGTTGCACGCGGATTTCCGCAGGCGTGATCTGATGCGGATCGCAAATTCGCTTCACGCAATGTTCCCAAGTCTCTTGTCCGTCATGAATTTGAATTTCCACTCGGAGAAAGAAGATCGGGACTTCGAGCGCGTCCATTTTCGGGAAGCGGACGGCGTCTTTTTCCGTGGTGATGATTGCGTGGACATCCCGCCGTAAGCAGCGTTTGAGAAACGCTTCGAGATCCTCGGCGGTGTAGCGATGATGATCGGCGAATCGTTTGTTGAGCTCGACGATGGCACCGAGTTTGCGGAGTCCGTTTTCGAAGCTTTCCGGCGAGGCGATGCCGCTCAGCGCGCCGACGTATTTCCCTTTTAGGAAATCTAACATAACGATCTCACCCGAATGCAAATTTTCCAGATGCAGCGGCTGATGTGAGCAGACGATAATCTCCGCGCGCCGATTGTATTTCTTGATGCGCTCGATCAACGCCTCGTTGTTGCCGTCGCTCTTGGTGAGAAAGATGTAACTCGCACGGCGAAGATTTTCCGGCGGCTCACGCAACGTCCCGCGCGGGAGTAAATACTCATTGCCGAACGGCGCCTGGCAATCGACTAACACAATGTCGAGCCGATGTTTCAAGTGGAGATATTGCAAGCCGTCATCTAACAACAACGTGTCCGCGCCAAACTTCTCGATCGCGCAAATCCCGCTCTTCACGCGATCCTTGTCCACGATCACGAGGACGTCCTTCAGGTTCCTGGCTAACATATACGGCTCGTCACCAGCGTATTCGGAATCCAGCAAAACGTTCTTTCCATCGGAAACAATTCGCGGCTCGCGGACTTGTTTTTTCATTGCTAGCTTTTGCCAGAAGGTGCGTGTGTCTGGCGGCGGCTTACTCTTGTAGCCGCGTGTGAGGATGGCGACGCGGCGACCACCGTTTTGCAAGGCGCGCGCAAATTTTTCCACCACCGGAGTCTTACCCGTTCCACCGACGGTTAGGTTGCCGATGCTAATGACGAGACATCCTAGCTGGTGATCGCGCAGCAGGCGTTTGCGAAACATCCAGAGGCGCGTTTGCACACCTAGCTTGTAGAGTTGTGAGAGTGCTAACAACAGCGTCCGCAACATCGACGCCTGCGCTCCTTTTCGTCCACCTAAGATGACGTCGATGGCGTATTCCTCCGCTTCTTCGAGACGACGGCTCATGGTCGGTTAGTCGCTGTGAATGGAGAGCGTCTTCACGCCTTCATTGTCGGCATTGACGATCCGAATGCCGCACACTTTTAAACCTGATGCGACTGCCATCGCACTCGCGACCGCGTCGGAATTTTGCAACGTCACCGCCGCTATCGTCGATCCCGAGCCGGAGAGAAAACCACCGAGCGCACCGGCACTTTCGGCGGCAGCTATTACGTCGGGCAGAAACGGAATGAGCGGAGTGCGATACGGTTGGTGGATGCGATCCGCAAACGCCCCGCGCAACGACGCGTAATCTTTGCTCGCGAAGGCCGCAGTCAGCGCACAGGCGTTACCGAGGGAAAAAACTGCGTCCGGCACGCTCAATGTTTTCGGCATCACCCGGCGAGCGGACGTGGTTTCCGTTTCGAAATCGGGAATTAACAAGACAAAGCTCAAACTCAATTCCACTTCAAACCTCGCCACCCGGCCATTCGCGCCTGCAACGGTGAACCCGCCGAACGCAGCGGGCGCGGCGTTATCAGGATGGCCCTCCAGCTTCGCGCAGAGCAAAAACAACTCGCGCTTCGTCAGCGGCAATCCGGCGAGTTCATTCAAACCCTGGAGCAGGCCGAGCCGGACCGTCACGCTCGATCCCAGACCACGCGAACGCGGCACGTCGCCCGCAATGGACCAACGGAAAGTGAACGGAGTGACATTCGATTCAGCGAAAAAAGCCGCCGCCGCCTGGTCGATCATCGGCTCGGGAACGGACACTTCGGCCCGCGAAATCGTGAACACATTGTAAATGGCCAGCGCGATGCCGAGACAATCGAAGCCTGGCCCGAGATTGGCCGTCGTCCCCGGAATCTGCACCGTCGCGCGCTGAATTTTCATCGGAGTCAGAATCCAATGGCAGCCGACGTGCAGCAATCACGAAATGAACTGCGGCTGATCTAGCGCTAACGAATGCTAAATCTTTTTGAACTTGCCATTTTATTCCATTGCGGCGATCCGCCAGTGGACGGCGCGACTCTCGCGACCCATGGCGAAGGCTCTACGCGGGACAAACTCTGCTTCGCGACGGACCGACCACCCTCCAGATTTCACTGCGAAGCCATCCGAAAACAATGCGAGGGCTTCCAAAAACAGCGCGCAGCCCTCGCCATTGACGAACCCGGCCTAATTTTCCTCGAACCCCGCCTGAATTCCCTCCAACTCCACTGAAAATCTCTCCAACCCCGCCTGAATCCACTCGAACTCCGCTCATTTTTCAAAAAACCGACGCGAAAGAAGCTAAAACCCTTTTCATGAGGGCACGAACCCGGCATCATTTCTCCATGCCTGATTCCACCACTCCACCGACCACCCCAGCCACTCCCGCCACTCCGCGCAACCGGGGTTACTTCAATAAAGCCCAGCTCGCCGACGTCCAATTGGGCGAAGACATCCTCGTGGCGGCGCGCGACCCGCTCCATGTTGACGCCCTCCTCGCGGAAGAAATCACCGCCGCCGTCCTCGATCTTTTTAACAGTAAACTGGAACTCGCCCGGCAAAAAATCGCCATCAGCGGTCAAAATCTGGAGGATAAAAAAGCCGCCACCCTCCTCGCCGTCGGCACCGCGCGCACGCTCGTCACCGCATTGAAAGGCATTCAGTCCGCCGCCAAACAACGCGAACGCCTCGAAGCCGTCGATGGCGATCCCGCGACGAATTTCCAAGCCACCGGTTACCTCATCGGCACCCGACTCGACATCAGCCGCGAGAAACTCGTGCAAAACGCCGTCACCCTCATTGCCAAGGCCACCGCCGAGCCTCTCCCTGGCCATAACGCGGCGAAAATCGCCACCATCCAGGCCAAACTCGACGCCTACCGAGGCAGCGAACACGACCAGACCGACGGCATCGAAGAAAGCAGCGGCGACCGCATCGACCGCGACAAAATCATCGCCGACATCAATAATTTGCGCAGCGCCATCCAACACGCCGCCGACCGCGTTTACCCCTACAGCGAAGAAGAAAACGCCCCGGCCAGAACGACGTTCAAGCTCCCGCTGGATCGCGTGATGGCGCTGTAAGATGGATATCTTAGAGGGGCTGGCACTCGTTTGTGCCGCGTCTTTCGCAGTGCAACTCTCGGTCTGCTTCTTTTTTCGAAGATGGGCGCGATTTCTGACTGCGTGTGCAATTCCCCCAATCCTCTCAGCTTTGTTATACTGGCTGCCAAATTGGAACCAATTGGAGAGCGATGAGCTACGAACTTGGTTTCCATTGTTCCTCGTTTTTTGGTCCGCTCCCGCTTTTGTGGGATGCCTGGCAATTGTCTTTGCCGTTCGCCGGAACCACTAATCGAAAAACACGGCTGCTTGACTGAAAGCATAAACGCTGTCTAGGTAACTTCACCATGTCGGCTACGTATTCTGTATCTCAGGCTCAGACGAATCTGCCGCGTTTGTTGAAGGACGTTTCGGAAGAGGGCTCGATTGTGATCACGCGGCGGGATGAGGCGGTGGCGTATCTGGTTTCGCGGGAGCGGATGGAGGCGATTGCCGAGAC
>JAYVOE010000019.1:0-18012 GCA_043758065.1 Spartobacteria bacterium | reverse complement strand
ACACTTCTAACATACGGGTCAGTCAGATCGATAACTCTACCCGGGTAAAGATGCCTAATGGAGATCGGGTCATTACGAATGACGCAACAGGGAACACGACTACCGTTCGTCCCGATGGATCAGCACAGATAAAGAACAAAAATGGCAAAACAGAGGAGCTACCAGCGGGCACCGTTCCTCCGACAACTCCTCCTCCCAAGACAAAGACACCCCTCCGCGGGGAAGACCAACACGATCCTGCAGCGGCCGAGCGTTTCCTGAAGGCAAATCCCGCCATTGCAGAACAGCTTCGCCAATCGAAATCGGGCACCAATGGCGACGTAGATCCTAATCCCGCTCAGGATAATTTCACACGCGGCGTCGGCGTTGTGGCCCCTTCCGCTTCTGTGCAGCAAAAAAACCTTGTGGGTCAGCCTGGACAGAAAGGCGGCTTGGGTGAGTCAGGCGCGCCTAAAACAGGGCTCGACTTCAATGGCAATCTCGGCGCAACCGACTTGGGGCCGGACTCTACGGTCAGCGCCGGAAATCGCCAGCAAGGTGCAGACGAAGTGTTTGGCGATCAGCATCAACTCTCTATAAGTGATGCTCGAAAAACTCCAACGCCCACGCCCGCTCCACCCAAAACGCCAAAAAATCAGTAGTAATAGGCCAGCGGCGAAATTGCGGGTCGATCTGCGGCTAATTGAAGTTCGCCACTTGGGCTAATGCGTTTGCGATTGGCTTCGAACCATCCCCGCCACTCTCCGCATCGAGCGCGTCCAGTCGGTGGATCAGGTCGATCACGGAGCTACGCTCCAAAGGGCCACCGGCCGCAGAGCAGAAGTGCGTGCGGCAGCCAAACGGGCGTCCGGCGTAGATCAGGCATCGCTGCGTCGTGGTGTGCAAGAGCGGACACGCGCCTCCAACGGATTCTGGGAGCACTTTTCGACCGCCCGCTTTGATGGCCACCCACGCTGTAATCGCTTCGCCTCGCGTGAGATGCGGAGTCCTTCCCGTTAGCCGAAACTGGCAACATTCCGCGATACCAGTGCAACTCCGCTCAGTTTTCCGAGCCTCCAATTCGGCATAGATCGCTTGCGTGGCCGCCACCGCGCGGCGGGTTAATTCTTTTGAAATCTTTGACACCGAGCAAATTAGCAAACATTCCATCACGCGCGAACTTCTTCGTTTGAACACACCGAAACGATGTGGAATCGTTAGGCGTGGAGCCATTCACGAGCAACGACACCTATGCGTGCCCCGACTGCGGAAACGAGGTCAGGGTGGGCGCGAGAAGTTGCCCCGGCTGCGGCCCGTTTCGCCCGATGGAATGGGAGGAAACGGCCAACGCTGAGCCCGCCGGGCCGTTTCATTCCATCACGACTTACACGGACACGCGCGATGTGCTCGAGCGCTCGCATCACCCCGTCGTCGTCCCGCAAATCGTTGAGAAAAAACCAGTGCGTTTCCTGCGCATTTTCCTCATCGTTCTGATTGGGTTGACCATGCTTTCGGCGATCATGGCTGCGCTGAAAATCTTCGCCGTCCAGTGAAAGCCTTGATTCGCCCGAGAGCTTCATTCTAGGCTTCGCGGCATGTCCGTTCTCGTCATCGGCAGTTTCATCCAGGATCTCACATTTTTCGTCGAACGCTTTCCCGCCGCTGGCGAAACCATCCTCGGTCGATTCGTAACCGGTCCGGGCGGAAAAGGCTCCAACCAAGCCGTCGCAGCTGCTCGCGCCGGAGCGAAAACAGCCTTCGTCGGAGCGGTCGGCGATGATCCTTTTGGTGACGGCGCAGAAACCTTTCTAGCTGCTGAAGGCATCGAGAAACATCTCCTTCGCATCCCCGCTGCCGCCACTGGAACGGCTGGAATCACCGTCAACGCCAGCGGACAAAATCAAATCGTCGTGGCGCTCGGAGCCAGCGAAAATTTTCATGCGAGTCAGATCGATATCAGGCTTTTTGAAGCGGCGAAAATTGTCGTCCTGCAATTGGAAGTCCACCTCCAGACGGTCACGGACTCTTTGAAAATCGCACGCGATTTAGGAAAAACGACGATCCTCAATCCGGCGCCGATGAACCCAAAGTTTGACTACATCATTCTTGAAAACGTGGACATTTTCATTCCGAACGAAACGGAATTCGTCACCGTCGTGCAGCGTCATCCGTCCCTCGCGAATTCCGCGTTCACCGAGGAACAACTCAGCGCGATGAATCTAGAAAGTCTGCACGCGCTCTGCCGCAAAATCGGCGTTCCGACAGTCATTGTCACATTGGGCAAACGTGGATGCTTCATCTCGCAGGAGAATCGGTTCGAACTTGTCCCTGCCTGCACGGGGATCACTGCAATCGATACGACCGGGGCGGGCGACGCATTTGTCGGCGGATTCGCTGCTGGGTTGATCGAGTTTGAAGGCGACGTCGTCCGCGCCGCGCGTCACGGCAACGTCGTCGCCGGTCTTAGCGTCACCAAACATGGGACCGCTCCGTCGATGCCAAAACGAGCGGAGATCGAGGCGTATCTGGCGGCACAATGCCGCTGATTGAGCCGTCCGGTTTCCGGCCCGCGCGCGGTTTGGAAAACGGTCATCTGCAAACCATCTGGCCGACACTTTTCCGGCGCGTTCCGCTCATCACGCACGAGCGAAAGCGATTGGAGTTAGAGGACAATGACTTTCTCGATCTCGACTGGGCGCGGCACGATGTTAGTCAGAAGTTAGTGATCATCACGCACGGCCTGGAAAGCAATTCGCGCGACACGACTGTTCAGGGAATGGCTGGCGCGTTCTTTGCAAACGGATGGGATGTTCTCGCCTGGAATATGCGCGGATGCAGCGGCGAGCCGAACCGTTTGCCGAGGTTCTATCATAGCGGTGCGACCGAGGATTTATCAGCCGTCGTGGATCACGCCATGGCTGCGTATCGCTATGAAAAAGTCGCGCTCGTCGGTTTCAGCCTCGGCGGAAATCTAACATTGAAATATCTCGCAGAGACGCGTCGCGAACCAGTCATTGCCGCCGTGACTTTCTCCGTTCCGTGCAATCTTCAATCCAGTGTCGAGCGTCTGGATCGCGCTGAAAATCAGGTTTATACGCGCCGTTTCATTCGCAGTCTGCGGGCGAAAATTCTCACCAAGAAGCTGCTCTTCCCCGACCATTTCGATGTCACTCGACTGGAAAAAATGCGGACGTTTCGTGAGTTCGATTCCGCTTACACGGCACCGCTGCATGGATTTTCCAGCGCGGAGGATTACTGGCAGCAATCCAGTTGCGGACCATTGTTAGGAGACATTCCGATTCCGACGTTGTTAGTTAATGCGCGCAACGATCCGTTTCTAACTCCGCCCTGTTTTCCGGAATCGACCGCGGCTTCCAGCGACTTCCTCCACTTGGAAATTCCCGCGAGCGGTGGTCACTGCGGCTTTGTTAGTTCCGCGACAGAAACGACTCGCTGGCACGAACTACGCGCCGTGCTTTTCGTTGACGAAAAAAGTGATCCGAGTTAGAGCGAAATGTCTTCTTGCGGCTGGAGACGCGGCAGAATGACTTCCAAGACTTTGGCAATGGATTCGTCCAGCGTTTCCCGATCTGTGTGAATGACCAGGTCACTATTTTCCGGCTCTTCGTATGGCGCATCGATTCCGGTAAATTGCTTGATCTCACCCGCACGCGCTTTTTTATAGAGGTCTTTCGGATCGCGTTTTTCGCAGACTTCCAAAGGCGCGTTGACGTAGATTTCGATGAAGTCGCCGCCATTCTCCAAGACGATCTTACGCGCTCGCTCGCGATCTGCGCGATAGGGAGAAATGAAGGAACTGATCGTGATGAGTCCCGCATCGGCCATGAGGGCTGCGACTTCAGAGACGCGGCGGATGTTTTCCACGCGATCCTCCGGTGAAAAGCCCAGGTTGGAATTCAACCCGTGCCGGACGTTGTCGCCGTCCAGGACATAGGTGTGCATGTTGCGCTGAAACAAAATACGCTCGAGTTCGTGGGCAATGGTGGATTTTCCAGAGCCAGAAAGGCCTGTAAGCCAGATGACTGCGCCATTGTGTCCATTGCGAGTCGCGCGGCGATCGTGGGTGACGGTCGCGGACGACCACGTGATGTTCTGGCTCGTGACCGCTGTGCGATCGGTGTAATGGCCGCCAAAAATAATGCCGCCGCCAGCGACATGGCGCTCGTCCATAATGACGAAACGGCCGAGCGACGTAATGCGATCGTGGTTGTCTAACACTAGCGGCGAGCGCGTGGTAAGTGTGATCTCCGCCACGTCATTTTTTGCAATGTGCGTGCGGCCTTCCGTGATGATTTCCAACGTGGACGCATCGATGATTTTATCAACACTAGCGATCTGACATTCCACTTCCTGCGTTGTTAGCTTGAGCTTGTAACGTGGGCCGACTTCCAGTGGATTCTTACCCATCCAAAAGAGACGCGCGTGAAAACGATTGGTCTCGATGGGAGCTTCTTTGGAATGCGAAGCGATGTGTCCGCGCTCGACAAAGATTTGCTCCGTTAATGTGATGGCCACAGACTCACCCGCCTGAGCGGAAGTCTTGGTTGCGCCATGCCAGTTTTCGATCGTTTTGATCGCGGCAGTTTTGTTGTTAGGAGAAAAAAGGAGTTCGTCGCCGATTTTCAGGCCGCCCGTTTCGATGCGACCGGCGATGATGCGACGTTCATCAAAACGATAGACGTCTTGAACCGGAAATCGGAGCGGTTGCTCCACGGGTAATGCGGCTGTAGCGAACTGATCCAGCGCCTCGATTACCGTTGGTCCGCTATACCATGGCGTGTTAGTCGAGCGATTTTTGACGTTGTCGCCGTTGCGGGCAGACACGGGAACAAACAAGCGCGCCTCGAGTCCGATCTGAGCGAGAAACGCTTTGTATTCGAGTTCGAGTGCATTGAATTTTTCCTGTGACCAATCGACCAGATCCATCTTGTTTACCGCGATGATTACCTGGCGGATTCCTAACAAACTGAGCAGATAACCATGGCGGCGTGATTGCTCCTGAACACCTTCGTTTGCTGCGATCAAAAGCACGGCTGCGTCCGCATTTGCCGCGCCGGTGATCATGTTTTTCAGGAACTCCTTATGACCCGGCGCATCGATGATGACGTAGTTGCGCTTGTCAGTTCTGAATTGAATCTGAGTCGTATCAATCGTGATGTTTTGCTCCTGCTCTTCCAGCAGCGCATCTAACAAAAACGAGTATTCGAATTCCATCCCCTCCTCGGCGCAGGCCTTCTGGATTTGCTCCACTTTTCCATCCGGAAACGAGTTGGTGTCGTAAAAAATTCGACCGATAAGAGTCGATTTTCCGTGGTCCACGTGTCCAACGAACACGACTTTCAATCTTTGATCTTCTTGATTGCTCATTACATGAATCCTTTCGCGCGAAGTTTCTGCATCGCATTGCGTTCGTGATGGTCTTGGGCGCGGCCGGCACGTTCACTGGTGTTAGTGTTAGCTAATTCAACAATGATTTCATCAATGTTAGACGCCGTGCTTTTGATAGGCTTCGTAATCGGCCAACAACCTAGCGAGCGATAACGATACGATTCGCCGTCCTCCGCTTTTCGCGCAAAATACATTTGGGGAATGGGCATGTTTTCTCGTTGGATGTAGCGCCAGATATCACTCTCACTCCAATCTAAAAGTGGCTGCACGCGGACGTGTTCGCCGGGCGCGCAACTCGTGGTAAACTGGCTCCAGAATTCGGGCGGCTGGTCTTTGTAATCCCACTCAAAGTCTTTGTTGCGTGGGGAGAAATAGCGTTCTTTGGCACGAGTGGAATCCTCGTCGCGGCGAATGCCCGTGATCAGGGCATCCCATTTGTGCTCCGCCATCATTTGCTGAAGCGCCACCGTTTTTAACTCGTGCGTCACCGTCACTGGATCATGCGTTTCATAGCCAACAGACGAAGTATATGTGCCCGTTCCGTTTCGCGCATCTTCGTTGATTTTTATGAGTAATTTAAGATTGTATTCATTCGTCGCCCACTCGCGGAATTCCAGCATTTCTGGAAATTCATAAGTCGTGTCGATGTGAAGCAACGGAAACGGAATGTGACCGCAAAACGCTTTCTTCGCGAGCCAGATCAAGACGTTGGAATCTTTGCCCATGGACCAGGGCATACAGATCTTTTTGAAGTGATGATAAGCCTCCCGCATAATGTAAACGCTCTGGTTTTCGAGCGCGTCCAAATGATCGGAGTGCGTGAGAATGGCGGGTGAATTCATATATTGTTTCCAAGAAAGGTGTGGATGCCGCACTCAGCTTTGTCAAAGCCGGTCCAACGACCTGCGCGTTCGTTGTCATTTGCGCCAATCGCACGCGTGCATGGCCAGCATCCGATGCTGCGATAGCCTCGATCGGTCAGCGGATTGTAGGGAATTTTCCGACGGCGTAAATGCTCCCAAACAGCTTCCTTGGTCCAGTTGACGAGCGGATTCATTTTCAGGATCGACTGGTCGCGCAAGACGTCAAATTTATACAACTCCAGCGGAAGCGTCTTTTGACGGGTATCCGATTGCTGGCGGCGGAGTCCGGTAATCCAGACATCGAGATCGCGAAGCTTGGATTGTAGCGGAAGAACTTTGCGAATCGAGCAGCAGAGGTCAGGTGCAGTTTTCCAGAGCTCAGGTCCATGTTCCGTGTCTTGTGCGGCGACTGTTAGCTCCGGCTCGACACGTTCAATGGAGATGCCAAAAAAATCTTCCAGCCTATTTGCGAGTTCTATCGTCTCTGGAAAAAGCAGGCCGGTATCCAATGTGAAGACGGGTAGTTTCAGCCCAGCATCGAGCGCGAGGTCGATAATGACGAGACCTGCGCCCTGAAAGCTTGTTCCAATCGCCGCCCGTTCCGGGAAATGATCCGCGGCCCATTGCAACATTTGCGTGGGGTGCGCAGATTCAAACTGCTCCGCCAGCTCATGGATTGATTCGGTTGAGAACTGGTTGAGCAGCATTGTCGATAGGATTACAGGGAATAGACTGTAACTCGGATGAAAAAGTGCTGCAACGGATTATTTCTGGTTTTGCGTGGCTGAAATCCGGATGGCTTCATCGTAATAACTTTCCAATTGGGCGATCTGCGCTGTCTGCTCGAAATTCATACGCACAGAATCCGCCCCAGCCCGGCCCATCGTGGCCCGTTCCGCAGAGTCGACTCCAAGTCGGATCATTTTCTCTGCCAGCGCGGCGACGTCCTTTTCCGGCACCAGCCAGCCAGTGACGCCGTTTTCGACCGCCTCTGGGATGCCGCCATGAAGAGTGGATAGGACAGGCAAGCCGGTCGCCATCGCCTCCAGAAGAGAATTGGGAACGCCTTCCTGGTCGGACGCTGCTGTAATCTCGCTCGGATGAACGAAGATGTCCGAATTGGCATACCATTCCCGGAGTGCCGCCTGATCTAGAAAGCCAATAAACTGAACGTAGGGAGCCAGCCCGAGTTGGGCCACCTGTTGCGCCAATTGCGAATGAAGCGGGCCCTCGCCTGCGATGACTAAGATGCTGCCTGGCAATTGTTTCCTTGCCACCGCAAATGCGGCAATCGTCGTCGTCAGCCCTTTTTTTTCGATGAGCCGGCAGGCTTGAATAAACCGTAACGGCTGACCTATTCGCGATGATCGATCAACAAATTTGAAATAGCCCAGCGGAATACCCGTTCGATTGATCCGAATCTTCTCTGGGGGACATCCCAAGTTTTTGAGTCGAGTTGCAAGCGATTCTGAGCGAGCCAGCACAAGCGGGATGACTTGTAACAGATGTTTCAGTTTTTCAGCGTAACCTGGACGATCGCTTCTTGGCATGACGTCCGCCCCATGAAAGGAAACGACATATGGGAGATTTGTAAGCTCTAAAAATGGCGAAAGATGAACTGCCGTGTGTCCAAAATAGATGTGAAGAACATCAGGGCGGATGGCTTCCAAAGCATTTTGAAGAACTTGAAACTCTCCTCGATAAACGAACGGGAGTGATCGCTTTAAATACTTTATATAGAAGCGTTTAACAAAGTTAATCCTGCTTTTCGATAGAATTGTTACGAACTCGTATGGAAACGTTTCTGCATGCTGACGTGTCTTGGTGATCACGACATTTTGATATCGTTTTGTGCCGGTGATCTGACGGTAAATGTGCTGCATCTCCGATTTAAGAAAAACCGTGCAATAGCTCGCGACCGTTGGCATGTTTTCTCAGGTAAGGATCAACTCACCCAACCTTTGTTTCAAATGCTCAAGGCCAGTTGATTTGTCAGCAGATACTTCGATCACTTCAGGCTTGGGAAAGCGAATTTTAAAGATTCGGAGGTTTTCGGCAGACTCGTCGAGGTCCATTTTATTGGCGATCACCAGCCATTGGCGTTGAGCCAAAGTGGGATCATACAAAACGATTTCCTCGCGCAACCGAGCCAGGTCTTCGCAGGGATCGCGCCCTTCGCTTCCGGCCATATCGACCACGAACAAAAGCAATTTGCAGCGGACGACATGACGGAGGAAATCGTGGCCCAGACCTACATTTCGATGAGCGCCTTCGATCAAACCGGGAATGTCAGCCACGGTGAATCGACCGAAAGGGTCCACTTCAACCACGCCGATCATCGGAGTGAGCGTTGTAAATGGATAGGCGGCGATCTTCGGATGGGCAGCCGAAATCTGGCTAATCAGCGTCGATTTACCGGCGTTCGGATAGCCAACGAGGCCCGCATCGGCGATTTTCCGAAGCTCGAAGTAAAAGTAGCCGCGCCCGCCCTCGGTCCCCTCGGTGTATTCGACTGGAACTCGATTGGTCGAGCTTTTGAAGTGAATATTTCCCTTCCCTCCCTTTCCGCCCTGACAAAGCACGAATTCTTGGCCGGCCTCGGTTAAATCCGTAACCAATTCCAGTTCATCGGTGGACAATCCCTTTTTCTGGAGCGGTTTCTCCGCGGGAATGTCGTCCTCATCTTCAAAACCCGTGCGCGGCTCGGGAATCATCGCTTCCGGCACGCGATAAATCACTGTTCCTACGGGCACCAACGCGATTTTGTCCTCGGCCGACTTTCCAGATTTTTGCCGTCCTGAGCCGGCGTTGCCGCTTTTCGCCTTCAACTTGGGATCGTAATAGAACGACACCAGATTATCGACTTGCTCGCTCGCCCGAAGAATGACGCTGCCGCCTCGTCCGCCATCGCCGCCATCGGGGCCGCCACGCGGAATAAATTTCTCACGCCGGAACGATACCGACCCGCGCCCGCCATCGCCCGCCTCGGCATAAATTCTGATTTGATCGACAAACATAGTGTTTTCCGGAGGAACCGGATCGGGATTATACGGGCAGGCGAGAATTCGTCAAAGCCTCATCCGCACAGCCATTTGTGGGAGGCGGCGCGTTCCATCAATATGAAAACGATCCAGACATTTCTCATCGGACTTGCATTGATATCTGCGGCGGTTGCGCAAACCCCGAGCCCCACGCCGAGATTTGCGGGTGGCCAAATCACCGGAGACGCTGCGGTGGGCGGGCCCATTGGAAACACGAGCGCTGCGCCCGGCGACAACAGTTCCTATAATTCGAGTAACGGAGGAGCAGGCTCGACCGCAGTTCTCCCCACGCCATCCCCATCTCCAACGCCACCAAAACAAACGCCATAACACTGCAACTCGACTCGAAAAATAGTGAGCGAGCTTATGACTGCAATTCGGCGTAAAGGTCGGCAGTCTGCCGGGCGATTGCGGACCAACTGAATTTCTCCAACGCACGACGACGCCCCGCTTTACCCATCTGCTCGCGCATCGCCGGGTCGCGCATCAGTTCATTGATCGGCACCGCCAGATCGTGGGCAAATTGATCGGGATGTTTCGGCTCGTAAGGGCTTTCTGCCATTTGCTCGAGCGGAACGAGATAGCCGGTTTCCCCGTGAACAACGACTTCCTTGATGCCGCCAACCGCGCTGGCAACGACCGCCGTCTCGCAGGCCATTGCCTCGAGATTAATGATCCCAAACGGCTCGTAAATCGACGGGCAACAGAACACCGCCGCCTGCGAATAAAGCTCGATCGCCTCGGCTTTACTGACCATTTCCTGAATCCAGAAAATGTCCTGACGAAAAGTCTGGGCCGCAGCTACCGCGGCTTGCATTTCCGCGGCGATTTCCGGCGTATCGGGAGCTCCGGCGCAGAGCACGATCTGAAATCCGGGGTCCATGTATTTGATGGCGTTGACGAGGTGAACGATTCCTTTTTGACGAGCGATTCGCCCGACAAACAAGACAAACGGCTTCGCTGGATCGATTCCATATTTCACGAGCGCCGCAGTCGAATTCGACGGCTGGTAAAGCGACGGTTCGATGCCGTTGTAAATGATGCGGATTTTTTTTGAGTCAACTTCGAACAGACTCAGCACGTCGCGTTTCGTCTCCTCGGAAACAGCAATAATCGCATCCGCCATTTCGATTGCCGTGCGTTCGAGCCAGACGGTGAAATCGTAGCCGCCGCCAAGTTGCTCGCGCTTCCATGGTCGGAGTGGTTCCAGAGAATGGATCGTCACGACGAGCGGAATTCCATAGCAAAGCTTCGCCAGAATTCCGCCAAAATGGCTATACCAAGTGTGGCAATGCACCACGTCGGCGTCGATATTCGTCGTGTTAAAATCCGTGCAACGCCGGATCGCGCCGAAGACAGATTTCAGATTGGCCGGGCTCGTAAAATCCTTCGTATCCAGTGAAAAACCCTTCACGGACAACTGCGGGTCGTCGATTTTCTGATCGCCGAACGAGCGGACTTCCACCGATATCAACTTTGCCAATTCCTGGCTCAAATACTCGACGTGCACCCCGGCGCCGCCATAGACGTTGGGGGGAAATTCATTCGTCAACAGGAGGGCTTTCATCGACGCAGTTTGTGCGGAAACCATTTGCGCTGACAAGGGTGAATCGCCTCTAACTCCGCTCCGTTTTTTCAAAAATCAGGCTTGCCCAGCCGACGAGAAATCCGACGCCGCCGAGCGGGGTGATTGCCCCAAGCCATTTCCATCCGGTCAGCGACAATGTATAGAGCGAGCCGCTGAAAACGATTGCGCCGAGAAAAAACGCCCACCAAGCGAGCTTTCGTGCGGGATATTCGCGACTCAGGAAAAACAGCACCGACGCGTGAAGCAAATGGTAGAGCGACGCGATTCCCCAAGGTTTCACGGTGTCGAGGGCGATGAGTCGAGTCTGAAACAAATGTGCTCCAAATGCCCCGAGCGCGACTGCGAGAAAACCTAGGATGGCTGCGAGTCGGGTGGCAGTCGAATGCGTCATGCAGACACCGTGACATGATTCGCGTTTCGGGCCAAGCCGTGATCCAGTCGTCGCGTGACCTGGCGCGTTTTCCTTTTGAGTTGGATCGGATTCACACTCGCCTGCGTCGCCACACCTGAGAACCAGGCGGCGGCGGATTTGGTTCATGCTCGCGAGCAGGTTTTGCAGCATCCCGAAGACAGCGACGTCCATTTGCAACTCGCCATCGCACTCGGCAAAATGACGGATTTTACGGACAACCGCACGAAGATGGAATACGCGCGGCAGATTCGCAGCGAGGCGGAGATTGCCCTGCAACTCGACTCAAAAAACGCCGAGGCCTGTCGCATTCTCGGAAAATGGCACGAGGAAATGACGCGGTTGAATCTCGTTTTGAAAGCGATCGCAGTCACGCTCTACGGAAAAATGCCCGACGCATCCGACGCTGAGGCTGGACGTTATTTCCAGCTCGCCGTGCAACTCGCGCCGGAAAATCTCCCGGCCCATGCCGAGCTCGCCCGCTGGTTCCAGCGCAGTGGTTCGCAGAGTGCGATGCAACTCGAATGGAAACGCGTCCTTTCGCTCCCGGCGCGTGATGCCGAGGATCGCGCGTTTCAAGACGAAGCCCGCGCCGCCCTGCGCTGACTTCGCACTTGCCACGCTCGCGAAAACTTTGAAAATGACCCGCCTATGAGTCAACTTCCTCTTTCCGGTAAAATCGGCGTCGTTTTCGGCGTTGCCAACAAACGCAGCATCGCCTGGGCCATCGCCAAAGCCTGGGCCAACGCCGGCGCGACCCTTTATTTCAATTACCAAGGCGAGCGCCTCAAGGAAAACGTCGAGGAGCTGGTCGCGGAGTTTGGTTCCGAGACGTTTTTGTTTCCCTGCGACGTGACCAGCGATGAAGAGATCGACACGTTTTTCGCCGAGGTCGGCAAGAAAACCCAGCGCATCGATTTGCTTTTGCACGCCGTGGCGTTCGCGCCGAAAGCAGCACTTGAGGGGAGTTTCATCGATACCTCGCGCGAGGCGTTTTTGATTTCCCACAACATCAGCGCCTACTCGCTGGTCGGTCTTTCGCGAGCCGCCGCCCCATTCATGACCGATGGCGGCAGCATCGTCGCGATGACTTATTATGGAGCCGAAAAAGTCGTGCCGCACTACAACGTCATGGGTGTCGCCAAGGCCAGTCTCGAAGCGTCATGCCGTTACCTGGCTTCGGATTTGGGTGCGAAACGAGTCCGCGTCAATTGCATCAGCGCTGGCCCAGTGCAGACGCTCGCCGCTCGTGGAATCAGCGGTTTTTCCTCCATGATGAAGCATTACGAGGAACACGCGCCGCTGAAACGAAGCTGCACGCCCGATGAACTTGGCGCGATGGGTGTTTTTCTCGCAAGCGATGGTGCGGCCTCGATTACCGGTCAGGTGATTTACGTGGACGGCGGCTATCAGATCATGGGGATGTAACTCCGCTCACTTTTTTCGGAACGCGCTATTGAAACGCAGGCGGCGGCGATTATTATTTGCTCATGCCTAGCAATGTTTTCGGTAAGCCTTTGGAGTGTTGTTGCAATGATCCGCTTACCGGTTTCTATCGCGACGGATTTTGTCACACGGGACCGGGCGACGTTGGCTTGCACACGGTCTGTGTCGTTGTCACCGATGAGTTTCTTGAGTTCAGTCGGAGCCGTGGCAACGACCTGTTAACCCCCGCGCCGGAATATCAGTTTCCCGGTTTGCGTGCGGGCGACAAATGGTGTCTCTGCGTCACGCGCTGGATGGAGGCTTTCGAGGAAAACAGGGCACCCAAAGTGGTCCTGGCCGCCACGCACGCCAGCGCTCTGGAATTTGTTAACCTAGCCGACTTGCAAGCTCACGCAGTTGACTAGCTATGAAGAAAAGACCTCGAAAAAATGATTCGGGTTTCAGCCTTATCGAGTTGTTAGTCACGATGGTAATCGTCGGAGTGTTAGCTGCGATTTTGCTGCCAGTGTTATCGAAGGCTACATTCCTTTCCAAACAAAGTGCCTGCCTATCTAACATGCGCCAGCTAGCTGTGGCGTTCCATCTTTACACGGACGATCGCGATTTTGATTTACCCGGTCGCGTAACCGACAAGGGACAGGATAAGTGGCCGGCGCTTCTCTACGAATACACCAAGACAACGAAGGTTTTCACGGCTCCAGGAATTGAAGAAACCCAAGGAGAAAATCTCGACCTTCTGGCTAACTCTTCTAACAACACGAGCTTCATCATGAACGGCTACAACGATCTCGATGCCTATAACAATCCAGCGTTCAAAATCAAGCTTGTTAACATCACCTTTCCCTCGCAGACGATTCTTCTCGGGATGCCTTATGCGAAAGACAACAATTTCTATATGGACTACGCGGAGGGCAACCACGCGAAAGTCCTGAATCTGAAAGCCTACGGCACGGGATCGAATTATGTTTTTGCTGACGGCTCGGCGCGCTTCATCAAGGAGAAGGATTACAATCCCCTATTTTGGGCAGTAAATAAATCCTATGTAGTGCCCTCGCCGTAGCTAGGATTTCTCCCAGTGGAGAACGCGATTGGGAAACGGACAGCGCGCGCAGTCGGAAAGATCCCGCAGGCAAAAATCTTCGTAAATCTGGAGAATGCCTTGCTGCTGCAAAACGGTTTTTCCAACGGAGTTAGATCCAAAGAGACGAAGAATGCCGGTTTTCAGTTTCCGGTTTTCGAGCGGCTGACGAACTTTTTCCAACACCCGCCAGCAATCTGGATGGCTCGCCATGTTAGCAGGAATGGCGGCGTTAATGAACATTTCCAGAATGCGGCTGGCTCCTAACATCGCGATCGGAGCCGTGCTTTTTGTCGAGCGAATCGTGTAATGATGATTCCAATAATCGTGCTGCAAAGTGCCAAGCAAATTTTGGATTTGAGTTAGATCGCATTCACGAAAGGTAGCCGCGATTTTTTTCCAATGAAGCGCGATGAGACCTAACGCAGCGAGTCGACGTTGCGGATGATTCGCGGGTCGAGTTCCGGTGAGTTTCCAGGAGGATTTTGTTAGGATAAATCGATCCCAACGAGGACGCACTTTCCACCAATGTTCCCACAGATTTCGCAGATAACGCTGTGACTCCGCTGGAAATTCCCGCAGCGAGGTTGCGTCGAGAAATCCCGCGCAGCCGAAGAGTAGCGAGTCTGCGGCACCCGAGTTTTCGCGCAACATTTTCAGTCCGATTCGTTGTGCTAACAATTGAAACGGCAGCTTGTTTTCCTTGTAGCCGAGCGTGATCGCGAGCGTCTGAAACAGGGCTTCATCCCAGCCAGATACGGATGCAAGTCGATTGAATTTTTCGGCTTTCTGTTGCAACCGAAAATGCGCGGCGGACTCGATGAGATTCGTGCGAATGTCTTCGGGAATGTTAGCCAGTGGAGCTGCGCAACGTCCAAGACTGGCGAGCGGCGGAACGGTCGGAAGCGGCGTTTCTGAGTCGAGTTCCAATCGTATCTGCGGGACGAATTTATTCTCTTGCGTGCGAGTGAAAAATTCGTCGCTTCCCCGCTCGACGAAGAGATGGAGCACGACGTTGTTGAAGGTCGGATTCATGGCGTGCCCGTGGGTTTCCCAGTCGCGGCGATGGGTGTCGATCTCGATGCTGCCACGTTTTGGTGAGTTGAGTCCGAATCGTATCACGGCTTCGCAGAAGTCGGGTCCGGGTTCACGATTCCAGACGCCGAGATGGACGATTTCCACCGGCTCGCCCGTGGTGGTTTGTAAGTGACGTGGAAATTGCCCGGCAAACCAGCGAGCCTGGAGTTCCAGCTCCGGCATCGGCGGGAAACCGGGGGCCTCGTCGATTCGCGAGGGTTGACGCCACTCGGCGTAGGCCGCTCCGGGGGTCATTTTCGTTGGTAGAGCGCAGGTGGTTCGGACGGATTGATGAGAGGCGTGGGAGTCGGCGTGATCGCGGGCTTGGGTGGTTCCAGCTCGAGGATCCGCGTGAGGAGAAATCCAGAACCGCTGTCGCCGCGAATTTTTGCCTCTTCTTCTTTGAGGATGGAAATGGCCGCCGGCTTGTGGTTGCGCGCGAGTAAGAATTGACTGTAACTCCACGCGACGCGGGCGAGGCTGTCGGGTTCCTTGTATTTTTTGAGCGCTTGCTGAAAGAGGAAATCTGCCGATTGATCGTCGCCTTCCGCCATGCGCCGTTGAGCCCAGGCTTCGGCCATGAATCCGGTATTGAAATCGACGACGTTGCTGGCTGCGCTTTGGTGATATTTCTCAAACTCGGATCCGTAGCTGGTATCGGAATTATTAAAGACGGCGTAGGGACGGTAGAGCGGGTCGCCGACGACGACGTTCATCCACGAAACGGTGCGCGAGGAGGCCCAGGCGCTCTCGGCGAGAGTGTAGCCGCGCAGCAGGCGCTCGGTGAAGACGTCGAGATTGGAGGTGAGTGTTAGGTAAGGCTCGTAGACATTTCCGAGGACGGCGTCGGCTCCTGCGCTGATTAATGGACCGCACCAGCCAATGGATCGGCTGCGTAAGGTGGAGGCGCTGAATGAATGGATGTGGCACGCGATGGCGCCCGGGACGAAACGCACGCCGTTGCCTGTGAATGCGCCCCCGATATCGCCGCTATACCAGCCGAGATAGAGCGCAGTCCGCGGCATGGGCAAGCCCGTCGGCAGGATCGCTTCCACGGAGTCGGTAAAGATCGGGAAACCGCGTTTGCGGAAATGCTGGCCTGCGGCTTTCAGCCAGTCGTCGCCAATTTTGTAGCCGGGCAAATTAGTGCCGCGTTGATCCAGGAGCACCCAGCCAAAAAGTCCGCTCGTTTCGGCGCGCAAGGATTCGTCGATCATGCGTTTCACATCGTCGGGCGTCGGGCCATCGAGCCGACAGACGAGCATGTATTGCGGAAGTTCGACGGCATCGAAGCGGTCGTAATTTTCGTAATACGGATTGGCGAGTGGACCGGAAATCTGGCGCGTCATTTTGCCGAGCACGGCGATTTCTGAATCCACTGAGCAACCATTCACCGGGCCGTAAGGCGTGTTGTGGTCGGGCTTATCCCCGTCGTAAACGGTTTTTTCCCGAACCTTCAGTGGCATCCCGCGGATCAGCGCCACGTAGCGGATCCTGTTTTTGATAACCACGGGCGGCGCGAGGCGGTTATCGCTGACTTCCCACCAATTGTTCGCGGTGAATGCGGCCCGCAGCGGCTCGGCGATGGTCGCATCGTATTCGTCGCGGCTGATTTCCTCCGCATCCGGGTTGCATTTCAATCCGAGCACCTGACTATCGGGAATCCCCCGGCGCGCGGCATAATACTTGGCCAGCGACGCTGAATCCGCGTCGTTCAGATTATAAACAACGAGCGTTTTCGAGCCCAGCGTCGGCGCGGCCATCAGCCTGCCGCCAGCCAATAGGATCGCTAGTAGGATCGCCAGGATGAAGAGAAATCGCACGACGCGTTTTTAAACAACGATCTTCAATCCGTCAAAGGCAACTCGCACGTCTTCTGGCAACGTGGATTCCGTCGCAGCATGGCCGAGATCGTGGCAAAGATGCGTCAGCCACGTCGTTTTCGCGCGAACGCGCTCCCGGAAAGCGAGCGCCTCTTCCATATTCATGTGAGTCGGATGAAAACGGTGCCGCAGCGCGTCGATGATTAGAACCGGGACGTCCTCGATCGCAGCCGCAGCTTCCAACGAAACCGTCTTGCAATCGCTGATATAGGCGACGCGTTTTTTTCCATTTCGCGACAACAGATAGCCGAAAACATGGGCGCGACCGTGTAAAACTTTCAGCGGAGTTAGAATTGTCTCACCGAGCAAAAACGGGCCATCGACGAGATGTTTTTCCGGTCTCACGTAACCGGGAAAAATCGCCGTGCCATTGAAGGCGAAGGTGAAAACACGTTCCAAATCGCTCATCGTTTCCTCCGAAGCGTAGATCGGCATCGCGCCATTTCGCGCATCGCAAAACCGCCGCAAATCATCGAAGCCCATGATGTGATCCGTATGCGAGTGCGTGTAAACGACCGCGTCGAGCCAGTGCAATTTCTCCCGCAACACCTGAGTCCGAAAGTCTGGCCCGGTATCCACGACCCAGCACGCTTCGGGGGTTTTCACGAAGATCGAGGACCGCGTCCGATTGTCCCGCGGATCGCTCGACTGACACACCGCACAATCGCACCCGATCATCGGCACGCCCTGCGACGTCCCGGTGCCGAGAAACGTGATCTCGATGGCGTCCGTCATTGCGCTGGAACTCGGTTGAAAAACACCCCGCACCCTTACATACTCCCGACCGTGCCCGCAATGCTCACCTCGCTTCGCATCCGCAATTTAGCCCTCGTGGAGGATCTCGCGTGGACACTCGGCCCCGGCTACACCGCCATCACCGGCGAAACCGGCGCCGGCAAATCGATCATTCTCGGCGCGCTCAAACTCCTCATCGGCGAACGGGCCGACAAATCGCTCATCCGCTCCGGTGCCGACGCGTGCACCGTCGAGGCCGTTTTTTCCTTGGAAAACACCGTGCGCTGGAACTCCGCTCTTTCCGAACTCGGCGTCGAACCGTGCGAAGACGATCAGCTTCTCCTCAAACGCAGCTTCACTGCCAGCGGAACCAATCGCCAGTTTATCAACGGCAGCGCCACCACACTCGCAGTCCTGAAAACGCTCGGCGAAGACCTCGTCGATTTACACGGGCCGCACGATCATCAATCGCTCTTTTCCACCGCGCGCCAACTTGCCATTCTC
>JAYVOE010000018.1:0-18047 GCA_043758065.1 Spartobacteria bacterium | reverse complement strand
CAAGAGACTGGCGAGAAGGACATTGATCTTATGGCCCACAGTTTTGTTTTTGAGTCGGACGACATCAGAGCGTCCGAGATCGACCGCCATGCCGCTCGCGTTGTTCTTAGCGGAAAAAATCCGCCAGACCCCCGAGTAGTTGCCTTGCTTGATCTGGATCAACATCCCGTTGCGGAGAATTCTGGGCATTTTGCCTCCGTTTTTCTGCTTCAGTTCTTCGAGCCGATGCCAGACCTTATGCCAGGGAATGATGATGGGTTCGGGATCGAGGGCGAGACCGTAGTTTTCGCCGATGACGAGGGCTCCTTTTAACGAACGGAGTTTGCCTGCTTCCAGGCCAATCAGTTTGCTGGCTTTTTCTTCGGTGTATTTGATCGGTGATTTTTTGCCGTCGAGACCTCGCATTTGCTGGCGGAGGCTGGCGATGCCGTCCTTTACGGCGATCACGCCCCAGGTGTTTTGTTCGGCACGGACGCCGCCCATGTCGGCGGGGATGTGTTGGACGACGCGCCGTTCGGCGAGGCGGGTACGGATTTGAGTTACAAGGAACTCAGGCGGCTCCTGGGCGAAGACGACTCCGTGCTGAGTGGTGTGGTAGAGGCCCGTCCTCAAAAGAAGTTCGTTATCCTGTGCATTGCGCTGTTTTTCGCGGCGGACCATGGCTTCCCAGAGGCGTCCGTCTTTGGGGAAATAATACCAGGTGAGTCCGATCACAATGGCGTCGAGGGCGTGGTGCAGGTGGGTAACGTCGCGAATCTCGGTCTTGGTTTTCAGTTTGCCCTGGGCGTCGAGCACCCCGGGGTTGGCGGCGGCCAGACAACCGAGGAGTCTCCAGCCCGTGCGGATGGTGCCCGTAACGCTGCCCGGCAGGCTGGTGATTTCGTGCGGCTGCAAGTGCGGAAGGGTTTTGCGAAGAACGAGTGCTCCCAGCCGGGTGAGGTGGGAGGTAACGGTGAGGTCGCGCGGCAGGAAGCCCTGGTCTTTGTCTTCCCAACTGGGCAGGAGGAGGAGTTGCTTGCGGCGGCGTTTGCGTTTGATGTCGTCGTCGTGGCCGCGCCAGGTTTCCAATTTATCGACGAAATCGTGATATTGGCGCGGGGTCCAGATTCCAAGGCGGTCGCGTTCGGCTTTGTTTTCGGGCCGGTTGATTTCCTCGATGAATTGGAGGGCGGTGCGGTTGCCCTTGGCCAGATTGACGGCTTTGGTGGTGATAACGAGGGAATCGAGGCTGTTGGAAGGCCGCTGGCTGTAGGGAATGATGTGGTCTTTATCCCAGCGATCGGGGTGGAGTAGATCCTGTGGGTCGTAGGTGCGCCCGGTGTAGGGGCAGGTCCAGCCAAGGTCTTCGGCAACGCGGGCTTTGCGAATGAGGCCTGCGGTGGGGTGCGGGATGCCAGCGTCTTCGAGTTTTTTGGTGACGGATTTAAAGTTCCCCAGCCGTTGCCCGAGATCTTGCGCGATCATTTTGGCGGTTTTGCCCGACATTTCCTTGAGTTCGCTGTTCACTTCGATGGCGACGGCAGCGACGCGCGATGCCTCCCCTGCCCCGTAGTTGGGGTCGGCTACGAGATCGGCGGTGAGTTTCTGGAGGATGAGGAGGCGGTGACGAACGAGATGGTTGTTGGTGAGTTGATCCAGCGGGGTGTGGAGCGCGGTGGCGGTCATCGCGTCGGTGGTGACGAGGCAGCCGTCCTGTGCTTTGTCTTCGCCGCCGAGCGGATCGTTGGCGCGGCATTTCTTCCGGGGATCGAGGCCGGAGAGGACTTCGTCGGCGGCTTGCTTCAGCACTTGGCGTGCGTAAGGGGCGCGTCCGCTGAGAGCATCGATTTTGAGCGGAGTTAGAAGGATATCTGGGGCATCCGGCTTTTTGGCTTTGGCGGATTTTTTCTCAGTGGTGGATTTGCCCGGAGCAGCTTGGCGAGCCGCGAGAAGGATGGCAGCTGAGTCGGCTCCAATCTCGTCGCACCAGTCGAGGATCTGGCGGAGTCGGAGGGTGTCGCCGTTGCGCCATTTGCCTTTGGCCCGCTTCTGGATGCGCTCCGGCAAGTGCAGCCAGAGAAATTGCACGCGGTCGCTTTGGATGAGTTTGGTGACGCGGTTAAGAACGAGAGCCTTCGCTGCATCCGGGTGCAGGAGCATGGTTGCGAGGTTGTTCGGCAATCTGCCGGTGGCTTCTTCGACGGCTTTTTTAAACTGACCGGGGGAGAAGGCTCCGGCCTGCACCATTTTTTCGTGAATGGCGGCGCGTTCCATTTGAGTTAAAGCGGAATGGGGACGAACGATGCGAACGTTGGCCAATTGCATCAGCCAGCGGTAGAGGAGGAATTCAGGAGCCGATTTGGAGCACACTTTTCCACCGCTGACGGGGCAGATGCTGATGATGCGGTTATCAAAACGCGGGACGCTCTGGCCGAAGAGAAGCCCGCCTTGAAAACGAGCGGGAAGCTTGTAAGTGGGGCACGGGATGAGTCGGGCGTTGTCGAAAAGGGTGTGCTCGAAAGTGGCGTCGAGCTGGGGAAGTTTCTCGAAATGAGCCTGGAGAATGCGGCGGACTTCGGCTTCGACAACGGAGCGTGGAAAAGCAGCACCCAAACCTTTGAAACGCTTTTGGGAAGATGTTTTAACGTTTAGGAAATCTTCTCCCAGCAGTTCTCTACAAAATGTCTCGGCCATCGTGTCCGTGCCATAGTGCTCCATGATTTCGAGCGCTTTTTTCTCTTTCTCAGTATTGTCTTCTTCGGCCTCGTCGGCCTCGTCATTGCTCCAAAGTCGGTTGCGGTCATATCCGCGATTGTGGGCATACCAACGAATGACGTCCCATAATTCAGGCCAGGTAAGAAGCTTCCCGCCGACGAGAACGCGCGCCGCCAGCAGCCACGGGGCGGCATGACCTCCGGCTTGCTGATGTTTGGCTGCGATCTGGTCGAAAGTGAGGACGCCCAGATGAGAAAGAAGTTGTTCGAGGCGTTGAATGCGACGCTTCGTCGCGCGGATGTGGCGGCGCTGGCGACGAAAAGTTCGACGTTGCGAGGCCAGGCAATCGTTGGTCGGAAAGGTAACGGTGCCGCAGCCAAGGATTTCTGGCTGATCGGGTTGCAGCTGGAGAACGGACCAGCCGATAGAACTGTAACCCACATCAAAAGACAACTGAAGATCGCGTTTTTTGTTTGCCATACTTTAATAATGCGACGACACTTTCGGCGGATTCAAGACAAAGTTAGGGATACAGGCCGTTCTTTCTCCGTGCCAGCCACGGACACCGGCAACAACAAGTATTTCAAAAGAAAGCCGCTGGAGAAATCCGGCGGCTTTTATTTTGAGGAGAAACTGAGCGGAGTTTGACTGCATTCGCTTCCCGAAAGCCTTTTTCCACGAATTCGCCGTGTGCTTGACGTCATGCCCTCCCCGGCTAGGCTGCAAATCCCATTTCTTCCTTATGTCCGTCTCCTCACACATCGCGCATCACGTTCGCGACATTCCGAAATCTGGCATCCGCGACTTTTTCGAGCTGGTGCAGTCGATGAAAGACGTCATCTCGCTCGGCGTCGGCGAACCGGATTTCGTGACACCGTGGCACATTCGCGAGGCAGCCATTTTCGCTCTGGAAAAAGGACGCACGACCTACACGTCGAACCTCGGTTTGCCAAAGCTGCGCCAGGCCGTTTCTCAGTGGACTTCCAGTCGATTCGGCGTCGAATACAACCCGATTAACGAAGTGCTGATTTCTGTCGGCGCCTCCGAGGCCATCGATCTGGCTTTGCGGGCGTTGATCAACCCCGGCGACGAGGTCATTTACCACGAGCCCTGCTACGTTTCTTACAGCCCGAGCATTGCGCTCTCGTTTGGCGTGCCGGTGGCGGTTTCGACCAAGCCGGAGGATAATTTCAGTCTCACCGCCGAGGCGCTGGCGGAAAAAATCACACCGCGCTCGAAGATTCTGATGCTGAATTTCCCGACAAATCCGACGGGAGCGACGCAGACCAAGGAGGAACTCATCAAGATCGCCGCGCTTTGCGAGAAGCACGATCTGATCGTTCTCACCGACGAAATCTACAGCGAACTCACCTTCGACGGGGCCGAGCACCACTCAATCGTCAGCCTGCCGGGGATGAAAGAGCGCACGATTTTTATCCATGGCTGCTCGAAATCATTCGCGATGACGGGCTTTCGCATCGGCTACGCTTGCGCGCCGGCGCCGTTGATCGAAGCCATGATGAAGATCCACCAATACTCGATCATGTGCGCGAGCATCATCGCTCAGGAAGCGGCCATCGAAGCACTGGAAAACGGCGCCGCGTCGGTAAAAATGATGCGAGATCAATACGAATTGCGCCGCAATTTCATCGTCAGCCGCTGCGTTGACCTCGGATTGCCGTGCCATTCGCCCAAGGGCAGTTTCTATATTTTCCCGCGCATCGACCATCTCGGGATCAGCAGTAAAGATTTCTCGCTCGGCCTTTTGCAGACGCAAAACGTCGCCGTGGTGCCCGGACCTGCCTTTGGCCCGAGTGGCGAAGGCTTCGTTCGGTGCTGTTTTGCGACGAGTTTGAGTCAAATCAAGGTCGCCATGGACCGGATGGAGACCTTTATTGGAACGATTCAATCCACGGGTCAGGTGGCAGCCTGATTCACTTTAAAAATAATTAAGACCACTTGTGTCTCCGAATTCGTTCGGGTTATGTTAACGGAGTCGCACCCCCATGCGATCCACAAAACCAAAACCAAAACCTAAAATAACTGAAACCAATGAAACCTATTAAAACACTAGCCCTTACCCTGCTAACGGTCTCCGCCCTCGGTGCTTCGGCATTCGCTGGCACGACCTATGTCCGTCACGATGACAAAAAAGCCGTCGTTCCACAAGAAACTGCCGTTTCCCTCTATGGTCCTGAATGGACCATCGATCTGTTTGGCACGTATGCCTTCACTGAATCCACCAACGAGCGCATCCTCGGCGACCACGCTTTCGGCGGCGGTCTCGCAGTCAATCGCTTCTTCACCCGTAACTTCGGTCTCGGTATCGAAGGTCAGGCTCTCCGGACCCAACGGTATAGCAAAGACACGGTTGGCGAAGCTGCACTGAACCTGTTCTATCGTATGCCCCTCGGTGAATCCGGTTGGGCACCTTACGTTTACATCGGCGGCGGCGCCATTTTCAACGCTGACAGCAGCAATGATAACGGACGTCACCACAAACATCACGACGACTTCACCGACAACACCGATGACACTCTTCTCGAAGGTCACGCTGGTGCTGGCGTCGAATACCGCATCACCCGCAACTTCGGTGTCTTCACCGACGGTCGTTGGACTGTGGTTGACGGCGCGAAAAACAACTTCCCATCCGTGCGGACGGGCGTTCGTTTCGCTTTCTAAATTGCTAGTTGGTTAACTAAAAGCCGGGTTGCCGTAAAGCAGCCCGGCTTTTTTGTTGCCTACGCAAGGTAGGAAAAAGCCGCTGATAAACGCGGATGTTCGCGGATCAAGAAAGAGCGATGTCTTTATCCGTGGAAATCCGCGTTTATCCGCGGCTTTCCTTTTACCGTGCCACCGAAGAATCCGATGCAACTCCGCTCAGTTTTCGCCGTGGCAGAGCCGTCGTTCCTCCCGTAGAGTCCCCGCCACGATGCGCCGACCCAAAGTCATCTCCAATTTCGCCATGACGGCCGACGGCAAAGTCTCCACGCGCAATCACACGCCCTCCGGGTTCACCTCGCAGCGCGACAAACGCCGCCTTCTCGAAATCCGCTCGCTTGGCGACGCTGTGATGGCCGGTCGCGGAACCGCCGAAGCCGACAACATGACGATGACCATTCCCGCCGAGGATCTACGCGCCGAACGTCTCGCTCGCGGTCAATCTGAGCACCCCATTCGCGTGCTGCTTTCCCATTCCGGCGACATACCGCCGACCCTGAAAGTCTTCACCAACACCGTCGCGCCGACGCTCATTTACACTACCGACGCCATCCCGGTTTCCAGTCGAGTTGCATTGGAATCACATGCGACGATTACGGCGTTTCCCGAGAAAAAAGTCCCGCTCCACTCTGTTCTCGACGATCTTCGCAAGCGCCACAAAGTGAAAACCCTCATCTGCGAAGGCGGCCCGACGCTCATTAAAAGCCTCCTCGCCGACGACTTGCTCGACGAGCTCTACATCACCATCGCGCCCAAGATTTTCGGCGGAAAAGACGCGCCGACCATGACCGGACTCCCCGGTTCATTTCTCCCTAACTCGCGTCAGTTTCGACTGAAATCCCTCGTGGTCGAAAACGACGAAGCCTACTGCCACTACATTCGCTCCTAAAACATGCACACCGGCAACACCATCATCATTCGCGCGCCGAAGGAACGCATCTTCGAGGCCGCCGCCGACCTTTCCCAATGGCCCACCATCCTCCCGCACTATCGCTACATCAATTATCTCGAACGCGGAAATGACCGGCACATCGTCAAAATGGCGTGTTTCCGCAGCGGCATCCCGATCGCCTGGGTGAGCGAAGAGATTATCGACCGTGAACGCCTCGAAGTCCGCTTCCATCACCTCCGCGCCTTTACGAAAGGAATGGAAGTCGTCTGGAAATTTACCGACACGCCCGACGGCGTTCGCGTCGAAATCATGCACGACCTCCAGTTCCGCATCCCCTTTCTCGCCCCCATCGCCGACCTCATCATTGGGAAATTCTTCATCTCCCACGTCGCCAACCAGACCTTGAAACACATGAAACTCCACTTGGAAAACCCCGCCCACTCCCACTAAATGCGCCGCGCCGTCGTCACGGGCCTCGGCCCCATCACCTGCATCGGCATCGGCAAAGACGCATTCTGGAACGGCCTCCTCGCCCAGAAAAGCGGCATCACGCGCCTCACTGGCTTCGACACCACGCTTTATCGCGCCCATTGCGCCGGGCAAATCGCAGATTGGGATGGAACTCGATTCTTTCCTCCTCACCGCCTGAAACGCCTCGACCGTTACGCCCAATTCGCCGTCGCCTCGGCCAAGCTCGCGCTCGACGACGCCGGCATTTCGGCCACGCCGGAAAACCCCACCGACCGCATCGGCGTCAGCTATGGCACCGCGCTCGCCGGAATCGCCAACGCCGAAGCGCAGCACTCGCTCTTCGTCCAAAAAGGCCCGCGCGCCGTCCACCAAACGCTTGCCCTGCAAGTCTTCGGCGGCTCCGCCCATTCCAACATCGCCATCGAATGCGGCCTGCGCGGCGTCGGCACCACTAACTCGAATTCCTGCGCCTCCGGCACCGTCGCCATCGGCGAAGCGCTCCGTTACATCCGCGACGGCTGGGCCGACGTCATGGTCGCAGGCGCGGCCGAGGCGCCTCTCAGTCCGCTCACTTACGGCGCGTTTGCGTTCATCAAAACGATGTCGCAATGGACCGGCGACCCGGCAGGTTCGTGCCGTCCATTCGACTTGCACCGCGATGGATTCGTCATGGGCGAAGGCGCCGCCAGCCTCGTTATAGAGGAATACGAACACGCCAAAAAACGGGGCGCGCGCATCTACGGCGAAGTCCTCGGCTACAGCCTGAACAACGACGCCTACCACATGACCACCCCGCTCCCCAGCGGCGAATCCTGCAACCGCGCCATCGCCGACGCGCTGGCCGACGCCCGCGTCAACCCCGACCAGATCGACTACATCAACGGCCACGCCAGCTCCACGCAAATGAACGACGCCAACGAATGCTTCTGCATCCAAAACGTCTTCGGCGCCGACCTCGCCGCCCGCATCCCCATCTCCGGGACCAAGGCCTACACCGCCCACCCGCTCGGCGCGACCGGCGCCATGGAAGCCATCATCTGCGCCCTCGCCCTCGAAAACCAATGGGTCCCCCCCACCCTCAACTACGAAACGCCCGACCCCGCCTGCCCCATGGACGTCATCCCCAACGAAGGCCGCGAAATGCGCGTGAGAAACATCCTCACCAACAGCTTCGGCTTCGGCGGCATCAACAGCTGCGCCGTGTTAGGCAAAGTGTGAGTCGACTGCAACTCGGATGGAAAAAGCAGCTTTGTTTTAATTAGCAAAAGACTCGAAGACGAGCTTCAGCATCAGGGTTTTTGAAGTGCCCACCGGTGATTACAGCGATGCCGAACGCAGTTTGACGACACTGGTAAGATAAAGCTGAACCTGAAGCGACAAGCCGAGCCCAATGCTCGCAGTTCCAGCCGCGAACACAGTAATCCCACTGCCTATGGAAAGCATGAGGTGAGGTTAGTAAGGCGGATAGAATGTGGGACCGCTTAAGATAGGGGACGGCCACGGAATCCATGCAGGTAGAAGCTAAGGTGTGAATGGTGAACACCCCGGGGCCATGAAAGCTTGGTTCGCGCTCTGGCCCCCACGAGATCGCAACTAAATCTGACAGCGCGACGGAGTAATGGATAAATCCGGGGCGCGACCGCTGCACAAGACGGCCAGCGCGCATCGAGTTTGGATCAAAGGCAGTTTTGATCTGGTCGCAGAGAGCTTCGATCTCAGAGTTCATGGGCGAGTATGGCAACGACCCCTCGTCTTCCTCGTTCCCAAGTTGCACTTGGGAACGCACGTGTGTTCCGAGCTTGGCTGGGCGGGACGCTGGCTGTCATCGCTGACGTCTAGGGCAACGCAGTTGCCGGGACAAGTCCGTTCCCAAGTGCAACTTGGGAACGAGGGAATTGAGCCGCGGATGCACGCGGATTTCCACGGATGAAAACGGCAGACTCCCCATCAGAAATCCGCGTCCATCCGCGTCCATCCGCGGCCCACGTTTTCATCCGAGTTCGAGTGGATTCTTCGCGGCCATTCCGCTGCAACTCCGCTCACTTCTTCGGCAGCGCGCCTCCTCTCCTGAAAATAGCCCAGCACTTTAGTGCTGGGTCTTGCCCGCGTTAGAGCGAATCGAGTCCCGCGAGGGACGGCAGAACCGTCCGAACGTTCTGGTACCCCTGCCGTCCCTCACGGGACTTAGCCGTTGCGCTGGAGCGGGTTCCCAGCCTTAAAAGGCTGGGCTATTTTCAGAACACCTCCGAATCTCGATTCTTACTGGCAGCCGCCCCTTCTCCTGACTTACAGCACGATCAAGACGGCGACGGTGGTATAGGAAGCTGAGTCGGATGGAACTCGGATGAGTTTCGTTTGCCTGAAAATCGCGCCTCGCCTTGGTGGCGAGCTGGTGCGAACTTATTTCCGATGAAAACCCGGATCACCTACTGGAAAGAAGCTGACGGCAAATATCTTGGCTATCTGAATTCGTTTCCTGATCACTGGACGCAGGGGGAAGATTTAGCCGATTTGAAGGAACATCTGCGCGATCTGCATGAGACTTTTAGCGCCGAGGAAATCCCGGGCATCCGCAAGGAAGAGGAACTCGAAGTGGCGTGAAGCGGCGCGATCTGGTCCAGTCGCTGGAACGTGCCGGTTGCACTCTTCTCCGGCACGGCGGACGTCACGACATCTACCACAACCCGAAGACGGGTGCGTCTCAACCCGTTCCCAGGCATCGTGAGGTGAACGAAAGACTCGCGAAGAAGATTATCAGAGACCTCTCTAGCGACGACGTTACTGGTAGCTGACGTCATCTCTGATTTACTTCTCATCCGAGTTGCAGGCTAATGGGCGGGGGCGTGGATGTTTTCCAGCCAGTGGGCAAGGAAGAATTTCTTTTCCTGCGGGAACAGTTGCTGCGAGGTGCCGATGAGGGGGCGCAGGGCGGTGCTCATTTGGAGGTTCACGAGGATGAAGATGAGGGTGCTGACCAGGGTGCCGAGGGAGAATTTCAGCGGGGCGGCGAGGAGTTGCTGGCCGCCGGTGAAGGCGCCGATGACGAGTCCGTAGGCGGCGAGTGAGAGGATGGCGGTGAGGCTAAGGAGGACGATGGGGCGCGCGCCGGTCCCCTCGTGCAAGCCGCGAATGAGGTGCGCGGGGTATTTTAGCAGCATCTCGAGGAGGGTGCCGAATGGGGTGTGGCGTTGAAGTTCGGGTGGGAGGTTGGGGAGTGGCGGTTGAGTTGCAGCGGGTGTGTTCATGTGTCTGTTGTTTTTGAGTGGAGTTGGATGGGATTCTGTTAACGGAGGAGGTGTTGGAAGGCGTGGAGGGTGGCTTCGAAGAAGTTGCCGCGGAAGGGGTCGGCGCGGAGGAATTCCACGGGCCATCCAGGGCTGCCGATGAAGGGGCGCAGGACCCAGGAGAGTTGTGCGCCAAGGAGGAGGTTGCCAGCGAGCCAGCTCCAGAAGACGTGGCGGCCAGCGCGGGGTGTGGCGCAGAGGGTTTCGAGGAGTCGCAGCAATCGGCGGTTGGCAACGACTCCGGCGTAGGCGACAAATCCGACGTCACCTAGCAGGGTGATGCTGTGCCCGAGGGTGCGGCTGGCAGAGTGCAGCGGCGGGGCGTTCACCAGCAGAAAGAGGACGACGGGGCTGAATGCGCCGAGCAAAAGCGCAGCGAGCGTGAAGCTGAGCAGGACGAGGATGGCGCTGTGGCGGAGGCTGAGTCCGGAGCCGAGGACTTGGGCGAGCAGGCCATTCAGGAGGGCGTTGCCAGCGGCGGTGAGGAGGATGAGGAGGGGCATTTTCACCGCGGTAAATGCCGCTTGCGACGGAGCGCGCCAGAGTCCGATGACGCCTCCGTAAAGTGCGGAACCGACGATGATAATGACGCCGCAGACGAGGTGCCAGCGCGGGCTGGTTTCGTCGAGCCACGCCGCGATGGCGGTCTGGTCGGCTCGGCAAAGTTCGCGTATGCGGCGACTGATGTTCATGGCCGTGCGGCAGCGGATTTCAAGGAGGCGCGCGTGGACCGCAGCGACGGTTTCCTTGAGCGTGGAGGTCCCAGCGGTGAGGCCGACGTTTTGTGAGCCGGAAAACCAGTCGAGTTGCAGTTCATTCGGGCGCTCGACGTGGTGAACGTCCAATCCGGCGACCGTCGCGGCGGCGACGAGTTGGAGGGTGTTGTTGCTGTTGCGCCCGCCAACGACGACCATCGTGTCGCAGGTCTCGAGCAACTGTCGAAGCGCGATCTGGCGATTTTTTGTGGGCTGACAAACCGTGTCGCGAAACGTAACGACGCTAGCTGGGCGGCTGGTGCGGAGCAGAGCAACAAGGCGCTCGACGCGCTCAATCGGCTGAGTCGTTTGCGCGATGACGCCGTAGTGCGGATTCTCGGCCAAATCGCGAAGGTCGGTTTCTGATTCAACTACGAATGCATTTGGGAAATCACCGGTGAGACCGAGGACTTCGACGTGCCCGCGCTTCCCGATGACGACTGGAAAACAACCGGCGGCGACCAATTTGGCCAACGTATCGTGCGCCCGATGGACCAGCGGACAGGTGGCGTCGGAGACCGAAAACCCAGCGGAGTTCCAGGCGATTCTGCGTTCGTTGGACGCGCCGTGAGCGGTGATCATGACGTGCTGCGTTTCCGCCTGAATCGACTGCAACTCGCCTCGTTTTACGCCCTGCGCCTCAAGCTGCAAAACAACGACCGGATTGTGGACAAGTTCGCCGAGCATGGTCAGCGGCACGGTTTCCGCCAGTCGGGCAGCCTTGGCCAGAGCGTCGCGCACTCCGAAGCAAAGACCGTAATGTTGGGCGAGTTGGATTTTCATGGGAGTCAGGTCGCTTTGTGATACAAAGTTTGAAAGCAAATAAAAAGTCAGCCGCGAGCGGTCTTGACGACGTTTTCGAGGATCTCCAGATATTCAGTGAACGCCGTCCGCCCACGTTTGGTCAGCGCGTAGCTCGTCTGCGGCCTATCAACGATTTCCTTGGTGACCGCGACGTAGCCGCTGTCGTGCAACGTGCGCAGATGGGTGACGAGGTTGCCGTCGCTCATGCGAAGCTCGGATTTCAAATCCTGGAACGTCCACGACGGTCGGCTGGCGAGAAGCGTCATAATTCCGAGGCGGCTCTTTTCATGGATAACCCGGTCGATTTTCTCAAAGTGAAACATGGTTTCATTCAGCGGTCTGATCCAGCGAACGCCGCCAAGTCGCAGCGGCATAGATCAAATGGAAAAGGCCAAACGTGCCGCCCATAATCCAGTTCGCGCCGCTCGGTTCATCAAACAAGACCGGACTTAGATGCGTATGGATGCCTATGAAACCAACCAGTCCAGCGATGAGAAAAGCACGTCCCAGCCAGATTAAGGAACGTGGCGCAAACTGCTCGGTCGCGAGCAAAGCAAATCCGTAGAAAATGACCCAGATGATGGCTAGAAAAGGATAATCCTGTCCCTCCCGAATGAATGGAAACGAGAAAACCGCGGCAGCCAGAACTGACGGCAGCACCGCACGAATCGCAAGGCGCAGACCGCTGGAAAGGAGCGGACGACCTTCACGGGAATGATCGCGCCAGATGAAATAGGTATTGGCCAGAAGCGCAATTACCAAGGCAGCCAGCCAGCTTTCGACAAATGGCAAAGGTTGCGCCAAGAATAGACTCCAACTTGATACAAAAACGGCGACCAGCCCGCCAGCCAGCGCGGTCGGTGACGAAATCGCCCGGTAAACGGTGGCCCGCTCCATGAGCGTCCGGATCACGCGCAGGTGTTCCATGGCTTTGGTTTCTTCTGTCATGCAATTAGCTTTGCATTACAAAGTTAGATTTCGCAAAGACTTTTTTGAGAATTTTTTCTGCCGATTGCCAAGACTCAGGATTTGACAGACTATTTCGGCTCTATGTCTGGGCCTGTTATCGAATCTATTCCAAGCCGCCGTGCCACTCGTGAGGTGATGGTCGGCAATGTGGGCGTCGGCGGGTCGAATCCGATCCGTGTGCAGTCGATGATTACCTGCGACACGATGGACACGGCGGCATCGATCCAGCAGTCGCTGGACCTCGTTGCAGTCGGTTGCGAGATCGTGCGGATCACAGCGCCAACGGTGAAGGACGCGGCCAATTTGCAACACATCGTGGCCGGTTTGCGCGCGGTGGATTGTCACGTGCCGATCGTGGCGGATATTCATTTCAAACCCGATGCCGCGTTGGAGGCGGCGAAATGGGTGGAGAAGGTGCGGGTGAATCCGGGCAACTTCGCCGACTCGAAAAAGTTCAAGGTGCTGGAATATACCGACGCGGAATATGCAGCGGAGTTAGAGCGGATTCGCGAGCGGTTTACGCCGTTGGTGCGGCTTTGCCAGGAACGCGGCGTCGCGATGCGGATCGGCACGAACCACGGTTCGCTGAGCGATCGCATCATGAATCGTTATGGCGACACGCCGCTCGGCATGGTGGAGAGCGCGCTGGAATTTGCCCGAATCGCGCGGGATCTGGGGTATCACAATTTCGTTTTCTCGATGAAGTCGAGCAATCCGAAGGTGATGATCAATGCTTATCGATTGTTAGTCGCGCGACTGGATGCCGAAGGAGCGGATTGGAATTATCCGATTCATCTCGGTGTCACGGAGGCGGGCGATGGCGAAGATGGGCGAATCAAATCGGCGATCGGGATCGGGAGTTTGCTCGCAGATGGCATCGGCGACACGGTGCGCGTTTCGCTGACAGAAGATAGCATTCACGAGATTCCGGTGGCGCGTGCGCTGGTGGCTAACATTCGGCTGAATGAGAACGTCGGGCGGTTGTCGTATGATCCTTTTAGCTATCGCAAACGAGCAACGGAGCGGCTGGAGATGGAGGGTTTCGCGGTTGGCGGCGAGGAAACGATGCGCGTGATAACAACCCAACTCAAATGGGATTCCCTCGCGCACAAGCTCGATCAGCTGGGCGATTATCAGCCGGAGTTAGTATTGGAAAATAGCGACGTGCTAGCGATTGATCCGCGTGATTCCGCAGCGGTCGCGGCGGTCAATGCTAACACTAGCGCACGACTCGTAACAGTGGCCGATGATATCGATCTAACTCCGATCTCCGCCTTTCGTTTGCTGGCTGCGCAAGTGCAGGAACGGCATCCGATTTTATTGAAAGATCAACTTTCCACGCAGCCGAAGCCGGAGTTTCAAACATCATTGCTAACCGCCGCGACTAACATCGGCGCACTGCTCTGCGATGGCATCGGCGATGCAGTGTTAGTCCAGGGCGAAGCAGCGCCGGGTCAGTCGTTGCGGCTTTCGTATAACATTTTGCAAGCAGCCGGCGCGCGCATTTTCAAGACCGATTACGTGGCGTGTCCTAGCTGTGGCCGGACGCTCTTTAATCTGCAAACGACGACCGCGAAAATCAAGGAAGCGACGATGCATCTCAAAGGTGTGAAGATCGCGATCATGGGCTGCATCGTGAATGGTCCCGGCGAGATGGCGGACGCGGATTTCGGCTACGTCGGCGGCGCTCCTAACAAGATCAATCTTTACGTCGGCAAGACGCCGGTGAAGTTTAATATTCCCGAAGCCGAAGCTGTGGAGCGTCTGATCGATCTCATTCAAGAACACGGTAAATGGGTCGAGCCCGCGATAGCTATCTAACTCCGCTCAACTTTTCATATCGATGGAACTCCTATCAAAACTCACCCGTCTCGTTCCTCTCTTTCTTCTAGCTGCGCTGACCGGTTGCAGCACGCTGGAAGATCCGCTGGTGAATTTGAATCCGTTTCGGCATCCGACCGGACGCGCGAAAATCGTGATCGATCTCAGCGAGCAACGCGCCCGGCTTTATCGCGGCGGTGAACTCGCAGCCGTGTCAAAAATTTCATCCGGGCGCGAGGGATATGATACTCCGACGGGAAATTTCTCCGTGATCCAGAAAGATGGGGACCATCGTTCGAGTGTTTACGGGGCGTATGTGAAACGTGGCACGCACGATGTCGTCGTGGCCGATGTGGACACGCGGAAGACGAAGCCGCCAGCGGGAACATCGTATATCGGAGCGCCGATGCCGTGGTTTTTGCGTTTCCAAGGCGGGCACGGATTACATGCGGGCAACGTGCCGAATTATCCGGCATCGCATGGCTGCATTCGGCTTCCGGCGTTCATGGCGCGGAAATTTTACGACGGCGTGAAGTTGGGCACTCCGGTGATTGTGAAACGCTGACAAGGAGACGCAATAGTTGACGCGACGGGCGTTTCTGATAGGACTTCCAGTCTTATGTCAGCCGATCCTACCGCTCCGTATTCCCGCAAAAATCCGTTTCCTGCCAAGCTCGTCGTCAATCGCAAGTTGACGGCCGAGACGTCGCAAAAAGAAACGCGCCATTTCGAGATTTCGCTGACTGGTTCCGGGGTGACTTTTGAGGTCGGCGATTCGCTCGGGATTTTCGCCTCGAACGACCCGGAACTGGTCGAGGATATTCTCAAAACGCTCCATCTCACCGGCGATGAGGAAGTGGTGAATCCCGATCAGCTCAAGGTGCCGTTGCGGGCGGCTTTGATGAAAGATTACATCATCACCACGCCATCGAAGCAGCTTCTCGAAGCGATTGTTTTAAAGGCGGCCGCTGCGCCGTTGCTGAGTGAGTTGATGAAGCCCGATCGGAAGAAGGACTTGGAGGAATATCTCTGGGGCTTGGAGACGATTGATTTTCTCAAGGAGCATCCGTCCATGAGTTTTACGGCGGATGAATTCATTGCGGTGCTGCGCAAACTACAGCCGCGTTTGTATTCGATTTCATCCAGTCTCAACGCCCATCCCGAGCAGGTGCATCTCACCATCGCGGCGGTGCGTTACGAGAGCCATGGGCGTCGGCGCAAAGGTGTGGCCTCGACGTTTCTCTCCGACCGCGTGACGGACGAAGTGCCGGTGCCGGTATTCGTTCACACGGCGAAAGGATTTCGTCTGCCGGAAGACAAATCGCTGCCGGTCATCATGGTCGGGCCTGGAACGGGCGTGGCACCGTTTCGTGCGATGGTGCAGGAACGTGAAGCCACCGGTGCAACTGGAAAAAACTGGCTGTTCTTTGGCGAACAACGCGAGGCGTCGGATTTTTTCTATCGTGAAGAATGGGAAGCGGCGATGGCGAAGGGCGTTCTCACGAAGCTGACGACCGCCTTTTCGCGGGATCAGGAGCAGAAGATTTATGTGCAACATCGCTTGCTCGAAAATGCGCCGGAAGTCTGGCGCTGGCTCGAAGAGGGCGCGCATTTCTTCGTTTGCGGCGATGGTGCGCGCATGGCGAAAGACGTAGATTTCGCTCTAACTCAAATCGTCGAAAAAGAAGGCGGCAAAACTTCCGAGGAAGCGGCGCTCTACATGGAAGCGCTCAAAAAAGACAAACGCTACAAGCGCGACGTGTATTAAAACTGAGCGGAGTTTGAGCCGAATCAGCTACTGCAACTGGAAGAGTTGCATGCTGTGGTCGGCGACTTTCACCTTTGCGCCGACAGCTTTCGGCTTCGGATGCTCGGCGAATGGCGTGTCCTTGGCTGTGTCGAGAATGAGCTGCCATTTGCCCATGTAAGGGCTGCCGAGAATGAAATCGACCGCCGTGTGCGCGGCATTGATCAACAGCAAAAACGTCGCATCATGAAACGGATTCCCCGCGTCATCGCGCAACGCAGGCGCCTCGCCGCAGAGCATCAGGCCGATGCTGCGCAGCTCCTTGTGATGCCAGTCGCCGTCGGCCATTTCCTTTCCGGCGGGATGAAACCACGTGACGTCTTTTAAGCCGACGCCCTCGATCAGTTCTCCGTTAAGAAACTTCGGGTGACGAAACACCGGATGCTCGTGCCGGAATTGAATCAAGCGCCGGGTGAAATCCAGAATCGACTCTGACTCCGCTGTCTTTTCCCAGCTCAACCAGCCGAGTTCGTTGTCCTGGCAATAAACATTGTTGTTGCCATTCTGCGTGCGGCCCATTTCATCGCCCGCATTCAACATCGGCACGCCCTGGCTGAGAAAGAGCGTCGTTAGGAAATTCCGTCGCTGCCGCTCGCGCAATGCCACTATTTTCGCGTCGTGCGTCGGGCCTTCCACACCGCAATTCCAGCTCCCGTTATTGTTGTCGCCATCGCGATTTTCCTCGCCGTTCGCGTCGTTATGTTTGTCGTTGTAGGAAACTAGATCGGTGAGAGTAAAACCGTCGTGGGCGGTGATGAAATTGATGCTCGCATACGGACGACGCCCCGAGATTTCGTAGTATTCAGGGCTCCCGCTCAACTTGTAAGCCAGCTCGGGGAGAAGTCCGGCATCGCTCTTCCAAAAGTGCCGCACCACATCGCGATATTTGCCGTTCCATTCGGACCAGCGAATGGGAAAATTGCCCACCAGATAGCCGCATTCGCCGACGTCCCAAGGCTCGGCGATGAGCTTCACTCGACTGAGAACCGGGTCCTGGTGCACCGCTTTCAGGAAGCTGCCCTTCATATCCGGCAAGTGTGCTTCACGGGTCAGAGTCGAAGCTAAGTCGAATCTAAAACCGTCCACATGCATCTCCTGCACCCAGTAGCGCAGACTATCGAGCACGAGTTGGAGCACGCGCGGATGCGTCAGGTCCGGGGTGTTTCCGCAACCGGTGTAATCGAAATACTGCGACGGCGTTTCCGGGTGCAGCCGGTAATAGGAAAGATTGTCGATCCCTCGAAAACTGAGCGACTCGCCAAGCGGACCGCCCTCGCAAGTGTGGTTATAGACGACATCCAGGATCACTTCGAGTCCAGCGGCGTGGAGGTTTTTCACCATCTGCTTGAACTCTGCAATCTGCCCGCCGCCCGTTCCGCTGGACGAATAACTTCCCTCCGGCGCGAAAAAGCCGAGCGTGTTGTAGCCCCAGTAATTGGAGAGGCCGCGCTTCAGGACAATCTCCTCGTCGAGATGATCGTGCACGGGCAGGAGTTCGATCGCAGTCACGCCTAATTTTTTGAAATACTCGATCGCCACCGGGCTGCCCATTGCAGCGTAACTCCCGCGTAAATTTTCGGGAATGTCCGGGCAAAGCTTGGTAAACCCGGCCACGTGCGCCTCGTAGATCACCGTCTCCGTCCAGGGCCGGTTGACCGGGTGATCGTCACCCCAATCGAAAGCCCGATCATCGACCACGATCGCCTTTGGGACCGCGTGGGCGCTATCACGCGGATCAGGCGCGGTCGGTAATTCTTCGCCTTCCTGCAACGGCAAATACGGCAGCATTTCCTCGCACCATTGGACCTCGCCGTCGATCGCCTTGGCGT
>JAYVOE010000017.1:0-18136 GCA_043758065.1 Spartobacteria bacterium | reverse complement strand
GCAGTCCGCGGAGCAGAAGTTGCGCGATGATTTCCGTGTCGAAATGAAAGTCACGAGTATTTCGCTCGAAGGGAATCTGCCGAAGCGCATTGACCGTGTATAGCCTGTAACCCGAATGAAATTCGGAAAGCGAACCGCGCAGCAGCCAGTTTTGCGCGATGCTAAGGATGCGATTGCCAATAAATTTGTAAGCGGGCATTCCACCGCGCCGAGCCGCCCCCGGTAGAAGCATACGTGAACCAAAGACCGCATCGGCCTCACCACTCAGCAAAGGCTGCAAAAGTTCAGGCAACTTTTCCGGCGCATATTGCCCATCCCCGTGAACAAGCGCGACGATGTCGAACCCGTGATCGATCGCAAATTGGTAGCCGAGCTTCTGATTTCCCCCATAGCCCTGGTTTACAGGGTTGCGTAAGACGGTGGTTTTCAGCCCGTGGATAAACGTCTGTTTGCCTACGCTAAACGTCGAGTCGCCAGATGAATCATCGATGACCAACACCTCGACGCCGGGCTGGCGCAGTCCTTCAGGAATGCGATGAAGCACCTTAGAAAGCGTCCTTTCTGCATTGTAAGCGACGATGTGAATGAGCAACCGCGCGCCGGCGAGATCACAGGTATTCGTTGACGAAGGAATATTCACGCTTCCTAGAGAGCAAAACTCGAGCCACGCAGGCTACGGCTTCCAGGAAATATCGATCGTTTGCACGTTACCCGAAGTTGCGGGCGCATGAGTGTAAGCCCGCGTCGCATGATCTTCGAAAATACCTTGATATTTCCAGTCGACCCCGATGTTGTCGGCGTCTTCTAACATCGTCCACTCGTCGCACCAGATCGTGCCGTCCGGACGAGCTTCCGCACAGCATAAGCCACGAGTAAAAATACGCTTCTCTCCAGTGGCCGGGTTAGTCACGACGACTTGCAGCCAGGGAATTTTTCGTCGTTCACTGCGGAAGCGCCATTGAGAAATGATTCGAGTTAGACCGTTATCATTTTCAGCGAAAATCGAAATCAGGTCCGTGCCGGGATCGATCAAATCCTTCTGGACAGGAACCGCGTTATCAGGAGGAATTTCTTCTCGACGACCTTTCTTCCAAACCGTTAGTGCTCCGACGGAATCGACCTCCCAATCAGCCCGAGCTAGAAAACGATGCAGCAGGACATCGCTCGAAGGAATGGCTTCACCAGTCTTCGTCCACATTTCCGGATGGTAGTATCCCGATTGCGGATCCAGGGTAATCACGTCGTCATAATCGAGGACCACGTAATCGGTCGACGGAGGAGGTTCATACCGTTGGCGACTGAGTGTCTTGAGACCTTTCATTACGAGATGTAAGGAATAAATCTCTGCCCGATCGGCCAGATGCGATTGGAACGGCAACGGCGCCACGACACTGGCCGACTTTGGCATCTGTTGAACAATGGCCTGTTTCTCCGCCAGCTGATTCGTAGGAGAAAAGAGCGGAGTTAGATACCAATCCAGCGTTCCCGCAAACAGGAAAGCGCCGCCATTTGCCAGCACTAAAAAAAAGAGCGGAGTTAGATACCAACGTCTACCGGCTTCCGGTCGCAAAACTTCCAGCGTAGCGATCCAAAAGATCGGCAAAAGCGGAGCGGCGTAATGGTAGTAAATCGTCCACTCCGAGGCGCGCCAGGAAAGCAGATGCTGTAGTAAAATCGGCAGCGCCGGCAACAGCGCCAATGGGCGGCGCAACGGCAGTAAAAGCATCGGCAATAGCAGCATCCAGAGCATGTTTCCTCTCAGCGATGATCCCAGCATATCGATCGCGCCGCGGAGTAAGCCCTTTTCATGTAAGTGCGAATACAACGCGGCAAAATCCACGTTCCCAGCATTCCACTTTGGCCCGAGCCAAAAAAGATAGGCCGCCATCCATAACGCGATGAAAATGCCAGGAAGAATGCTCCATTGGAGAACGATCTGGCGGCTAGGTTTCGTAAAGAGTCGTGTGAAACACCAAGCACCAGCGATGAGTCCGAGATTTTCTTTGCAGCTCACAAAAAGAACAAGGGACAGCCAAAACATTCGTAGGTTCTTTCGCTGCCAGCTCCAATAAATCGCCAGCCACAAAGGCGCAGCGAACGCCTCAGGATGAAACTCGTGCAGAGCGACGAATGTTAGGATGGGATTGAGCAGCAACAACATCGCCAACCAGAACGCTGATGACGAACTCCAACCAAACTGCCGCGCAATTTTCCAGCCCAGAGGAAGGCAGGCGGCCAACGCCACGTTTTGCACGACAACCAGTGTTAGCGGATGTTGAAAGACTGCGTAAACCGGGAGGATTAGAAGGATGATAAAGTCTGCATGATTTCCAAACGGCTTGACTCCTAACAAGCTGCTCCAATTTCTCCCATGCAGGAATCCGTCCAGTGCTTGCACGTAAAAGGCCAGATCGAAAGTGGTGTAGTCGAAGTGCGTCCATCTCCAGGCGGATTGTGCGCTCCAAGCGAGTGCAACCAGCGCAGCGCCGATAACGCATCGTTTTAGATATTTGAATTCGGTGTTTTCCACGGGAGTCAGATTCAATTCCTAGCTGCCGACATTTTTTGAATAGCCGCCAGAATTTCCTGTTGCCGCAGCCCGTGATCGCGCGAGACTGCCTTCTCTTGCAGCTTAATGGCTTCCGCATATTGACCGCTTTGCGCAAGGATTACAGAAGCTTGGTTCAAAGGCTCGGCGGCGCGAATATCCAGTCGAGTTGCATCGATATAGCAGCGCAGCGCTTCACGCATTTGTCCATTAGCCACATAGAGTTGCGCGAGTTGGGTGTGAGACTCCGCGTGCCACCAATTTTTGACAACGAAACCGCGCACAATCTCGATCGCTTTCGGAACTTGGTTTTGCCGCTCATAAATGGATGCCATCAACTTAGCCATTGGCCAATAGTTAGTATTTTCGAGATAAGCCTTTTCAGTGGCTTTTACACTTGCATCACTTTGGTTGGAGCCAAGAGAAGTTTCCAGCGCTGCTACCTGTCCCGTGGGACTAAGATGGCGCGAGTCTAGAGTTGGCATGATGGTTTCTGCCTCGTGAGTGCGTCCCTGCAAGCCGAGGTTTTTCGCGAGCATGACTTGGGCTAGTTTGAAATCCGGAATAGCCTGCAGTGTGGATCGGTAGATGCGCTCCGCTTCTCTCAGGCGGCCTTGCTTTTGGTATTCGGCAGCCAAGTTCAGCCGAACGCGAACGCTGTCGCCACCATCCCGAATGGTAGCCTTATAAAAGGTCATCGGATCAGCCCAATCGCTAGCGCGCACGTAGGAGCGAAATCCAAGTCCGATCAAAAATAACGTTGCTACTATTGGCCCAAACTTCTGGATCGATTGAGTAGCATCCAGCCAACATCCGACGAGCCACAAACAGAGTCCTATCGAAGGAATGTAAAGCCAATGTTCAGCGACGGTGGCATTGAGAGAAAACAGATTGGAAACCGGAAGAATCATTATGAGAAACCAGAGAGCGCCTAGACGCCGCAATCGTTGCCCGGTTCCTTTCCAAAAAGTCGATGTTAGGAGCAGCACTAACATGATTCCCCCGACCCATCCCAGCCATGGAAATAGCGCGTCGTTTTTCACTGGGTCGGTGAACAGACCGGTGTTAGTACTCACTTGCCGTTCCATAAAAAGTTTTGCCGGATAGATAAATAGCCGCGCATAATCTCCCATCGCTCGAAGAAATAGGATGCCTTTTTCTGAGGCTTCTATGTTTTCCGATACGACTGGCACTCGATTGGGTTCCGGTAAATGCCTGAGGAATAGATAAACTAGAAAGACGACCAAAGCCGTTGCCGTTGTCTTAACTTTGCATCGGCCAGCAAGGTCGCCCCGCATGAACCATAGATAAGCAATGAAAAGTCCGAGACCAGCCAACGCGATTTCCTTGGAACAACAAGCTGCCAAGGCGAAGAATAGACTTAGAGCGCAACAAAGGAATTTTGACCAGGATAACTCTGTGCTGATTCCTCGTTCCCAGAGCAGCCACGCGGAAAGAATTCCAGCAAGCGCCAGGCTATCAGCCCTTCCCGAGATGTAGGCGGCGATTGCGCTGTGGACCGGATGCAGAGACCAAATCGCTGCAATGAAAAATGCCACCACTTTAGCGCGTTCTCGTATGATGCGGGAATGGATCACTAACAATCGTTGAGTCAGAAAGAAGAGGAGCACTCCGTTTGCCCCGTGGATTAGTATGTTAGTCCGATGAAAGACGTTTGATTCCAAACCTGCGCGCCAGTAATCCACCATGTAGGACAGGTTTTGCACGGGTCGGTAAAACTCTCCTTTAGAATCGGTGAACAGGAAGTGACGAAACACTTCCAACCCGAGAACGGGTGAGCGGATCAATGGATTTCGTAAGACTAAAAAATCGTCGTCCCAGAGGAACTTTCCATTCCACACGGGCAAATAGACCAGGCAAACCAGCAGGAGCAGGACGCAGCTCGCGATGATGTTTTGCCAGCGTGAGTCGATTCTAACTCCGCTCATTTTTTTACCTCCGTGGGTGGAGCGAGGCGTTTCGTGATGTCTGGATTTCGCGGATCAAGATCGCGGGCCGATTGATAAGATTGATTAGCCAAATGCGTTTCGCCATGGGCGGCATACAGATCTCCGAGGGCAACCATCGAAGGCGAATGCCATGGGTTTCTTTCTGTGAAATCTAATAAAGCTACGAGCTTTTTTGCAGGCTGATGAAGCTGGGCGAAGAACATTAACGTTTCCTTGGTGACCAGCCATGAATCGGGATATTTTTCGTTTAGTTCTTTTAACTGAGTGGCGGCCGAGGTTAGGTCGCCAGAAGCTAGTAGATGATGAGCGGTGTAGATTTTTCCCGAGAAGCTGTCGCCAAAGGGTGCCGACGTTTCGCCGAGTAACTCTGCTGCTTCCTGGCTTTTGCCCTGCGCTTGCAAGTTGGCGATGAGGGCATGTTTAGCTTGGAAGTATTCTGGAGATTTATGGATGACGACCCGCAGCATATTTTCGCCATCAATAAGTCTGTCGGCTAGTCGATATTCGTTGGCTAAATTGACACGCATCCGAGCTGTGTCACCGCCGGAGCGGATAGTGTTTTCAAAAAATGTCAGCGGTGTAATCCAGTTGTTGACCCGCGACCATGTTCTAACTGATAAGCCTGTAACCCAAATGAAAATAAGGACCAACGTGGCGTTCTGAATTCTCGGGCTGGATTCCGTCCAAGTGGCAAAAATCAGGATGAGGAGTCCGATGGATGGCAGGTAAAGCCAGTGCTCGGCGACGGTTGAGTTGAGTGAGAAAATGTTGGAGACTGGCAGCAGCGTAATGACAAACCAGAGCACACCAAATCGGCGAAGTGTCTGTTGTTGACCCTCTTTGAAATAGCCCACAATCAAGATAGCTAGAAAAGCGATTCCGATGTAACTCAAACGAGAATAGATCGGATCGAAGGTCGCGGGATCTACGTAAAGGTTTGGTAGGAGCGTGATCTGGCGTTCCATTCTCAAGTTCTCAGGGAAAACTAACAAGCGTAGATAGTCTCCCAAGGCGCGGAGAACTAAACGCGGTCGGTCCATTAGCGGCGTGTAAAATGTGGCGGGATCGACGACGCATTTTATGGAAAAGCGCAGGCTAACGTATGCCGCTAGCAGAAGGAAGACGCCGACGACCGCGTAGACTTTCGTTTTCCGATCGAGGTTTCTTTCGAGGAACAGGAGGTTGATGAGGAAAAATCCCATTCCAGCGAGGGCGGCTTCTTTCGAGCAGATGGCGCAGAAGGCGGTGCAGAGCATGACGGCTGACCAGAGATAACGTTCTAACTCGACTGATTTTTTAACCTTTTCCCACAGGCAGAAGGTGAGCAGGAGAAACAGGAGGGCGAGGCTGTCGGCGCGCCCGGCAATATAGGCGACCGTCGCAGAATGGATGGGGTGGACAGCCCAAAACAAGGTGATGAAAAAGATGGCCGCAAGGGTGCGCGGAGTCTGCGGCGAGTGGCCCGCTCGCAGGCCGAGATAAGCGAAGACGAGGATGGCGTTGAGGCCGTGGATGAAGATGTTTGTCTGGTGATAGATCTGCGGGGAAAAATCTCCGCGCCAGTAGTCGATGAAGTAGGAAATCGTCTGGATGGGACGATAAAAATTCGACGAAGGATCGTAGCCGAGATTGTGGCGAAATGATTCGAGGATTAGCTTGGGTGAGCGAATGAGGAGGTTGTCGAGAACCAGGAAGTGGTCATCCCAGAGAAACTGCCCGGCGAGGCTTTTTCCATAGAGAGCGAAGAGGGCTGCCATGAGGATGACTGCGACGAACGGGATCGCGTAAGTCAGCGGGATTTTTCTGGAGGACGATGAGTTTGCCACGTGCCAAATGAGGCTGGGAGACTGGCAGTTTAAACGCGCGATGGACACAAAAAAAACCCTCCGAGTTTCCTCGAAGGGGTTTTCAGTGGAGTTAGGTGGGACTTAGTTGATGGAATACGGAGTCCAGAAGGCGGCGTCCGCGACATCGGACAGCGCCGTGTCGGTCGCAGCAGGGATCTTTGGCAAACCATCGACCGTGGGGACGGTGATGACGTTACCGAGTTGATCGGTGAGACTTCCGGCCGCAGCAGCAACTTGAAGGCGCGTGCCCGTTTTCAAATATTTTGCGATATCGGTCAGGCTCGGCTGGGTGCCCGCCGGTTTGTTGTTTTCGATGGCATACTGATCCACAGCTGAATCCACGAGTCGCAGGTCGTTTTTCACCGCAGTCGCTTGTGAGCGTTTACGAGCTCGCAGGAAGCTGGGAACAGCGACGGATGCAAGCAAGGCGATGATCGCGACGACGATCATGATTTCGACGAGGGTAAAGCCTCCGCGGTTTTTGCGTAATTTGTTTAACATAATGTAAGGAGCGTTAGTGAAACTTGATTGGAGTTAGATTGAAATGAGGGGTGTCTTTTTCCAAGGAAAAGCTCCCTGAGTGGTAGTCCTCAGGGAGCTTCTCATTTGGGTTTAGACTAGTTTAGTTGATCGAGTAAGGAGCCCAGAAGGTTGCGTCGGCAACGTCGGACAGAGCCGTGTTGGTAGCCGCAGGGATCTTAGGCAGTGCGTCGACCGTTGGAACGGTGACCGCATTTCCGAGTTGATCGGTGATGGCACCTGCAGCAGCTGCGACTTGCAGACGAGTGCCAGTCTTCAGGTAGGATGCGAGGTTCTGAGCGGTTGGCTGAACGCCAGCGGCTTTGTTGTTTTCGATCGCATACTGATCAACGGCTGCGTCAATGAGGCGCAAATCGTTTTTCACTGCAGTCGCTTGTGAGCGTTTACGAGCACGCAGGAAGCTGGGAACAGCGACGGAAGCGAGCAAGGCGATAATCGCGACAACGATCATGATTTCAACGAGGGTGAAGCCCCCACGGTTTTTATTGAGTTTGTTTAACATGGTTTTTATTTTTCTATTTAGTTATTAGTTCGGTTTGTTTTTTATTTGCCGGTAATCCGACACAGATTCCTATCTAGCAGTGGCCGTGCCACATTTGTTTGGAACTCGAATGAAAAATCGCGCCGTTGACTTTCCGCCGTAGGAACGGCCATGCTCCGCCCGCCCATGTTTCTCTCGGCCACCGCAACTCGCCAACAACTGGGAACGTGGATGTTTATCCTGACCGTTGCCGTTAGGTTTTATGTTCTAACGCGGCTGTATAGCGGAAGCTATGTCGTTCAAGATCAGGGGGATATGCGTTTCTATCACGCGTGGGCAATCCGCATTGCAGATGGACAGTGGACGGACCATCAAGCCTTTTATGGAATGCCCGGCTACGCTTATATTTTGGGAGTCATCTACAAAATAATTGGCATTTACCCGCTGATTATTTGTTTTGGCCAGTCTCTGGTTGAAGGGTTTGTCGCAAATTTGATATGCAAGATTGCAAATTTGATATTTTTCAACGCGGAAAAGACCTGGCTGGGCGGTGCTGTAGCCGTTATTGCCGGGCTGGGTTACGTGTTTTACCTGCCGGCGCAGGCGTTTTCCTCGGTCTTAATGCCCACTGTGCTTTTGACCGCAGCCTTTTGGACGATCATTTGGTGGTGTCTGAAAAGTGAGCCACCGCAGAACGCGAAGACCATTTTCGGCATTGGTATCGGCATTGGTGCGATGGCCACGATTGCTGCGAGCATTTTCTTCACGTTGCCATTAATCATTGCTGTCCTCTTCCGAGATGGCGTGCGGCGGTGCGTATTACTCGGCGGACTTTTATTGATCGGCGTCATTCTCGGCTGTAGCCCGGCGATTCTGCATAATCACCTCGTCGCGCGCGATAATGTCGCCCTCTCCGCACATGGCGGGCTGAATTTCTTCATCGGCAACAACCCGGAAGCAAATGGCTACCTAAAAATTCCATCCGGGTTGCATGCCAATCAGGAACAAATGCTCGCGGATTCCATAACCATCGCCGAAAAAGCCATCGGCGGCCGACATCCCATCAAGCGTTCCGCCGTTTCCGCCTACTGGTCCGCCCAGGCGAACGCCTATATCAGAGAGCACCCGATCCCCTGGTTGCGCCTTCTTGGGCAAAAAATTGTCAACTTCTGGAACGCCTATTCCTACGACGACCTCAGCCTGATCCGCGCGTTTGCCGACGAAGACATCACCACGCCGGGCATCGGATTTGGAATCATTTCTGCTCTCGGCCTCGCTGGCATGGCGCTTTCCCTCGTTAGCCCCTACCGGAAATCCCGCTGGGTCTTCGCCGCGATTCTGCTGCATCTCGGCTCCTTGCTCACCGTCTTCGTCACCGAGCGCTACCGCATGGCTGCGGTTCCCGGCCTGCTGATTTTCTCCGCATTTTTCATCGTGCAGCTCTGGGAAAACGCATTCGCAAAACTTTGGAGTCGAGTTGCAGTCGACTCTCTCGTCGCGTTTTCTACGGCGATTTTCGTCACGGTCCCCGTTCCCAACCAAGGCGCCTGGCCGCTCGACGCGTATAATCACGGACTCCGCCTGCTCGCAGCCAGCAACCTTCCCGCTGCCGAGAATCAACTCCAACTCGCCTGGCGTTACGCCCCCGAAAACGAAAACACCAATCTCGCCATGGGAAATTTGTATCTCAGCCAGCATGATTCGGAGCGCGCCAAGCGATTTTTCGCCAGAAGCCTGCGTCTCAATCCGCAAAACACCGTCGCCCTAAATGATTTGGGTTACATCGCCATGGAAAAAAAAGCCTGGGATTCGGCCGCTGCCTATTATTCCAAAACGCTCGAACTCGCCCCCGGCAACTGGCTCGCTGCCTATCAACTCGCCAGCATCTACTCGCAGACTGGCCAACCCAATCGCGCACTGGAAATCCTCGACGCCGGATTAGCCTTGCACCCGGATCAAAAAGCCCTCAAGCAACTTCGCCAGGAAATAACCACCGCAAAAACTCCATGAATTTTCCAAAAATCTCCATTCCCTGGCTGATCGTTTTCATCGCCATGCTCACATCCGGAATCTATCTCCGGCTCCACTCGTATGAAAAAATCCAGGGCGTCGGCTTCGATGAAGGCATCTACCGAAACTACGTCCAGCAAATCACGAAAAAAGGGTGGACCCATTACCCTGATGTTGTGGCCTCCTATATAGAAGAGCAGATTGTCAGTCCGATCGCTTTTTTGCCGCCGACGCGCATCACGTTTCTCCTTTCAGCCACCGCCTGGCATCGCATTTCTGGAAAATCCGCGCTCGAATCCGTCCGCGCTGTTTCCACGGCAGCTAGCATTCTGCTTTTGTTAGGAGCCGCCGCTTTTTCATTCCGGTTAGGGGGATATCGCCTCTGCATGGTCATCACGGCACTAACCGCCTTTGCGCCCTTGGAAATCTACATGTCGCACCGCGCGCTGATCGATGGATTTTTCGCGACCGTCGCATTTTTCGTCCTCTGGTTCCTCTGGGAAGCGCTGCAAAACCCAACGAAAAAACTCTGGCTGATCCTCTACGGCATCGCCCTGATTTTGTTAGTCCTAACGAAAGAAAACGCCGCCTTCGTCTATGCCGCCGTCCTGGCGATTCTCTGCCTCACGCCATGGATGAAATTCGGCCAACTGACGAAATGGATCATCGCCGTCACTCTCATCGCCCCTGCCATCGGAGCGGGAATTTTGGTTTTTGCCTCGGGAGATGTCGTCAACCTGATCGAGGCCTATCGTCTCAACGTGAAGATGTCTTACAACCTCCCCTACGCCATCACCACCGGCGACGGGCCGTGGTTTCGGTATCTGTCCGACTTGGTTCTAACCATGCCCGTCATTGTGGTTCTAGCTATTGGTGGAATTTTCAGAAACGTCACGACGGATCGCAACGCGCGCTTCTTCTTAGTGTATGTCGTAGCCACCTACTTTATCATGGGCAACCTGCGTTACGGAATGAACCTGCGCTATGGTTTGATCTGGGATTTCCCATTGTTCTATCTAGCTGCGACCGCGCTTTTCAGCATTTCTGATTCGACTGCAACTCCGCTCAAAAAAACGGCCACACTGACCGTGCTAGTGTTAGTCGTCGTTACTTTTCAAATGTCGAACTACCTCAACATCTTTGTTAGAAATGAAACTTACGATATTATTCCCGTCACCTTGATGCAGGCGCTGAAAATGATTAAATGAAACTAGCAGATCGCGAGCAAGAGTTGGTCGCGCGCTACGCCATCATCATGGATCGGCACGAGCGGCTGAATGCCATTGTTAGTCATCGCGTCGGGAGCGCTGAGATGGCAAAAGGACAACGCCGCGATGAGTGGCTGGTGAAAGGTTGCACATCGCACGTCTGGCTTCACGTGGAGAACGATGTAAGTCGATTGAAAATTTCTTACTGTGCCGACTCGCAATTGGTGCGCGGCCTCGTCGCGTTGTTAGTAGAACTCTATCAAGGCTCCGAACTGAACGATGCGCGTCAGTTTTCCCCGAGGATTCTCGAATTGTTAGGACTCGATCAAATGCTCAGCGCGACTCGACTGCACGGCTTGCACTGCGTCATCCAAACCCTGCGCCATGTGGATTGATGCCCATAATCATCTGCATGATCAAAGGCTGACCGAGAGTCGGTTGGAACTCGACTCACTTTCCGTCGTTAATGGTACTAGCGAAGCGGACTGGCCGCGCGTTAGTGAACTGACAGAAAATAATCTTTCGACTCTTCCTGCTTACGGACTGCATCCGTGGTTCATTAAGCAGCGCAGTTCAGATTGGCAGAAAAACCTAACCTCGTTTCTCGAAAATCCTCATGCGAGTGTGGGTGAAATCGGGCTCGACCTAGCGATGAAAAACCCCGATCGCGCCGCGCAGGAAGAAGTCTTTCGCTGGCAACTTTCCCTCGCCGCAGAGAAAAACATTCCCGCGACGATTCATTGCGTGAAGGCGTTTGGATGGCTGACGGAGATTCTCCGGACCAATCCCCTGCCCCGCTGCGGATTTCTGCTTCATGCGTTTTCTGGATCGATCGAAATTGCGCGGGAATGCGAAAAGTCCGGCGCATATTTCTCTTACTCCGCTCACTTTTTGGATGAACGACAGGCGGCGCGACGCGAGGTGTTTCGTCAGTTACCGATGGATCGATTGTTGGTGGAGACAGACGCGCCAAATCAGGACGTCGACATTGTGGCCTGTTATGAAAGTCTCGCCCGAATCCGTGATTGCGATCTAACTCGAATGAAAATTGCGGTGCAGGAAAACTTCATCCGCCTTTTCGGCGATACGGCTGCAACTCGACTGAAAAATTGAGTTTGCCATCTGCGGCAACGGGCGGTATTGATTTCGCTGCTTCGAAAGAGGCAAAAACGGTGGCTGTAGCTCAATGGTTAGAGTCCCAGATTGTGATTCTGGTTGTTGCGGGTTCGAATCCCGTCAGTCACCCTTTTTTTACTGAGTTGCGGCAGTTGTTGCAGGAGCGGGAGTCGGAGTCGCCGGAACTTGAGGAGCGATGTCCACTGAGTCGATGTGAACGGCCATTCCCTTCGTGACCATGCCCGCGAAACGGGAGGCGTCCCAATTGGCGAGTCGAATGCAGCCGTGGCTGCCCGTGCGGCCGATGTTATCGGGGCTATTCGTGCCGTGCACGCCCACGCCGCGTTTATTCAGGCCGCACCAGAGCACGCCGACGGGGCAGTTTGGGCCGGATGGAATTTGATACGATTCGCCGCTGGAAACGCCGCTATTGAGGACGCCTTTATTCCAGCGATACCACGGCATGGTGGCGATGCCGACGATGTGCCAGGTGCCTTTTGGTGCCGGATGATTGGCCGCGCCGGGTGTGATCGGAAAGGCGGCCAGCAGTTTGTCGCCGTCGCGCAGCTCGAGCATTTTGTTAATCGTGTCGATGTGAATCGATCTCGTGGCGAACTCAGGAACGTCGGGCATGCTGCCGATTTCCTTCATGTTTTCGATGAGGAACGGCGATACGTTTGGAACTCGAATGGAATTCCCAGCCATCACGGCGTCGAGCGAAACGCCTTTGTTGAGCTGACGAAGAAATTCCGGGTCGGAGTGAAATTTTTCGCCCAAAAACTCCACGATGCTGGTGTAGGGCATTCGCTTGAGTTTGGATTGCTCTTGAGGCGTCTTCGGGATGTTTCCGACCTGCTTGAAATCTTCTGGCCGTAAAGTGTAGCTCGTGTAGATCGGGCTGATCTGGAGCAAATCGGGCACTGATTCCCATTTCCCGTCGACGGCCATGCCGTTGGCTTTTTGGAAACGATTGAGCGCTTTGCCGGTGAATTCACCCCAGCGTCCGTCGATTTTTCCCGGGCCGAAATTGCGTTGATCGAGGTAGATTTGGAGACGCGTAATGATTTCGCGTTCACGAACGGGCAGCGCAGCCATGACTTGCGGTTCTGCGGGCGGCGCGGGCAGTGTCTGGGCAAACAGCGATGTGGAGGCAGCTACGAGGACGAGAAAAGGACGCATCGCCTTGGAGATAGCCCGAAATTCGCGAAATGGAAAATGATTCGATGACTTTCGTACGAACCGTTTTTAGACCGGACCTGGAGTCGTATGTTCGCGCTCGCGCAGCTTGAAAATCACGGGCAAACCTTCATACGCAGTCTGGCCGCGAATCTGGCCTTCGAGATATTTTTCGTAGGTCTGCGTGAGGGCGTCGGGCTTGTTGACGAAGAGCAGAAAACGCGGCACGGGAATAAGATCGCGGCGTTTGTCGTCGATGCGCGTGGCGTAGTAAATCTTCAGCCGGCGATTGCCGACGACGGGCGGCGGATGCGCGGTGAGCGCTTGTTTGAGGAGGCGGTTCAGCGGACCGGTAGTGAGCTGGCTTTGCGACTGGGTAACGACCCGCTCGATGCATTTGAAGAGATCGTCGATGCGGTCACCCATCTTTGCAGAAACGAGGGACCGTGGGGCGTGGTCGAGGAAAAACAACTCCGTTCCGAGCATTTTTAAATAATCGCGCCGCGCTTCCTTGCCAGCGTCATCGAGCAGATCGGACTTGTTGATCACCACGATGCAAGGCTTTTCCGCCTTCTGAATCAGCCCGGCAATTTTCTTGTCCTGCGCCGTGAGACCACACGATGCATCGAGCACGAGCACGCATAAATCCGCCCGCCTGATCGTTTTTTCCGAGCGCATCACGGAGAAAATCTCCACTGACGAATCTTGCTTCGAGCGATGCCGAATGCCCGCGGTATCGATTAACAAATAATCTTGTTCGCCCTGACGATACGGAATGTCCACGGCATCGCGGGTCGTGCCGGAAACGTCGCTGACGATCGTGCGCTGATCGTTCATAATCGCATTGATAAGCGACGATTTACCCACGTTCGGACGACCGACGAGCGCGATCTTGATCGGTTTTTTGAGCGGAGTTGCATCCGATTCGTCCACTTCTGGCAACAACGCCTCGATGCGCTGGATGAGCGGGCCAATTCCTCGACTGTGCTCCGCACTCACCGGGAAGACGATGAAACCCAAACGAGAAAACGCGTCTTCCATGCCTTCGTGATTGGCGTGATCCATTTTGTTGACGAGCAGGAGGACCGGTTTGTCGGCCCGACGAAGGAGCCGAGCCAATTCCTGATCGGCTGGAGTGAATCCAGCAGTGCCATCGACCACGAATAAAATGACGTTCGCCGTCGCCATCGCAATGTCGGCCTCGATGCGGACGGCTTCGTCAAAATTATCGTTCGTCGTGGCAATGATGCCGCCGGTGTCGATGATTTCAAACGGCTTGCTGCCGAGTTTGCAGAGCGCGTTCAGTCGGTCGCGAGTCACGCCCGGTTGATCGTGGACGATGGCAATGCGACGACCGGCAAGACGATTGAAGAGAGCCGATTTGCCCACATTGGGACGACCGACGATAGCGACGAGAGGATTCATTTGGCCGGAGGGTGCGTCATTTGCCGCAAGCCGTCGAGGACGTATCCTACGCCGGATACGAGGGTAAACGCGCCCGCCGCATAGATCGGAATGAGATAGTGCGGCAACTGCAACATCGTCCAGCCGATGGCAGCCATTTGCAGAACGGTGGAAATTTTTCCCATCGGAGTTGCACGGATATGAACGTCGCCGTTGATGTGCTGAAGGACGATGCTGCCGCAGACGATCACCGCGTCGCGGGCGATGACGAGCACCATGAACCAAATGGGCAATTCATATTTCCAGTTGGCAAATGCGAGTGTGATCAGCGCCGCGAGCAGCAGCCCTTTGTCCGCAATCGGGTCGAGGATCACGCCGAGCCGACTTTGCTGGTGATAATGGCGGGCCACGTAGCCGTCGATGCCGTCGCTCAGTGCAGCGAGCAGGAAAACGCCGATCGCCGTGTAGCGCTGCCATTCCAGCGGATATCCGGAACGCACGCTTTGGCCGTAATAACACGCAAACAAAACGAAGACCGGGATCAGAAAAATCCGAATCAGCGTGATCTTGCTCGCGGTGGTTATCATCGGAGTTAGAACGAAATCTACGGCTGCGTCACCTCGCGCACAAAGACGTTGAGCTGACCTTTTGCATCGCGTCGAATGGCCGTGATCTGAAAGGGGCGCGTCTTGTCGCGACTGACCTGACTGCCTGCTTTCGGCGCAGATTGCCCCTCGGGATATTCGACAATGATGCGCGTCTGTCCTTGCACGGCGCCGCCGAGACCGACGGCATCGGCGATGCGATTGCCAGTTCTGAGCACGGCGCGATTGCCGTCGTTAGCCTTAACCACGAAATTTCCCTGAAGATACGTCGTCTCCTTGGGGCCGCCATTTTTGGCGAGCGAATCCAGATTAGGAACTTCCATTAAACGTCCGCGCGGCATTTGTCCGGGACGATAGGTGGCCCAACTTTGTGCGGATTTCGGAGTCGGCGCAGCGGAGGACGCGATGGTTTTCGGAGTTGGCGTAGGAATTTCCATCGGAGTTGCAGTGGACTCTGGCGTGGTGACTGGAATCGCAGCTAAAACCATCGGAGTTGGAGTCGATTCTGCCTTCGGTGTCGGTTTCGCCGTTGAAAACGGAGTCTTTTCCACGGGCAATGCGCGGGCAATGCGAACGACCGATTGATCCGGCGTTGGGCCGCTGCGGGCAATGACGGGCACGTCTTTTTCTTCCACAACCGGCGTTGGCGACTGGCCGCGCGCGAGTTTTGCGACGCGGCTTGGATCATTCTCAAAATGCGGCTCGATGATCGGGAGCAACCCCGTGAGATTCGGCATCAGCGGCGGTTCGAGGTGCACTTCGCGGCCGTCGCCGAGACCATACGAGTCGTAGTTCAAAGGAACAATCGTCACTTGCCAGGCGTTGTCGGGCATTTTTTCCACATGCAAAACGGCGGATAAATCGTAAGTCCGCTCCAGCTTGATCTCGACGCCCGGTTGCAACATTTGGCGCAGATCGTCGGTGTATTCGGCTTCGGCTGGATAAAGTTGCTCGATCAAAAGTTTCGGCTCATCAACGGATCGGGCGAGCGCGACGTAGCCGGATGGAAAGAGGTCGGCCTTCGATAAAATCTGCGATTGGATCACGGAAAAACGGCCCATCAGATACGGGACTTGCAGTTCCTTGATGCTGTAATTTCCGATGTAAGCCTGGAGCAATTCCAAGTTCATCCGAGTTAGATCGGATTCTGATTTTTCGTTGATCAGCTTGAGAAAATCTTTCGCGTGATAAAATTTCCCATTGGGTGCCAGCGTCGGCTCGAAGCGTTTCGGCGGATCGATTTTTTTCAACTTCCGCAAAATCCCATAACTGCGCGGGTTCTCCGGATGTTGGAAAACGTAGAAACTCCCGATCCAGCAGGCGAAAACAATGCCGATCAGGAGCAGCAAAAAAATCGTCCAGGCAAAAAGATTATCGCGGCGACCTTTTTTGGCGCGGATTTTCCGCTCCGACATCAGCTCCACATCGACCGCCATCCCGGGGCGCTGGTCAGGTCGCTTCACGCTCCGATGACGGCCTCACCCGGCTCAAAAGACGTGCCACACCCACAACTCCGCGCCGCGTTTGGATTGATAATGCGAAAGCCTGCACCCGCTAAATCATCGACGTAATCGAGCGTGGCTCCGACTAACAGTCGCGCCGCATCGCTGGCGACAAAGACGCGCATTCCGCCACGTTCCGACACTTCATCGGTCAATTGAATCTCCGCTGGATCGGCCAGTTCCATGTCGTATTGCAAACCCGCGCAACCACCTTTGCTGATCCCGATGCGCAATCCACTCCCCTCGCCCAAGCCTTTGGCGACGAGCAGGTTTTTGAGTTCAGCAACCGCGTTTTCCGTAAGCGTCATCATGGTGGCACAAAGTAGTCGGACCGGTCGGGAAGTCAAAAATTGAGCGAGGATTTGAGCGGAGTTGGAATCGATTCTGCCCGGCTCGCTCGCCGAGATTGCTCCCTAACTCCGCTGAAAACAAAACCGGGCGGAGGCTGGACTCGCCCCGCGCCCGGCTGATTTTACTTCAAGCAGATTATTTCTCGTAGATCTGATCGAACGATCCGCCATCGGCGAAATGCGCTTGCTGAGCTGTCTTCCAGCCGCCGAAATCAGCGATGGTGACGAGCTTGGTCTGACCGAATTGAGCCGCGTATTTTGCGGCGGCTTTTTCGGAAACCGGACGATAGAAGTTCTTGCCGATCAAATCCTGCGCCTCTTCGGAATAGAGATATTTTAGATACTCGCGAGCGGGCTCGAGGGTGCCGTGCTTGCCGACATTTTTGATAACAAGCGCAACGGGCGGCTCCGCCAGGATGCTCAACGAAGGCGTGATGATCTCGAATTTGTCTTTGCCAAATTCTTTCAGCGTGAGGTAAGCCTCGTTTTCCCAAGCGATCAAAACATCGCCGATTCCGCGCTGCACAAATGTGGTCGTAGAACCGCGGGCGCCGGTGTCGAGGACAGGGACGTTTTTGTAGAGCGCCTTGATGAATTCCTTCACCTTGGCTTCGTCGCCACCGGCTTTTTGTTTTTCATACGCCCAGGCAGCCAGATAGTTCCAACGCGCGCCGCCGGAAGTTTTTGGGTTGGGTGTGATCACACCCACGCCGGGCTTTACGAGGTCGTCCCAGTCTTTGATTCCCTTCGGATTGCCTTTGCGAACGAGCAAAACAATCGTCGAGGTGTAGGGCGAGCTGTTGTGCGGCAAGGTGCGCTCCCATTCTTTATAAACGAGCCCTTTTTCGGCTAAAATATCGATGTCGTAGCCGAGACCGAGCGTGACCACGTCCGCTTGGAGACCATCCAGAACGGCGCGTGCCTGTTTGCCCGAACCGCCGTGCGATTGCTCGATTTTGACGTCTTTGCCAGCAGTCGCTTTGTAGTGCGCGGCGAAGAGTTTATTGTATTCCGTGTAAAACTCGCGGGTCGGATCGTAAGAAACGTTGAGGAGTTTGACTTGGGCTTGCGCGGCGGCCGAAAAGGCAATCAACGCGGTGAGTGTGGAGATGATGAGTTTTTTCATTTTCAGAGTCAGATGGAAGTCGGATGAAGTTTAGAATTTAAAATTAACGTCCACTTGGACGGCGTTGACGGTGTTGCGATTGGCCAGACCGAAAGAGTCGGCCAGGTTGTCATCAAGATTGTAGGTGATGAAGCCCGTGACACCGAGGGAAACCGCGTCGGTGATTCCGTAGGTGGTGCCGAATTTGAATCCACGCGTGTTGAGTTTTCCCAGAGCGAAATCGGAGTCATTCAAGTTCGGATCGACCGCCGCA